>DATBAT010000460.1:0-11993 GCA_036271375.1 Terriglobales bacterium
CCAAGCCAGTCCATCTTCCACGCCATGGCCTTGGCGGCGCCGGTCCACAAAGTGCTGACCAAAAGCGCCGCCAGCAGATGAGTCGCGGCCAAACGGCCAAAGCTCGAAGTTTCCAGCGGCGTTACCCGGCAGGGATACCATGCCGCCAGGCAAACAAATGCATACAACAAACACAGCGGGAAACTAAGCGCCAGCGCCTCGTTCCAGCCAAACCCGCCTGAAGCCTTCAGCAGGTACGCCAGCATCGCCGCCAGCGGGATCCATGCCAGTAGGTAAATTCCGAGATTTCGTAGCCGCGCCAGCAGAGGATGCATAAAGACTCAGTTGCGAATCTCGAAACCGCCCAGCACCGACATCCCATCCACGAACAAGGTTTTCTGCGGTACGACAATTTCTCGCACCTTAAGGCTGTTGCCGCCCATAATCATCGAGCCGCGCAATTGCACCGCCCAAGTCTCCGGCACACGAAGCACCCCGCCACCCATGAAGGCGTTCAGAGTGACTGCCGCGTTTTCCCCCTCCATCTCAGCCTCGCGCAGGTCGATGTCGAAGCCGCCCATGATCGCGGTCGCCGACCCTCCGCGGAAGTTCCGGGCACGGATCTTGAATTCGCCGCCACCCATGCAGCTCAGCAGACTGAAGTGCGGTGTCAGGGAACCGCCGATCGACCCTGGTTTTTCCATCGCCTGAATAAGAATGATCACGCCCATGGCAATGATGAAAACCGGCCAAGTCTTGGCCAGATGAAAATTCATCTTTCCAAGGGACGTCACCTCCAGCGCAAAACCCGACACTATCAGGAACGCACCCCAGACCCGGCTGCTCCAGCGCTGTGCCTGAATCATCTGGAAAATCCCCAGCATGCAAAGCACGACCGCCCAGAAATTGAACCAGTGCGCGGGAATCACTCCGAACTGCTCCAGCAGCAAGAGCACGCCAAAAAGAATGACCGCGCCGCCAGCGAACATTGATGTCGTGAGTTTGTTACCGTTCATATCTGCCTTCCTTCTGGCGAATCACGCTCGGGGAGCTTACAACAGTCTCCGCCTGTTCTTCCGCCACCAGCAAGCTCAGTCCCACTGTCACCAGCAAGTAAGGAGATGCATGCAGCAGCCCGGCCCAGGAAATCTCGCCTCCCCACAGGGGCAGGATCTGGTTAAGTAAAGCCAGCGTGCCGGCAATCGCCAAAGCGATGGCCAGGGCTGCCGCCTCGCCGCGGTTGAATTTGTTGTGCTGCTTCATGGCTGCCTCCTTCGCCGTTCTGAAGCGAGGTTAGCCGGATGTTGGTGTCATGTCGTGAGCAAATCGGCGAACGGCGGTCAGCGGTCGGCGAGTGACGAATGTAGGGCGGACTCTCCTGTCCGCCGGCATCAATAGGCACCCCATGATCGGGATTGAGGCCTGTGATAAACCACGAATTCCTTGCCGTCCGCCTGGCGGACAGGAGTGTCCGCCCTACATTCGGCTGTTATAATCATGTTTCCAACATGCCTAGAAAGCGTCTGATTCGTTCCACCACAGTCCTTTGTGTTCGCCGCGATGGTCATGTAGTCCTAGCCGGAGACGGCCAAGTTACTCTCGGCGAAGGGGTTATTAAACACACCGCACGCAAGATCCGCCGCCTTTATCAAGATAAAATTCTGGCCGGATTCGCCGGCTCGACGGCCGACGCTTTTTCGCTCTTTAGTCGCTTCGAATCGAAGCTGGAGCAATACCACGGCAACATAAGCCGCGGAGCCGTTGAGTTGGCCAAAGACTGGCGCACCGACAAATTCCTGCGGCATCTTGAAGCCCTGCTGCTAGTTGCTGACAACGAACAGACGTTCCTGCTAAGTGGTCAAGGCGACGTAATCGAGCCTGACGGCGGCATCGCCGCGATTGGTAGCGGAGGTCCTTATGCCCAGGCTGCAGCGCAAGCCTTGGCCGAACACACGCAGCTTTCCGCCCGTCAGATCGCCGAAGAAGCAATGAAGATTGCCGGCAAAATGTGCATCTATACTAACGACAAGATCACGATCGAGGAGTTGTAGCAATCAGCGTTCAGCGCTCGGCAGTCAGCCAAAACGAAAGGCTGACGGACTGAATGCTGAGTGCTAAGTGCTGAATGCTTTTATGGCCATCTACCTTCCACCCACCGCTGAAGAAACTCAGGCCGCGCTCGACGATCTCACTCCGCGCGAAATCGTCGCCGAACTCGACAAGTACGTCATCGGCCAAAATGCCGCCAAGCGCGCCGTTGCCATCGCGCTGCGCAACCGCATGCGCCGCCAGAAGCTTCCCGAGGATATGGCCGAAGAAGTCATTCCTAAGAACATCATCATGATCGGCCCCACGGGCGTGGGCAAGACCGAACTCGCCCGCCGCCTGGCCAAGCTGGCGAATTCTCCGTTCATGAAAGTGGAAGCCTCGAAGTTCACCGAGGTCGGGTACGTCGGACGCGACGTGGAATCGATGATCCGCGACCTGGTCGAGATCGCCATCGAGATGGTGCGCGAAGAAAAGTTGGAAGACGTTTCCGACAAAGCTGAGTTGAACGCGGAAGAGCGCCTGCTCGATATCCTTCTACCGCCACCAGCACCGCGTCCGGCGGAAACTCCGCAAGCTGGATTTCTTATCGAAGGCACCACCACCGGCGATTCGCAATCGCGTACCCGCGAAAAACTGCGCGCGCAACTGCGCGAAGGCAAACTCGACGACCGCATTGTCGAAATCGATGTGCGCGAGCGTTCGTTCCCGGCATTTGAAATCATCTCCAACCAGGGCGCGGAAGAGATGGACATCAACATCAAAGACATGCTGCCCAACATCTTCGGCCAGCGGACCAAGAAACGGAAGATGAAGGTCAACGAGGCGTTTGAGTATTTGATTCAGGAAGAGGAACAGCGCCTGATCGACATGGACCAGGTCACACGCACCGCGATTGACCGGGTGGAAGACTCTGGAATTATCTTTCTGGACGAAATCGACAAGATCGCCGGGCGCGAAGGCGGACATGGTCCCGATGTTTCCCGCGAAGGCGTGCAGCGCGACATTCTGCCCATCGTTGAAGGCACCACGGTCAACACCCGCTACGGAATGGTGCGTACCGATCATATTTTGTTCATCGCCGCAGGCGCGTTCCACGTCTCGAAACCCAGTGACCTGATTCCCGAACTGCAAGGCCGTTTTCCGATTCGTGTGGAACTACAATCCTTGACCATGGAAGATTTTGTACGCATTCTGACCGAGCCGAAGTCGTCGCTGGTGAAGCAGTACACGGCGCTACTGGGCACGGAAGGCGTGCAGTTGGAGTTCAGCAAAGATGCCCTCGATGAAATCGCGCGCTTCGCCTTCCGCGTGAACGAAGGCACGGAAAACATCGGCGCCCGCCGCCTTCACACCATCATGGAAAGGGTTTTAGATCAGATCAGCTTTGACGCGCCGGACAAGAAGGGCGAGCAGGTCAAGATCGACGCGCCTTACGTCCGTGAAATGCTGGCTGATATCGTGAAAGATCAAGACCTGTCCCGGTACATTTTGTAAGCACGCCGAGACGTAGCGGAGCTACGTCTCTACACCTCACAAATTAGACCGTAGAGACGTAGCTTTGCTACGTCTTCCACCACTAGCTATACGTAATCAAAAACAAACAACCCTCTTCCGAATAGAGGGGCTTGTGCAAGCTTCCCGCCGGCATGAACACAAAATCCCCAGCGTAGGCTGTCTGTCCATCCCCACTCACGCTGCCTTCCAGCATCAAGCACTGTTCATTGAATTTGTGTTCGTGCGCGGGTAAGTGGCTCTTGGGCGCCATCTTCACCAAGAAGGTGTTCTTGCCTTTCAAGTAGCGAATCTGAATGCCGGGCATCGGTGTCTGAATGAATCCCGCCTCGTCCGCGCGGACAACTTCCATCACCGGCTGCGGCTGCATCTGGCTGATCCGGTCAAGCAGCCGGTGCCTTATCTCGGCTGGAGGCGCGACCGGCGCGACACTCGCCGCCAGCGCCGCCACAGTACTTTCGCAGGAACGCAACTCGGCCACGCACAGCGCGCAGCCTGCCGCCAGACGCTGCTCGAACCTGGCCGCGTCTTCGGCAGAGAGCGCGCCCAGCAGATACATGGCCGCGTCGTCTTCGACTTGCTGAATGACTGAACGGTCGGCCATCAGGCGTTGCCCTCCGTCGAACTGACGAGCTTGAGCGCCTCGTTCAGTTTGCGCATTCCTGCGCTAATGCGGGCCCGAATTACTTGTGGTGAAACTCCCAATGCCTGCCCGAGTTCGACGTCTTTCATTCCAGAGAAAAATGCCAGTTCGATGGCCTCGCGCTGGGCTGGTTCAAGCAATGCCAGCGCCCGAATGACCAGAGCGCGTTCTCTCCCAAGAATGGATTCTGGCGCCGGCAAGGGGGTTGCAATTGTTTGTGGCTTTTCGCCGTTGTGGTGTTGCCCCAGCGCGCGGCGGCGAGTCAGCGCCGTGAGCGCACCCAGCACCGAACTTGCATCTTCCACATTTTTAGGCGAACTCCAGACCTGCTGGTAAACATCGAGGGCAATGTCGGCTGCACTGGATGGATCCTCAACCATGCGCAGCGCCAATCCATAAATCACGCTGGAGGTTTCGTCGTAAAGCTGTGCCAGCCCCTGCCGGTCGCCGGACGCCATGCGCCGCAAGTAGCCGCGCCAGCGCTCCTCGTTCTGCGCCATCTTGCCGAACGGAGTTATCACAGGACCGATCATTTTTTACTTGGGGAAGGCGGATTATAGCATCGGTTGGATAGCCCACACTAAACCGGAAGTATCAGTCCACTCGACGCGGTAAACTGTAGCGGGAAAAATATGTCCACCTGCGCCGTCTGCGGTACAGATGTTCCGACCCCTGCCCGATTTTGTCCATCGTGTGGAACACCCGTTTCTTCCAGTGATTCTCTGGCGACTTTTGATTTTGGGCCTAGAACTCCGGCGCGCGCTTCAGGACCAGCTCCGCCGCCTTCCGGTTCATCTTTGTCCGGGGTCAACGATTCTCGCTTTCTTCCCGGACATTTGATCTCCGGCCGCTACCGGGTCGTCGCCCTGCTTGGCAAAGGTGGGATGGGCGAGGTTTACCGCGCCGATGATCTGACGTTGGGCCAGCCGGTCGCCGTGAAATTTCTTCCCGAGCAAGCCGAGCGTGACGATGCCCTGCTCGAACGGTTCCGCAACGAAGTGCGGATTGCGCGGCGGGTTTCGCACCCCAACGTTTGCCGCGTTTATGACGTTGGAGAAGTTGATGGCCACACCTTCTTCACCATGGAGTACGTCGATGGCGAAGACCTGGCTTCGCTCCTGCGCCGTATTGGGCGCCTTCCGCAGGACAAAGCACTCGACATCGCCCGCCAACTCTGCGCGGGCCTTTCGGCGGCGCACGTGAAAGGCGTACTACACCGCGACATGAAGCCAGCCAACATCATGCTCGACGGCCGTGGACAGGTGGTCATCACAGATTTCGGGCTGGCTGGCGTCGCCGAGCAGATTCCCGGCAACGAGGTACGTAGCGGCACTCCTGCCTATATGGCACCTGAGCAACTTGCCGGCAAAGAGGTTAGCGCGCGCAGCGATATTTACGCGCTGGGCCTGGTGCTCTATGAAATCTTCACCGGCAAGCGTGCTTTCGGCGATCAGCCTGCGGCATCGCGGCTGAAAGCAGATAGCAACCTCAGCCGTCCGTCGTCGGTGGTCAAAGATTTAGATCCGGCCGTCGAGCGCGTGATTCTTCGTTGTCTCGAAACCGAGCCGGCGGCTCGCCCGGCGAACGTGCTCAGCGTTGCGGCGGCGCTACCTGGCGGCGACCCGCTGGCAGCTGCCCTCGCCGCAGGCGAAACACCTTCGCCGCAAATGGTCGCGGCAGCTGGAGAAGCGGCAGGACTTCGTCCGCGCGCGGCCATGATTTGGTTCGCCGTCACATTATTGGGATTAGCGATCGGCGTCGGCTTGACCATCCACGCCAGCGCTCTCGACAAAATCGGACTCGATCAAAGCCCCGAGGTGCTTACCCAAAAAGCGCGCGAGATCGTGGGCCAGTTCGGCTACGACAGAAAACCCGTTGACAGCGTCCACGGTCTATACAACAACGGAGATCTAATCGATTCCATTCAGAAAAACGACAAGCCGCGACCCGATTGGAATCAAATCGTTGCCGGACGGCCGTCCTTGATGCAGTTCTGGTACCGGCAAAGTCCGCATTACTTGGTGGCTAACGATTTTCGTGACGTGATGTTGACCCCGGGTGTCGTGCAAACCGACGACCCGCCCCAGATCATCTCGGGCATGGTCAACATTGAACTCGATCCACAGGGCCGGCTCATCTTCTTCCAGGCAATTCCACCCGAGAAAGAAGATGCCGCAGCGACCAGCTTGCCGCCGTCGGACTGGAAAGCCTTTTTTGTTCGGGCGGGGCTTGACCAGGCGCAGTTTCAGAGCGCCCAACCCATCTGGAATTCCCTTGCCGGTGGAGACGCGCGTGCTGCATGGACAGGCAGTTGGCCGGGATCATCGCGTCCGTTGCGCGTTGAGGCTGCTTCCTATCGTGGCAAGCCTGTTTTCTTTTCGCTGATTGGTGAATGGACTAAGCCGCAACGCCAGAAAGTGGACGAAGTCACGGTTGCTGGAAGGCTTCGCACCATTTTGATGGTGGTGCTGCTGATTTCGATGTTGCTGGGTGCCTCATTTTTTGCCCGCCGGAATTATCGCCAGGGTCGCGGCGATCGTGAAGGGGCGACTCGCCTTGCCATCGTGATGTTCGGGCTGGAGATCTTGTTATGGCTGTGTCGAAGCCATCTGCTGGCCGGGATCGAAACGCTGGGGTTGTTTATCCTCGCCGTAAGCACCGCGCTCTTTATTTCAGCCGTGACCTGGCTTCTCTACATGGCGCTGGAGCCTTGGGTCCGGCGCAACTGGCCCCAGACCATCATTTCCTGGAGCCGCCTGCTTTCCGGAAAGCCGCGCGACCCGCTGGTGGGCCGCGATATGCTTTTCGGAGTGATTCTTGGCGTGGTTTGGATGCTCATATTTCAGCTTCGCTACCTGGTCATGATGCGCATGGGAGCAGCTCCCGGACTCTACAATACCGATTACCTTATGGGCGCCCGCCAGGCCTTAGGGGCGTGGCTGTACCAGATACCGTCGGCGATTCTGGGATCCTTGGAGTTTTTCTTTCTGTTGCTGGGCTTGAAAAAGTTGCTGCGGAAAGACTGGATCGCAGCTGTCGCCTTCATCGCCATCTTTACCTTGCTTAATTCGGCGGACAGTTCATACCGGGCGGTTACGCTGCCGACGCAAATCCTGGTCTACGCCGTCGCGGTGCTGATTGTTTATCGCTTCGGCCTGGTACCGCTGGTCTGCGCCATATTTACGATTGACATGCTGGCCAATGTCCCGTTCGGCGGAGATTTCTCAGCGTGGTACATGAGCACGTCGATCCTGGCGTTGTTAAGCGTGGTGGCGTTGGCGGGTTGGGGCTTCTACCATTCGCTGGGCGGGGAGCGGTTGTGGGTGACTGAGGAGTGATGCTGTCTGAAACGCAGAGGTGCTGCGCCTCTACGCGGATGTTGGGTGACCTACTGACTGTGGCTACTTGCGGATGTCGAGTGACAGCCAGAGCGGTTCTTGTTCGTAGAGCAGAGGCATCTCCAGGCGATCGTAATCTGCGCGGGAGTGTAGTTCGTAACTCCTGCCGCTGATCACCGTGGGAACTGACAGCTTGCACTGCGCTTCGAGACCGATCTTGGCTTTGAACGCTCCTGCCACCATGTTGCAAATCTCGCCGATCGCATCGTATTGCTGAGCGGCAGCTTCTTCAGTGGCGATGCCGAGCATCTGCGCGGCAATTCTTACGGCTGACTTTTCTGCGCAGCGCAGCGTGAAGGTCGCGGAGAGATCGCCCGCAATCCCCACCATGCCGGTTACCTCTGACTTCTTTTCCGACTTGGCGTCCGCCGTCGTGAGTTCCGCTCCGACCATCATGGAGAAGACTTCCTGCGCGGACGCGCATAGAATCCCGCGCCAGCTTTCGCGCAGGGCGGCGGATTGTTCGGCGGTAGGGCTCATTGAGTGTTGGCTTGATGATAGTCCGGTGGCTGCTGGGTTTATGCCCGACCTTCTCTGTTTAGTTCGGAGTCGAACTAGAATTTGGGAAACGTCTCCGGATTGGGTTTTTCCCCGCAATTAAAGTAAATAAAGATGTACTGTTGCCTTGCGGGAGGTCTCCCGTGTCGTTTTGCGACATTTCTATCCGCACGGCGCTGCCCAAGACGTCGCGGAGCAACGTCTCTGCACACGCTTTTATGGATCACACACTTAGCGAACTGATGGTGGCCGCCGCGGCGCGGGAGATCCGCGATGGAGAAGTTGTATTTGTCGGCATGCGGTTGCCGATGATTGCTTTTGTGGTGGCGAAGAAGACCCACGCTCCTAACGCCGTCGGATTGTTCGAGAGTGGAGTTATCCGCGACAGGCCGGCTCCGGAGTTGATTTACACCATGGGTGATCCGGCGAACCAGCAGGGGGCGATTCAATGCGTCGACATGATTGGTGTCATGGGGCTGTTACAAGCCGGGCGGGTGCATCTGGGATTTCTGGGGGCGGCGGAAGTCGATCGCTTTGGAAATCTGAATTCCACCGAGGTGCGTGGTGAGCATGGCATGGTACGGCTACCAGGGTCGGGTGGGGCCTGCGACATTGCATCGTTGGCGCATCGCTTCGTGGTGTTGATGGAGCACAGCAAGCGGCGGTTGCCGGAGCGGGTTTCGTTCTTGACCAGTCCGGGGAACGGAGATGGAGCGGGGTGGCGGAAAAAAGTTGGATTGCCGCGCGGCGGCCCGTCGGCGGCGATCACTACGAAAGCGGTCTTACGGTTTGGGGAAGATGGAGAGGCGTTTTTGGCGTCGGTGCATCCGGGCGTGACGGCTGAAAACGTGGTGGCCAATACCGGATGGACCCTTCGAGTTGCCGAGTCTTTGAGTGAGACCGCCGCTCCCAATGCCGACGAATTGCGGGCTATTCGGGAATATGACCGGGCGGGGTTTTGGACCAAGGGCTAGAGTTGTGGTTCCGATAAGTGGGTTGGAGATTTAGTTCTTAGTTTTTGGTTCTTTGGTTCTTAGTCGATTTCGGGAACTTTTACCTCTGGGTTGCAATCCATTATGCTTAGAACGTCATGACATTATTGGATGCTCAGGTATTCGACGAGGCGAGGGCGCGGCGACGTACGATCAAAATCGCGACTGCGGTTTTGGTCGTGTTGGTTTTGGCCTGGCTGATCTGGACTTACCGCAATTGGCCCGAGGAGCGCGTCGTCGATCATTTTTTTGCCGCGCTCCAGAAGCAGGATTACGAAGGCGCTTACGGGATCTGGATGCATGATCCGGCGTGGCGGCAGCATCCACAGCAGTATGGGCGCTATCCTTATAACGAGTTTTATCGGGATTGGGGGCCGGGCAGCGAGTGGGGATTGGTAAAGTCCCATTCGATTTATGGGTCGGCTACGCCCAAGGGTGGCGGCAGCGGCGTGATCGTTGAGGCTATCGTGAACGAACGCGCGGAGCATGCGCGGCTTTGGGTACAGAAGAACGATAAGTCGCTTACGTTTTCACCCTATTGAGGCGGCGGTTCGCAAAAGGCTTAACTACAGAAATTACTGAGGTATACAGAGGGGTTCTATTTTTGGCTTCGGCATTCTGCTTATTCGGAAGTTCTCGCCTGTGATCGATATTCATTGCCACATTATTGCGGGCGTCGACGATGGCGCCAAGTCGTGGGATGTTGCTGCGCAGATGTGCCGCATGGCGGCCGCGGACGGCATCGAGCATATTGTCGCCACGCCTCACGCTAACGACCGCTACGTCTACAATCGCGATGAGCATAACCGCGCGCTCGATCATCTGCGGTCTTTGATTGGCGCAGAGCCCCGGCTTAGTCTGGGATGCGACTTTCATCTTTCTTACGAAAATGTGCAGGACGCTTTGATGCGGCCGGATTGGTACACCATCGACGGCGGGAAGTACATGCTGGTGGAGTTGAGCAACTACGGCATTCCGCATCAGATTGAGGAATATTTTTCCAAGCTTGGGGATAAAGGGATTCGCGCAATCGTCACCCACCCCGAGCGGAACCCGATTCTGCAGCAGGACAAGCAGCGGATTATCCGCTGGGTGGAACAAGGATGCATCGTGCAGGTAACCGGCTCAGCGCTGACCGGGGCTTGGGGCGAACGCGCCTGGCGTACGGCAGCATGGCTGCTGGAGAAGCAAGCGGTGCATGTGCTGGCGACCGACGCGCACGATACGCGGAACCGCATTCCGGTGCTATCGACTGCGCGCAAGGAAATCGAAGAAGTCTACGGAAAAGATTTGGCGGACGCGCTGGTGGACAAGAATCCACGGGCCATCGTCAACGGACAGCCGCTGCCTTACTTTCCTAATCCCATTACCAATTAGTGAGTTTGCTGAGATTGACCGTCTGACTGGTCGGAGGCTGGCTGCGCGTGCGGCTTCGCCGGGGCCGAGGTCATTGCCGTCTCGGGATTTAGCAGGTGATCGTGATCGGGGCCCAATCCTAAATTGATCAACGCTCTCGAGTCAGGAACGACCTTGGCCTGCCAACCGTGGTCGGCTTGATACTTTTTCAAGGCGGAGGTGGTGGCTGAGTCGAAGTTCCCCGAGGGCTCGCCCTTGAGGTAGTTCTCCCGGATCAAAGCTTCCTGAATCGCTTCGGTGCGGGAATTGTCGATCTTCTGCTGGCCACGTTTCTTGCCCTTGGCCATACGCGAGCGTTTGGTGGACTTCTTCTTGGGATGCGCGGCGGTTGCGGTGCTTTTCTGAGCGAGGCAAGTTGCGGCCACCAGTGCCAGCCCACAGATCGCGACGAAAAATCTCTTCCTAATCAAAGGCAGACGCAAATCTGACTCCACTGCGAACAGATTACTTACGGAAAAACTTGACGCTAGAAGAGGAGGTACCGAGACCCAAATTTTCGCTCAATTCGGGTCTCAGTGCCAGCCTAATGTGACCAAAAAACCGTTACGGAAGTGTACCGGCCAGGAAGATGGTGCCCCCCTGCTGGCCCGCTCCGCGCTGACGGACTAAGAAGACGACGTCCTGGCCGCTCTTCAATCCGGCAGCCGCTTTAGTGAAATCGTCCTCGTTGTTTACTGCCTGTTTATTGACTTCAAGGATAACGTCGCCGCGCGAGACACCGATGTCTTCGGCGAATGATCCGCTTTTTACTTCCTGAACGATCACGCCTTTTCCGGCGGGAATATCCAGACGGTCGGCCATGTCTTGCGTGACCGGGCGGACCGTAAGTCCGAGCTTGCTTTCTTTCGGGCTTTCCTCGTCGCCACTTTCTTCGTCATCACCCAGGCGCGCGGCGTAAAGCTTGGCGCGATCGGCGACGGTTACGGTGGCTTCCTGTTTCTTGCCGTTGCGGATGAAGCCGATGGCCGCTTTGCTGCCGGGTTTGCGGCTGGCGATTTCGGCAACCAGGCCATCGCCGTTCTTGATGTCCTTGCCATCGACGGAGACGATGGTGTCGCCGATTTTAATTCCGCCCTGGTCGGCCGGGCTGCCCGCGGTGACGTCGGAGACGACCACCCCGGAGCCTCCGCCATAGACGCGAGCAATGGCGGGATTCTCCTGCGCATTGAACATCACGCCGATGGAGCCGCGCGCGACCTTATGGCCGGGACCGATGAGCTGGTTGTAGACCGTGACGATGGTGTTGGACGGCATTGCAAAACCGAGACCGGCGTATGAGTTGGTTTCGGTGAGGATCGCGGTGTTAATGCCAATGATTTCGCCGGCCATGTTGACCAGCGGGCCGCCGGAGTTTCCGGGATTGATAGCGGCATCCGTCTGAATAAAGGACTGGAACTGGCGATTGGGAACAATACTGCGTCCGATTGCGGATACGATGCCTGCGGTAACTGTTTCTTGCAGGCCGAACGGACTGCCGATGGCGATGACCCAGTCGCCGACTTGCAT
>DATBAT010000461.1:0-3459 GCA_036271375.1 Terriglobales bacterium
TCTTCCTCGCCGACAGCGTCGAAGCCTCAGGCGCAACCTACAACTTCTCCAAGACCTACGTAAATGTGGTCTTTGGCGGTACCGACGTGAGTTCAGCGATACCGATCGGCCTGGACTGGTACAACAAGATCACCAGCAAGAAAGAGCAGACCTGCGTCGCCGATGCTCCGCATTCGATCCCGAATGTCCTCGACGGCGCAACCCAAATCGCCAACGACATCATTGGCCTCTGCAAAGTGCAGTAGGGATTAGCAAGAAAGTAAGACGCAACGGGTGCCCCATTTCTCGCGCGTTTTTTGCGCGAGAAGTGGGATACCACGAACCTAGCCTGGATAGGCATTTGCGCCAAAACCAAAACTACTCAAACTCCCTCCACCATTCCGACCGCAACTGCTCCCCCGCGACCACCTCAGTCGGCTCCCCCGGAGCCGGCGACCACAGCTTCACTCCCTCCACCGGCCAGATTTTCTCAATCGGCTGCCTCCAATGATGCAGCGCGAGATCAAACAGTCCCCAATGGATCGGCATCAACAAACCCTGCCCGCCCATCGCGCGAAAGCTGCGCACCGCCCCATCCGGTCCCATATGAATTTCCGCCCACAGCGGATCAAATGCCCCAATCTCCAACATCGTCAAATCAAACGGGCCTAACTGCTCTCCAATCTCACTGAAGCCCGCCCACTCACCGGAATCCCCTCCGCAGTAGAGCCGATGCCGCGGACCAGCCAACACAAACGACACCCATAAGCTTTCGAATCGATCCGAAAAGCTGCGCCCCGAAAAATGCCTCGCTGGCAGCGCGGTCACCCGCAACCCTCCCACCTGCGCGCTGTCCATCCAGTTCAGTTCGTGGCAACGCGCGATCGGCACGCCGAGTTGCTTGACCAGCGTGCTTACTCCAAGCGGCACAATCCACTTGGCTTTCGAGGCCGCGGGAAGCTCTGACAGAGCGCGCACAGTGCGCGCCCCCAAATGATCGTAGTGATTGTGCGAAAAAATCACCGCGTCCAAGGGTGGGAGATCGTTCAACTCCAAAGGCGCCGCGAAAAACCGCTTCGGGCCAGCCCAAGTCACTGGAGAGGACCGATCGTCCCAGAGGGGATCGATCAGCACGCGCACGCCGTCGATCTCGATAAGAGAAGTGGAATGCCCAATCCAGGTAATGCGCAGCCCCGAGCGAGGGGCAGTCGCGTAGATCCTGGCATCCGTATGAAACGGGCCCAGCGGCCCACGAGGCCTTCGCCCTTTACCCAGAAAGAATTTCAGCCCAACCTTAAACATCAGCGACGGCCCGCCAACCTTCGTGGGCACTGGATTGAGATAGCGGCGTCCATCCCGCCGCGCAGGCGCAAGCAGCATGGCTTAATCATCCCTCAAAATTTTGCGGGAGTGGGGAATCTTTCGGATTTTTTCGCAGTAGTACGCCTTGGGGAAATGTGAAACTAACAAGCCACCAGGTCGTTTCAAGAGCCAGCCAGTCTCTTAAAGTCCGTCTTCTACCGGCAACTGCGCGTCATCGATCCAGGCTTGTTCCATCGAAAACTCCATTAGCTCACGCGCGTACGCTGCATTCCCTTGAAGGATGGCGTCGAGCAAACGGCGGTGCAGTTCATAGGTTTCCATAAGCTGCTCGGTGTTCGGATTCGAATGGCGGATCACCGCGAACGCAAAAAGCTTGGGAACGATTCTTTCCAGCGAGCTTTCAATGCAATCGTTTTGCGACGATGCCCAGAGTGCGCGATGGAATTTGAGATCGGCGTGGCAGAACTCGCGGAAGACTCCATTCCTGGCCGCCGATTCCATGGCCTGTAAAGGCTCTTTGCAGGATTCGAGCTGAGGCGCGGGCTGCGCGGCGATAAGTTCAACTGCCAGAGTTTCCA
Source organism: Terriglobales bacterium (assembly GCA_036271375.1). GTDB lineage: Bacteria > Acidobacteriota > Terriglobia > Terriglobales > Acidobacteriaceae > DATBAT01. The sequence continues at coordinate 1,881 of DATBAT010000461.1, forward strand.
GCCGGGTTCTTACCAGGTAAATGTTTTCGATCGACCGCCGCGTCAGAAGAGTGACACGCGCTTTGCGGGTGGGGGTCCTCTCCACATAGCCAATAAATTCCAGCTCCAGCAGGGCCTCGCGAATGGTCGGTTGACCCACCCCCAGTTTGCGCGCCAACCCAAGCTCGGTCAGCATCTCGCCTGCTTTTAGCTCGCCCGATTCGATTGCCTGGCAAATCGATTGGACAGCGGCATCCTTTAAGGACACTCGGGGAATGGTACGGAGATTGGATGCTCTCGACGGACCGGCGGCAGGGCTCGATCCAATCTGTGGGAAGGAAGTCTCCATGGCCAGAATCTAGTCGATGCGACAGGCTAAAGCAAGAAAAACGTTAAAAATTATTGACAAACGATTAACGTTAATTTATGGATTGCAGTCACAAAGGTTAAAGTATGCGCCTCTTGCAAGCCGGAAGGCGCACACCCTTACCTCGTTCTCGCCCCGACGCGAGATGTATGTCGATGAGGCGGCAAGCCAGGCTTCGCTTTTAACCAACTTTGACGTAAGCAGGCAAAAAGAAGGACGAAGGAACTCAGCTATGAAAACAGGACCCCTCTCCCGCTGTTTAGCAACCGCAGCCCTATTTCTGATCCTCACGTCTTCCAATTTTGCCCGAGCCCAGGCTGTCGCCAACGCGCAGATATCCGGCGTGGTAACTGATCCCTCGGATGCCGCGGTTGCCGATGCCAGGATAACCGCCATCCAAACCAACACCAACGCAGTCCGGACAGTGCAAAGCGGGTCCGATGGAACCTTCATCCTGCCGGGCCTGGCTATCGGCCCTTACAAGCTGCAAGTTGAAGCCAACGGATTCACCACTTACGTGCAGACCGGCATCGTCCTTCGAGTCGGCGAGAGTCCCACAGTTCGCATCGCTTTGAAAGTAGGCCAGGTCAACGAGCAGGTGGTGGTGAGTTCGGACGCGGCACAGGTCCAGACGGATACGTCTTCTGTTTCCCAGGTGATCGATCAGCAGCGCATGGTGGAGTTGCCGCTCAACGGGCGGCAAGTCACGCAGCTCATTATGTTGTCGGGCGCGGCCAATGATGTCGGTCCGGCGAACGGGATGAGCGATCTTACTGGAAGCAAGAACTACGTCAGCGCGGATGCTATTTCCGTAGCCGGCGGCCAGGCGAACGGCACCCTCTTTCTGCTCGACGGCGGCGAAAATATGGACTCGCTGCAGAACGTAAACCTGGCGCTGCCATTCCCAGACGCGCTACAGGAATTCAGTGTGGAGACCAGCGCACTTTCTGCCCGCTATGGCATGCATCCCGGAGCGGTGGTGAATGCCGTTACCAGGTCGGGCACCAATCAATTCCATGGAACCTTGTTTGAATATGTTCGCAACGGCGCGGTCAACGCCATTGACTATTTCGCAGACGAACAAGACAGCCTGAAGAGAAACCAATTTGGCGGGACCATAGGCGCGCCCATCTGGCGTAATAAAGTGTTCGGCTTTTTCGGCTACCAGAAGACCATCACTCGCACTGCGCCTCCATCAACCTTCGCTTTTGTTCCCACGGCAGCGGCGCTGGC
>DATBAT010000462.1:0-10863 GCA_036271375.1 Terriglobales bacterium
ACAAATTAAAGAGGAATGGCTCAATGGAATCAAGCGTGTCGGGGCCCCCGAGCTGAAAAAGAATTACGCCTGCACGCCGTGTTGTCGTCGCCATCCCCCGGGTTCCTTAAAGCGAACGAATGTTACTCAACATTCCGCCGAGAGTCAATTGGAGAACCGTTTTTTCTGAGGAGAACGCCCAGTCAGTATGGAAAAATACTGCAAAATGTCGGCGCGCGACGCATGTAAAATCCGAGGATCGTGAGAGCGACCATTGAGCTCGGAGTATTCCTCAGGTTGCGAATTGCTCTCGCGCTGGCGGTCCTCGTCCCCGGGCTGTGCACCGCCCAGGAAGTTCACGATCATCGACCACCCGAGACCCTGGGAGAGGTCTCGTTCCAGATCACCTGCGGAGACGCAGTCCAGCCAGAATTTAACCGAGGCGTCGCGCTGCTTCACTCCTTCGCCTATGCTCTCGCGGAACAATCGTTTCAGAAAGTGACGGAACGGAATCCCAAGTGTGCGATGGCCCATTGGGGTATCGCGATGACGCACTTTCATCAACTATGGGATCCGCAGATTGCGCCCGACGTGGTTTCAAGTGCTCAATCTGAAATCCGGCAGGCGAAAGAACTCGGGACCGACTCGGAACGCGAGCGCGCACTCATCAACGCCTTGAGTTTGGTTTTCGAGGATGTCTCCACCATTCCCTACCGCACCCGCGCTTTGAATTACGAACACGCGATGAGCGACATTGCCGCAGCCAACAAGAATGTCGTCGAAGTACAAGTGTTTTACGCGCTCGCACTGCTCGCCAACGCTTCTCCCGCGGACCAGGCGCACGCCAAGCAGAAGCAGGCGGTGGATTTGCTCGACCCGCTCTACCGCGCCTACCCGAAGCACCCCGGAATCCCGCACTACATCATCCACGCTTGCGACAATGCGGAACTCGCATCCCGAGGCCTGCCCGCCGCGAGGGTCTACGCAAAGATTGCGCCTTCGGCGCCGCATGCGCTGCACATGCCATCGCATATCTTCACCCGGCTTGGTCTATGGGACGACTCCATCGCCTCCAACCTGGCGGCAAAAGACTCTGCCCGACAACAGGGCGATACCGGAGAAGAGTTGCATGCAATGGACTATCTCGTATACGCGTACTTGCAAAGCGGACGAGATACAGATGCAGCTCAAGTCCTTCAGGACCTTGGCAACATCAAGCTGCACGCCGTCGATTTCAAAACCGGTTACGCTTCTACCGCCATGCCGGTTCGCTATGCGGTTGAGCGCGGTCAATGGGCCGAGGCCACCAATATCGTCCCTCCCGCCTCGGCTCCGCCCCATGTAATTGCCATCGCCCTCTGGGCCAGGGGAATGGGGCTCGCCCGCAACGGACGCGCTGCCGAGAGCCAACCGGAGATTGATGAATTGCGGCAAATCGAAGCGCGGTTACGCGCTTCCGGTAACGAATATTGGGCCGCGCAGGTAAACATCATGATGCGCGAAGTCATGGCATGGTCGGCCCAGGCAGACAAGAAATCGACCGAAGCTACAACCTTGATGCGCGATGCGGCAGATGCGGAAGACGCGATCGAGAAGTTGCCGGTCACTCCGGGGCCGATCGTCCCGGCCCGCGAACAACTCGGTGAACTGCTTTTGGAACAAAGTCAGCCCGAGCTGGCGGCGAAAGAATTTGAGACTGCCCTGCTAAATGCACCAGGGCGCCGCGGGGCCTTAGAGGGAAAGGCTCGTGCTGCCCGGCTGTCGCAGAAGTAGCCTTGAAAATACGTAGAGGCAGGTGTCTTCACCTGCCCAACCTCAACATCTCCAAAACTCTTAACGTCCGTGGTGAAAGTTGCCTGGGCAGGTGGGGACACCTGCCTCTACGCGTTCAGACGCCTTGGGTCAACGCAGAAGGCTGCATGGCGGCGATGACAGAGTCGGCGAACTGAGACGTGCCTGACTGGCCACCCACATCACGGGTCAACAGTTCTTTGGTACGGTAAACATCTTCTAGGCCTTTTTGAATTCTGTCCGCCGCGTCATGCTCGCCGAGATGCCGCAACATCAACAACGCAGACCGCAATACCGCCGTGGGGTTGGCCAGGTTTTTTCCGGCAATGTCCGGGGCCGAGCCATGGACCGCCTCGAAAATCGCGCAACTGTCGCCGATATTCGCGCCGGGCACGAATCCCAGTCCGCCGACAAACGCCGCGCAAAGATCGGAAATGATGTCGCCGTAAAGATTTTCCATCACCAGCACGTCGTACTGGTAGGGATTCATCACCAGCTGCATGCAGGTGTTGTCGACGATGTGCTCTCCGTAAGTGATCTCGGGATATTCCTTGGCCACATTGCGGCAGCAACGCAGGAACAGCCCGTCCGAGAGCTTCATGATGTTGGCTTTGTGAATCGCGTGAATCTTCTTGCGCTTGTTCTTCCGGGAATATTCAAAAGCGAAACGGGCTATGCGAGTCGAGGCCTTCTCCGTAATGATCTTCAAACTCTCGACCACACCTGGCACTACCTCATGCTCGAGGCCGGAGTAGAGACTCTCCGTGTTCTCGCGCACGATAATCAGGTCGACATTGGGATAACGCGTAGGAATATGCGGCAGATTCGAGATCGGGCGAAAGTTTGCGTACAACTCGAATTGCTTGCGCAACTGCACATTGATACTCGCAAAACCCCCGCCAACAGGCGTGGTTACAGGTCCTTTGAGACCTACCCGGGTGCGCTCGATCGATTCCGTCAACTCTTTGGGAATGTATTCGTGGTATTTCTCGAACGCTTCGGCGCCGGCCTGAAAAGTCTCCCACTCAAACTTCACGCCGCTGGCTTCGAGAATGCGCACGGTTGCGCCGGTCACTTCCGGTCCAATTCCGTCGCCGGGGATGAGGGTTACTTTATGGGCCATTGAAATTGAACCTTTATCGGCGGAAGCCGGAACTCATTTACTGAAGTTTTACGTCGCCAGGTTTCGCAGCAGGCTTGGGCCGCAAATCGACCGGCTCTTTGGTCTTCAACAGGTCTTTCAATTCAGCCATGAATTCCTGCACATCTTTGAAGTCGAGATACACCGAAGCAAAGCGCACGTAGGCAACTTTGTCGTAACGCCGCAGCCGGTTCATGATCAACTCACCGACTTCGCTGGTCTTGCGCTCGCGCTCGGCGGACTCGATCACGAAACTCTCGGCCTCGTTCACGATCTGTTCCAGCTTACTGATTGGCACCGGACGCTTCTCGCAGGCCCGCAGCAGGCCGTTCAAGACTTTCTGCCGGTCAAATTTTTCCCGGCGCCCGTCCTTCTTGACCACCATGTAAGGGATTTCGTCGATGCGCTCGTAAGTGGTAAAACGCTTGCCGCATTTCAGGCATTCGCGGCGGCGGCGGATGGAGTCCGCCTCTTTGCTCTCGCGCGAATCCACCACCTTGTCGTTCTCAAAGGCGCAAAAAGGACACTTCATAGGCTCGGAAAGGGTTCGAATTCAATTGTAGCAGGCAAAATCGCGGCTAAATGAGGCGAGGGACGCCGGAACCAGCCTCCACAATCCACCACCCAACCTTGTCGTCCTGAGCGAAGTGGGAGCAAGCGAAGCGATGCTCCCGCGCAGTCGAAGGACCCCGAATGCGCCGTCCACAACCGCTGTCATCCTGAGCGTAACGGGAGCAAGCACAGCGCGGCTCCCGTGCAGTCGAAGGACCCCTTTAAGCTTGGGGGTGCTACATGCGTTGCAGGGAATTCTCGTGATGCAGTCGCGGCAAGAATTCCCCCTGACGAGTTCGTAAAGGGGTGGGGGCCTTCCACTAAGCTCAGGATGACAGCTCGGTCAGCCCGGCGGCAACTTAGCGTGCGCCTCTTCTTCCTGGCTCTCCTGCGACAACTTCCGCAACGACAAGCGCTCGTTGTGGGCAAGAAACAATCCCACCGGAATGACCGCCACAAACGTCACCAGCCACAACATGATCCCGCAACTCGCAGCCAGTTCCTGCGGAACGTCAAATACATGCCGCAACGTAGCGATGGTAGCCAATTGCGAACCGCCGCCAACTCCCGGAAGCTGAATCAGCGATCCCACCATGCTCGAGCCCATCAGCAGCAGCACCTGCGTCTGCGGAATCTCCAGCGCTTCAACCGCATAGGAATGGGTCACTTCTTTGTAGGCCACTGCGATCATCGCCCACATCGCCACCGACAACGCCGCCAGCGCCAGCAAAGACCAGACGCTTCCAATCGTATTCAGGCCGGAATGAAATTCACGAATCCGCAACCCAATGCGATTCCCCAAATTGGCCGACAGATGGGAAAACCGCCGCTCCACCCACTTGGCCAGCCCTTCCCCGCTGCGATGCACAGCGAACGCGCCAATGATGAGCACGGTGCTCAACAACGCAAACGCCACACTGACTTTCTGGAAAAGTTCGTAGGTGTCCAGTCGTTTCGGAGCCGTTGCGACAAACGCCGTGAGCACCAGCAGAATGGTAAAAGCCGCAATGTCGAAGATGCGCTCCACCGCCCACACCGCCAGCTGCGAAGAGAACGGCAGATTCATCCGTCGCGAAATCAAGTAAGGGCGAATCAATTCTCCCGGACGCCCCAACAACGCGAGGCCAGTAAAGCCGATCAGGGTAGGCGCCAGCATCTGCCAGGTCGAGGTCTTGCGCACCGGCTGTAAGAAAATCTTCCAACGGAAGGCGCGAATTGCGTACGCCAGATAGATCAAGCCAATGGCATGCAGAATGTGCCGCTTGCTGACGTGGTCGGTCTGGCTAAGAAAGGTCGCCCAGTCGAAATTTCTCCAGGTGCGGAACTGCATGTACATCAGGAGCAGGAGGACGGCGAGCAAGACCGCGTAGATGAGGAAGCGTTTTTTGTCCATTTGTCAGCGTCGGCTGGGACACTGCAAATCAGCACAGCCCCATGCCAAGGTAAACGAGCAGGGGGATGGGGTCAACGCGCAGAGGGACTATTGCGTTGTTCACGACCCCAGCACAAAACTGTGGGTTTAACTTATTGGTTGGAAGGCGGAACCGATGGCGTCAATGCCGCCTGCTTGGCCACGCTCGGCGGATGCTTCTTCGCTTCCCTCGCCGCAGCGGCAGCCGCCTTTTGCTCAGCCAGCTTCTTGCGGTTGTAATCGAGGATAATCTTGCGGATGTAAAGTTGGGTCTCGCGATACGGAGGCACCCCGCGATACTTCGTCACCCGCTGCGGTCCGGCGTTGTAAGCCGCCAGAGCTTTTACCAGGTCATAGTTGTATAGCTCCAGCAGCTGCTTCAGGTAGCGCGTGCCGCCATCGACGTTGGCCTGGCTATCGTAGGCGTCGGCCACGCCCAGCTTGTGCGCGGTGTCCGGCATAAGCTGCATCAACCCCTGCGCCCCTTTGGGCGAACGCGCATGCGGATTGAAATTGCTCTCCGCGTGAATCACGCTGCTGATCAAGTCGGGATCAATCAAATGTTGCTTGCCGGTGGCAGTGACCACATCGTTGAGAGTCAGCTTAACGGGTGCCGGCGGCGTCAGAATTTGTGGGGCGGCCTCGGGCGCCGGATCGGGTTGGCTCAGGTCTTCTTCGAAATGATCGATGTCGGCGGTCGGGATATCGGTATAACTCTTGCCGTCGGTGGAAAGATAGAGCCGGGTAACGGTTCCGACCGGGACGTGTCGCTCGTGCTTGATGGAAAATCCATTGTGGAGAATGGCAATTTCGGCACTCCACGCGGGAAGCGCGAACAGTATTCCGATCCAAGCGAATTTTGCGGACGTTCTCAAACTTTCACGTAAGTAGAGACGTTGCTCCGCAACGTCTCTGCATCGCCACGGAGTTGCCGATGACGTATCTACCACAATTCTATTTATAACTAAACACTTACGCGAGATACCCCAAGTACCTGTTCGATGGCCGCAGCCACCCCGCTCTCATCGTTCGACAAGGTTACCGGCCACCCCCGCCCGCGCAATTCTTCGCTGGCATTTCCCATCACGAACGGCCGTCCGGCGATGGCGAGCATCTCGACGTCATTGAAATTATCCCCAATCGCCATGATCTCATCACGGGAGATGCCCTGATGCGTGGCCCAGCGCTCGACGGCATGGCCTTTGGAGCACCCGACGTTGAGGATGTCGACAATGATCAGATCGCGACCCGGATATTCCGTACGTAGAACCGTGACCTCGGGCGCCAGCCCGCTGGCCTCAATCGCTGCCAAAGCCTGCTGCATACGCGGAATCGGCCCACAGAACATCGCCTGCACCGGATCGGTCACCAGCGAGTCTTCCACCGGAATCACAAAGTCGATGAACTCGATATTCTTCTCCAGCCACTTCTGAATGCTGCCGGTGAGCAGGTCCATGCGCTCCAACGCGATCGCCCCCTTGGTCTCTTTGTCGAAGGTCAGGACGGTGTTGCCACGAAATTCCTTCATCGCCAGGCACAGCTTTCGGGCAGTAGCAGCAGGCAGCATGTCGCGATGAAAGGTCTCGCCACTCAAAGTCCGGGTAATCGCGCCATTTGAACTGATCAGCGAGAAATCGAATCCCAGTTGCTGCGCGATCGGCATGGCGAAGTCATGACGGCGTCCGGTCGCCAGAATTACATCGACTCCCTCCTCACGGGCGCGCCGCAAGGCGGCCAAATCCTCTGGAGAAATTTTGAACTGGGAGTTGAGTAGGGTGCCGTCGATATCCACGGCGAGCAGGCGAATGGGTGGCGTCACTGTCCTTACATCTTATCGCGTCTCGTCTTCGACACACATCGACACGCGTAGAGGCAGGTGTCCCCACCTGCCCCGCCACGAACGCTGGGGGAGCTAAAGCTCCTAGGCAGGTGAGGACACCAGCCTCTACGCGGTCGTGATGACCCGCCCACCCAAAACCGCTATGCTATAGTGCGCCAATCGCATGGGATTTCTTCTCTACCATCTGTTCTCCGGCTGGGGATTTCTGCTGCAAGCCGTGGCCATTATCCACTTCATCCGGCGGCGTCCGGACACGTTTTGGCTGTGGATTATCCTGATCGGCGGCTGGCTGGGAGCGCTCGTTTATATCTGCGTAGAAGCAATTCCCGACGCCGGACTCTTAAAGCAATCGTTTAAGACTTTCCCGCGCCGCAGCCGCATTCGCGAGCTGGAAGCGGCAGTGATCGATAACCCCTCGGCGGGAAACTACGAAGAGCTCGGTGACTTATACCTGGAAGAAGGAAAGTACGCGCGCTCCCGTGAGTGCTTCAACCGGGCGATTTCGTCCCGCACCGACTCGCCCGACCCCTTCTATCGCCGCGGGCTCGCCGCCATGTACATGGGCGACTTCGCCGCCGCCGTGCCCGATTTCGAGCGGGTAGTTTCGCAGGAGTCGGATTACGACTTCCACCGCGCCGCCGGCGTCCTCGCCCACAGCTACGCCGAGACCGGGCAGAATGAAAAGGCCGACGCCATGTTTCAGCAGGTCGTCAAGATCTCAACCCTACCCGAGGCGTATTACAACTACGCGACGTTTCTGGCCGCACAAGGGCGGACCGCAGAGGCGCGCGACTGGGCGCAGCGGATCCTATCGAGGAAACCGACGATGCCCAGCTACCAGCGGCGCCGCGAACGTCCGTGGTTCCGCAGGGCGTCAGCGCTGCTAAGACGCCTCCCCACATAACAAATCTGTCATCCCGAGCGAAGCCGAGGGACCTTGCGTTCAGCCGGGACCACCGAATCGCCGAAGAACACAAGGTCCCTCGGCTTCGCTCGGGATGACAAATCTTGCATTGAGCGCGCCTCCCAGTGTGTAAAAACTTGCACTCTTCCCTGATAAACTCTCAGTTTGGCAATGACCCGGCCCGCCTATCTCGCCTGCACCAAATGTGGTGCAACCTATGATGCCACCGTTCCGCAGACGGTCTGCTCCAAGGATGGCGGGGTTCTTTTCGCGCGCTATAACATCGCTGCCTTAAAGGGAAACTTTAAGCCTGAGTCGTTAATCGGACGCGCCGCCACCATGTGGCGCTACGCCGAGGTCCTGCCTGACGTTTCGCCTGTCACACTGGGCGAAGGCTTTACCCCCATGGTGATGAGCCGGGAGTATCCCAACGTCTTCATTAAAGACGAAGGGCTGAATCCCACGGGGTCATTCAAGGCGCGCGGCCTCTCTGCCGCAGTGACCATGGCAAAGTCTTTCGGGCTGAAGAAGCTGGCAATCCCTTCCGCGGGTAACGCTGCCAGCGCGATGGCCGCCTACGCGGCTGCTGCCGGGATGGAGGCCCACATCTTCATGCCGCAGGATGTGCCTCTGGCTAATCGCATCGAATGCACAAGCTACGGAGCCCAGGTCAACCTGATCGACGGACTGATCAGCGACTGTGCGCGCATCGTCGCCGAGCGCAAGGAAGCCGAAGGCTGGTTCGATGTTTCGACGTTGAAGGAGCCCTACCGCGTCGAGGGCAAGAAGACGATGGCCTACGAAATCTTCGAACAACTGGGATGGCGCGTCCCCTACGGCATCATTTATCCCACGGGGGGCGGCGTCGGCCTGATCGGCATGTGGAAGGCTTTCGACGAGATGGAAAAGCTGGGCTGGATCGGGCCCGAGCGTCCGCGCATGGTGTGCGTGCAGGCGGCGGGCTGCGCGCCCGTGGTGAAGGCTTGGGAAGAACATGCGGCAACCATGGAGATGTGGGCAAACGCCTCCACCATGGCCGCGGGCCTAAGGGTGCCGAAGCCCTACGGCGATTATCTGATCCTCGACATCCTGCAACGAAGCAAGGGCACGGCGGTCGCGGCCACCGACGAGGAGATCATGGAAGCGCTGTTGCATTGGGCGAAGGTCGAGGGCGTATTCGCGGCGCCGGAAGGTGCGGCTTCTCTGGTCGCTTATCGCAAGCTGCGCGCCGCCGGATTTTTCAGTCCTGAAGATGCGGTTGTGTTGTTCAATACCGGCTCCGGGTTGAAATATTTAGACGTGATCGACGGTTACCGAAAGGCCCCTCCGCCCCCGGCCTCCCGATACATTGGCGGAATCATCGGGCCGTATTAGAACTAAAGGCAATTACCCAGGAAGTTCGCGCACCCTTCCAATCGCCGCTTTGTTTGTTTCCCTCTGGCCAATAAATATTCGCGAGGTCACGTGCGCTAATGAATGCACAGATATTCCGCCGCCGGGTAGTTCCCTTGGCGCTTTTGGTATTGCTGATCGCGGCCATCGTTGGCCTGATCATGACCCGTCCCAATGGCCAGACCACCGCCCTGTCGCGGCGCAGTCGCAGCATAGTCGACCAACGACCGCTTCAGACGGCGCGCAATGTTGCGGCTTTGGCCACGACCCGGGAAGAACTCCGTTACGCGCGGCAAGCGTTGCGCATTTCCGACCACGCCGTGGACGTGGCCTTCTCGGTTGCCTTCCGCGATGCCAACGCGCAGCCTTCCGACCCCAAGAGCCGCGATACCTTGGGACGGCTCAGTAAATCGCAAGCACAGGTTAAATCCGACCAGGCGAAAGTCGACGAGTTGAAGAAAAAGCTCTCCTCCGCCAGCGTGACGCAGCAGGATGCCATTCAACAAGAACTCAACCTGGTGCAGGCACAACTTGAACTCGACCAGGACGAGACCGAAGATGCGCAGGAAAACGTAAGGCGGTCAGGCAATAACTCCGGGCTGTTACAACGGCAATTTGAAAGACATCAGTCGGACGAACAACATCAGAACGAGATTACCGCGCAGCAGAATCAGCTCTATAACAAAGCAGACGTCGATTACAGTGAAGGCGACTTCCTCAAACAGTTTTCCACCTGGCGTTCACTCTCCGACAAGCAAAGGCAACTGGAGCGGGCGCGCGACGACGCGACCGAAGCCGCAGACACCATCGGCCAACGGCTGAACGGCTTGCAACAAAAAGTGGCCGGCGAAGGTGTCGCCAAGCAGCAGGTCGCGCAAGCCGCCACTTCTCTGCACACCACTGGCTCAGCCCCTGCCGACGGAAAGGGCACCGCTGCGGCAATTGCGTCATTGCACCAACTCTCGGTTGACCAGAAGGACTTCAGCGATCAGGCCAAGCAAGTCCGCGATCAGCAGGAACTACAAGAGACGTATTCCAGTTGGGCTTCGGTAGTACAGGCCCAGAAACAAAGCGCGATCCACGGCATGTTTCGCTCCACGCTGCTGATCATGTTGATCGTGTTGTTGGCTTACGAAGCCGGCCTGTTGGTTGACCGGCTGTTCGGTGACGTCACCAACGAGCGCAAGCGCTTACAGACCTTGCGTGTGATCGTTCGTTTCTCCGTGCAGACGGTGGGCGTGCTGCTGGTTGTTTTCGTATTGGTCGGAACTCCCGCGCAAATGCCAACCATCCTCGGACTGGCGGGCGCAGGCCTCACCGTGGTTTTGAAAGACTTCATCGTCGCTTTCTTCGGATGGTTTGTGCTGATGGGAAGGAACGGCATTCACGTTGGCGATTGGGTTGAGATCAACGGCGTAGTCGGCGAAGTCGCCGAGATCAACCTGATGCGCACCGTCCTTCTCGAAACCGGCAACTGGACCGATGCCGGCCACCCCACGGGCCGCAAGGTCGCTTTCATGAACGGCTACGCCATCGAGGGGCATTTCTTCAACTTCTCTACCAGCGGACAATGGCTGTGGGATGAAATCGAATTTGCCGTGCCTTCGAGCGAAGACCCGTATCCGATTATCGAAGCCATTCAGTCGCTGGTGAACAAAGAGACGGAAGCCAATTCAAAGACCGCCGAGCAGGAATGGGGACGCGCCACCAGCCAGTACCGGGTAGAACCGGTGTCGCTGGCGCCGGCAATCAATTTGCGGCCGACCGGTTCAGGTGTTGAGTTGCATATTCGGTACATCACGCGTGCTCACGAACGCTTCGCGACCCGGACCAAGCTCTACACCCAACTGGTG
>DATBAT010000463.1:0-5663 GCA_036271375.1 Terriglobales bacterium
CCCCAGTGATGGATTTGACTGGATCTCTACGGGAAGAAGGATACTTTCCAACGACGAGCTCACCGGTGAGATCGTTGACGCCAATAAGATCGGTGAAAGTTCCTCCGGTGTCAATCCCGCATCTCACCTTCGATTGCACGCCGGGGCCCTTTGCCATAAATCGCCAGTAGAAGCACCGGGTTTCTCCGGCCTCGAACAAGTTATTTGGTCGAAAAACTTAACGTACTGCGCAAGCCCACGGGTTCAGGCGGTTACTTCGCTTAGTCTACTTCGCGGGTCTTAAATCCTAAGCCATTCGAGAACTTCCGGGAGAGGGAATATTCACGGCAGAACACTAAGAGATGACCCCTGCCTGGAGTGCGCCGTCCAAAGCAGGGGCTGAATCGATTAGAAGCTAAATCGCAGCATCAACTGCACCTGCCTTGGATCGGTCGCAGTCTGGCTTTGCCCAAAGTTTGCAGCCGTCAGACTGGCGACTGGCGTCGAGAAAACCGGGTGATTGAGAATATTGAAAAACTCTCCGCGGAAGTCGATGGCCATTTTGTCTCCCGCATAGAGTTTCTTCGCCAAAGCCCAATCCATGGTCAACGTAAACGGCATGTGGATCGAGTTGTTCAGCTCGTTGCCCAGCCTCAACCCCGTGGCCGGATCTGCAACGGTCGGAACTTCAAAAGCAGCGCGGTTGAGAAAACCCCGGCTGGGGCCGGCATCAAGATAAGGAGATTGCCCCGACACTATATTCGGCCTCTGCTCGAAGGTGCCATCGCCGGCATCTTGCCCCGTAAAGACCAAGAAAGGTAAACCACTCGAAGCCTTAAGGATGCCAGAAGTGCTCCATCCCCCGAAGATTCCTCGTACCACGCCGTTTGATCCGGCGAGCCGGGGCAACATGTAGGTAAGGTCCTGCGTAAACTGATGCCGCATATCGAACGGCATGTTGTACCGATTCAGATTGCGGTTGGTGTAGGTCTGAACCTGTTCGTGTCCCCCGCCAACTGCCGCGCTGGTTTCGAAGAGGCCGGTTTCCAATCCGGTTGCATGCGACCAAGTGTAGTAGGTGTCTGAAGCCAGGTTATGGGACAAGCGATGCCGCAAGCTTGCCTGCATGGAGTGGTAAAAGGCGGTGTCAATTGTCTGGATGTAGGCAATGCTTCCGAATGCTGGATTATTTAGTTGCCCGGTAAGCGGGTTGATTACGTTGGGAAGAGTTTCGCCGGGAATGTGGACCTGGTGATTGCCGACGTAGGCAACGCTCAAACTCGTGTCCTGCCCCAGCTGATATTGAGTCGTGAGGTTCCATTGAATGGTGTACAAATCTTTGGAATCAGGATCAAGAATGTGCCGTCCCGGAGTATTAGCGGAAAAATTGGACAGTTCCGGTGGATACGGGTAGGCCAGCGTTGGGAGCTGAAGACTGGAGACGGAGAATGAACCCACTCTGTTGTAGATGAAAATGTCCCCCGCCTCCCCAGTGGTGCGCTCTCCATAATACATTCCGATTCCGCCGCGCAGGACGAATGGCCGCGACGTCGACGGCTGCCAGGCGAACCCAAGGCGTGGAGAAAAATCGAGATTGTTGGCGTTGTAGAGAGGCCGTCCCGGGGCCCTGAACGGACTGAATGGCCCCGTCTCGACATTTTGAGCATTGCCGGTGGAGTCAGCCATCACTCCGAAATTGTCATATCGCAAGCCAAGATTGATGGTGAGGTTCGGCGTCGCCCGGTAGTCCTCCTGAACGAATCCTGCCCACTGTCCGTCCCGGATATGTTCTTCCGGTTCACGCGCCGCGAAGCCGAGACCGCTGCTGATAGTAGATGGCTGGTCTGCCGCGAAGGCCGCCAACGTGGGGAAACTTAATACTGCCACGCTGTACTGATTGAGTCCTGAAACCCAGTAGTTGTAGCTTCCGCCGAACGACAAAGTGCTTTTCCCGCTGACCCAGGTGACCTTATCGCTAATTTCGCCGGCGGTCACGCCCCAGTGTTTTTTGTTTCCTCCGCCGGAAACAATGACGCCCGGGATGGTGATAGCCGGCAGATCAAAAATTGTCTGATCGCCACGTAGGCGAGTTTCACGATAGCGATTAAGACCGAGCTTGAAGTTATTGAGCAGTGTAGTGGAAAAAGTGTGGGTCCAATCGATGGCAGCCGTCTGATGGCGCGATGGCTGAGCGAAGCCATACCCCGGAAAAATGCTCAGGCCATTGCCGGTAGTCCCACCTTGTACCGACTGCGCTCCGCTAACCACACCGTCGTTCATCACGTAGCGCACGAAAACCCGGTTCTTTTCCGAGAAGTTGTAGTCAAATCGAAGGGTTGCCAGATCTTGACGGGTGTCCGCCTGCACCGTGCGTTGATAGTTGCCGAGGTCAGGATTGCCTTCAATCGCAGAAGTAGGCAGCGGGGTCGCATCAAGAAATGGAGAGAGCCGCGGATCGACAGTTGCGCGGAAGGACTCTGTGGGAACCACGGCGAATCCAGGATATGGGAAATGAATTCGCTGCCCTTCGTAGCTGAACATGAAGAATGCTTTGTTGCGGATGATGGGACCGGAGATCAATCCGCCGAAATCATCTTGCTTCAGGCTGCCCTTGCCCGTCTTGGTTGCGAAGAATGGCGTAGCGTCCATCGCACCGTTACGGAAGAAATCATAAAAATCAAAATGCAACTGGTTAGTACCGGCTTTGGTGATGACGTTCACATAACCGCTGGAGCCCTTGGAGTCGGCGGAGTAATTCTCCGTCTGAATATCGAACTCCGCGACCGAGTCCATGCTGGTCATATTCAGATTGAAATTCAGCGAGCCGAAATAGAATCCAGTATCGGTTCCGATGCTGTTGTCCACGCCATCCAGGCGAAGGCTCGATCCACCCTGATTCTGGCCATTAATGGTGAACCCCAACGATGATCCCGTCGATGCTTGGCGCGCAATTGAAACCGACGGCCCCAGCAAAACCAATTCTGCCGGGTTGCGGCCATTCAGAGGCATGTTGTCAACTTGGGTTTGCGTGATGGTCGACTTGACCGTGCTCTCCTGGGTTTGAAGTAACTGAGATTCCGCCGTGACTTGAATCGTCTCTTGCGTGCTGCCAGGAGAGAGCGTTGCATTCACCTCGGCCTGCTGCGTACTAGTCAAGTTTACCGGCCCTTTCTTCAGGGTGCGAAATCCGGAATTACTGACTTCGACTATGTAGTTACCCAAAGGCAACGCCCTGAAGCTGTAGAGACCGCTGCTGTCTGAGGTTGCTTCGCGCATATAACCGTTGTCCTGGTTGGTGACCATCACATGAGCGCCTTGCACCACGGCGCCCGATTGGTCACGAACTTGGCCGACAATGTCGCCGGTTACAACCTGAGCGGGCGCACTCACCGCCAAAATTCCAAGACAAAGGCAGAATCCTAGATACTGCAAAAACGCTTTCGAACTCATAATGGTCTCCCCCATTGAACCTGTCCCGTCAGGGATCTTTCACGTCGAAACTGCCGAATTGCCGGAGCGGACTCGTCTGGTTTGGGACCACGCCGATCCGACGATGTGAGCAAACTACCTATCGGAGAGAAGCTTTGTCAATCTATTTCTTTAATAAAATAATAAATATCTATTTTAAGCGTCATAAAAAAACTAGATGATTTATTGGTGAACTATGTCAAATGGGCAGAGCTATCCCAAAGGCTAATTCCGCCAGGTAGAACCTTCGCCCTTAAGAGCGCCCTACGATGGGTTCGTAAGGCTCTTCCCCCGCCTCTCCTACTAGAAAATCGAAATCACAACCCTGGTCTGCCTGGAGAATATGGTCCAAGAACATGGTGTAGTAGCCGCGGCGGAATTTTTTCGGCGCAGGGCGCCAGGCGTCGAGTCTCCCGCGAAGTTCGGCTTCCGGAATCGCCAGATCTATTCGACGATTTGGAATGTCGAGCTTTATAA
Organism: Terriglobales bacterium; assembly: GCA_036271375.1. Lineage (GTDB taxonomy): Bacteria > Acidobacteriota > Terriglobia > Terriglobales > Acidobacteriaceae > DATBAT01. The sequence goes on from DATBAT010000463.1 coordinate 3,925, forward strand.
GATCGCCCGTCTTTACCACCGCAATCGGTCCGCCCACCGCCGCCTCCGGCGAAATGTGAAGTACCACGGTCCCGTAGCTGGTGCCGCTCATTCGCGAGTCGCTGATGCGGACCATGTCGGTCACGCCTTGCTTCAACAATTTGGCGGGAATCGGGATCTGTCCCCACTCCGGCATTCCAGGACCGCCGACCGGCCCGCCATTTTTCAGAACCAGTACGCTATTTTCGTCAACATCCAAATCGGGATCGTCAATCATGCGCAGCATTTCCTCGTAGTTTTCGAATACCACCGCGCGGCCAGTGTGCTGGAACAACCGATCGGAAGCTGCCGAGGTTTTCATCACTGCCCCTCGTGGGGCGAGGTTGCCATTCAACACGGCGAGAGAACCCTCGGGATGAATGGCCCGGGAGAGATCGCGGATAATTTCCTCGTTATGGCACTCCGCCGCTCCAACATTTTCCGCCACGGTTTTCCCAGTCACCGTGATTTCACTTCCGTGAAGTAACGGCAACAATTTCTTCATCACAGCGGGCAAGCCGCCGGCGTAGTAAAAGTCTTCCATCAGATATTCGCCCGATGGCTGCACGTTCGCGATGGTCGGAGTGCTATGCGCCAGTTCATCGAACTTCGACAATGGCAGAGGAATGCCCAGGCGGCCAGCAATCGCCGTAAGGTGAATAACAGCATTGGTTGAACCGCCAAGCCCGACGAACACGCGTATTGCATTCTCAAACGCTTTCGCCGTCATGATTTGCGAGGGGCGCAGATCTTCACTAATCAGTTCGACAATTCTCCGTCCAGCGAGTTCCGCAGTGGAATACCGGCGGGAGTCCACGGCCGGAATGCTGGCACATCCCGTCATCGTCATTCCCAACGCTTCGGCCATGCTGGTCATGGTGCTGGCTGTTCCCATCGTCATGCAGTGACCGGGGCTGCGTGAGATCGAGGACTCCAATTCTTGCCATTGCTTGTCGCTAATTCTTCCAGCGCGCCGTTCGTCCCAATTTTTCCAAAGGTCAGTACCCGATCCGACTTTCTGATTCCTCCACATTCCGTTCAGTGCCGGCCCGCCCGGAACAACGATGGCAGGAACATCCATGCTGGCAATTCCCATCAGTTGAGCCGGCGTGGTCTTGTCGCAACCGCAGAGAAGAATGACGCCATCGAGCGGATGGGACCTTACCATCTCCTCGACGTCGATCGCCATGAGGTTGCGATAGAGCATGGCGGTCGGCATCATCAACTCTTCGCCCAGAGAGATAGTCATGAATTCAAGGGGAAAACCGCCCGCTGCCCAGACGCCCCGCTTCACAGACTCGGCAACCGCCCGGAGGTGAAGATTGCAATTGTTGAGCTCGCTCCAGGAATTACAAATGCCCACGACCGGTCTATTCTGGAAAGACCGAGGGCTGTAACCTTCTGAAAGTAGGGAGGCACGGTGGTTAAATCCGACTTCGTCGTCGCGGTTGAACCAGCGGTAGCTACGTAGCGTTCGGGCCATAAGATTTGTAAACGATACTGAGGAATCGCAGGATTGTAAGCCGATACCCACGAAACTGTCCAATGATTTATTTTTTAAATGAATTAAATAGCGAAGAAATCCATCCGATGTAGCCCAAAATTTTCATTAATCGCACTTGAGAATCGGATTACAGGGACATTCCAGAACGCGGGAAGACGAGTTTAATGCGATGGCTGCGGGGAAACCATGGCTTACGCCTCTGTGGAGACGACACGCC
>DATBAT010000464.1:0-1767 GCA_036271375.1 Terriglobales bacterium
CGGATTGCCAATCCATCCGCCGGTTTCGTACAGCGGCTTTCCGATGGGAAATTCCAAACGATTGCGGCCGCCGAAATCGCGGACCACTGCGAGCGACACGCCATCTGGCGCCCAATCCGCCCACTGCACCTGCTCCAAAACCTCTCGCGGCGCTCCGCCGGAAAGCGGCGCGCGCGCCAGCGTTCCCATCGTCACCCATGCACCGGTGGCTTTGCTGTTGAGCAGGACGGCCATCTCCGCGGTCGAAGAAATCGACATCAACTGCGTGTGGCCAAGCCCCATCGATCGTGATTCCGGAGCCTCCGGCCGCGCAGTGAAAACATCCAGAGGATTTCCCTGCCAAGCCGCGCTATAAAGGATCGTCTGACCATCGGGAGCGAAACGCGCAGAGCGAATGCTGCCTCGACGAAAAGTAAGCTGACGATAAACCGGTGGTGGAATTGGCCCCGTCGAAAATAAAAGCTTGCCCGCAAATATTCCCGCGGCTAAAGCGACTGCGACACAAACTCCAAGAATCATCGCAATCGGACGACTCTTCTGCGAAGTGGTCGTGGTACGAGTCACCGTAGTGACAGACGAACTCGATCCTGTCGTTTCAGAAACCACCGAGGTCCGCGACGTATCGACCGAACGCTGTACTCGCTTCAGGTCGGCACGCATCTCGCCCGCAGTCTGGCAACGCATGTCGCGATCTTTTTCCAGCGCCTTGTTGATCGTCTCTTCGAGCTTCACCGGCAGGCTGGGAATAATCTTGGTGGCCGCAGTGGGCGTGCGATTGAGAATCGCTTCCGTGATGACCGCCGAAGTTTCTCCTCGAAACGGCAACAAGCCAGTCGCCGTTTCGTAAAGCACCACGCCAAAAGAATAAAGATCGGTGCGACCGTCGAGTTCCTTGCCGCGCAACTGTTCAGGGGACATGTAGGCGACGGTTCCAACAGCTGTCCCCGGACTCGTGAGATCAAGATTGTGAGCATCGCCGATAGTTTGCGAGTCGGCGCTGGCCGGCTGACCGGCACGAGTGATTTTCGCCAATCCGAAATCCAGGACTTTGGCGTGACCACGATCGGTCACAAAAATATTTGCCGGCTTGATGTCGCGATGGACGATTCCCTTGCTGTGCGCGGCATCCAGCGCGTCGGCGACTTCAATGCCGAGAGTCAGAATTTTCTCCAGGTCAACCCGGCCTTTTTGGATCAGGTGCTTCAGCGTCTCGCCGCTGAGACACTCCATCACAATAAAAGCCTGGCCGTCATGCTCGCCAATTTCATGGATCGTACAAATATTAGGATGGTTCAGCGCCGACGCCGCTCGCGCTTCTCTACGAAATCGCTCCAACGCCTGGGGATCTTTGGACGCTTCATCCGGCAAAAATTTCAGCGCGACAAACCGGCCAAGCGCCGTGTCTTCCGCCTTGTAGACAACGCCCATGCCCCCGCCGCCCAGCAGTTCCACAATCCGGTAGTGAGAGACCGTCTGTCCAATCATGTTTTGGGAAGGCTATGTTTGAAACTAAAGGAAATACGACCCGCCATCTTAAAGTTGATTGGGTGGCGAGTCAATTGGCTGGAGGGGCTAGCCGGTGTGGCGCGGGCGCTCTTGTCCGCGGTTTAACGGGCCTTCGTAACTATTTGGTTCGTATTCTTGTTGACATGAATGTTAATAGTTGTCATGCTAGCCTTTGATTTATGACTGCTACAAACCTCAGCAAGCTTGCCGATCTCATCGAAGAAGATTCCTTGCCACTCTGGCTTCGCAAACAGATTGAAG
>DATBAT010000465.1:0-2795 GCA_036271375.1 Terriglobales bacterium
GCCATTGCCGGGATTGGGATCGCCTTCAATGGCCGCATTCGCCGGAACCGGCATGGGCCCGGGATCGCTTTCGTCCCCGTAGGCGGTGAAGTTGACATTGGCTAAGGCCTGATTGCCGTCGACCACGGTATAGGGAATTCCGATGTTCGATCCCTGATATTGGCCGGAGCCGAAGTCGGCATGAATACCTGCGCTGGTGCCAACGAAATTGCTGATGATGCTGCCGGAGTTGGAATCGACCGCCACGCCCGAGACGTCGAGGTTCCAGGCATTGTCGTTAGGAAACGGCCGGAAGCCACCGAGACTGCCGCCGAGGCCGAGACTCATCGCGCTGCAATCGCTGCTCGCCCCTGGAGTTCCGGTGCCTGTGCCCGTACCGCCGGTTCCACCCGTACCACCGGCGCCGCCAGTTCCACCCGTCGGATCGCCGGTCCCACCTGTCCCACCGCTTGGGGACTGCGATGAGGTGGTACTGCTACCACCTCCGCATGAAGAGAGAACGAGTGCAATTGTGAGCAGGCAGGCGAACGATAAGAATTTCTTCATCTGGCGTTATTGTCTCTGACTTAGACGCGAATGCCGCGCCTAATGAGGCCAACTCAGGCCGCGAAGAGGGACATGTACCTTCGCCAGTTTTTAGGCGACGGGCTGTCCGCACTGCGAGCAACGCTTTGCCAGAATCGGAATCTCGCTGAGGCACTCCGGGCATTTCTTGGTGCTCGGGTCAGCCGGAACCGGCTCTTTGTGCATGCGGGCGATCAGCGCGTTCACCGGGGTGACGACGAAGAAATAAACCGCGGCGGCTACGAGCAGGAACGAAACCAGGGTGTTGATGAAGTCGCCGACGGGGAATGCGGTCTGCCCGATGGTGAAGCCGATGCTGGAGAAGTCCGGCTTGCCGACCAGCACAGCAATCAGCGGGGTCAAAAGATCTTTGGTGAAGGCGCCGACAACTGCGGCGAAAGCGGCGCCGATCACGACGCCAACGGCCATATCGATCACATTACCGCGAAGAATGAACTGCTTGAAACCTTTTAGCATGGGGGGAAACCTCAACTGAAGATGAGGGGAGATTCTACCCCTATTTGTTGCCTAGCGAACAACAATGTGGACCCAAACTAGAAAGACTCCAGCTTTTCCAAAGTAGCGACAATGTTGGTCATCGCCTGCTCATTTGGTCCGGTGAGAACGAATCCCAGCGCGTAGCCTTTGGTCAGGGTAAAGAAGGCGGTCTCATGCATGGATGCGCCTGTTGGTGAAGCTCCAGCAAGATCCTGCCGGAAGAAATCCTTGTCTCCGAGTTTCACCTGTTGAAGCTCTCTGGTTGGTTCCGGCCGGTTCGATTGCGCGCGAATAGTTAATCTCTCCAGGCACTCCTTCCCGCTCTTGATCGTCGGTTCGGGGGAAACGTTCTCGGCGATCAACCAAATCGCGCCCTTGAAATCCTTTATGCCACCGTGGCCGGGAAAGTTCCGCTCAAGCGTTAGCAGGTTGTACAGGTTCTTGTTTGCTGAGTTCGTTCCGCTGTCTATGGGGTTGCCCAGGCGCGATGGGCTCACGCGCTGGAGTTGGTTGGTCGCCAACTCCGGCACCCAGGAAGCAGAAAATGGGTAACGAATTCGGAAGAAGAAATTGGTGTAAACGTTGCCGTCGAGGGAGGAATCCCGCGGAGACATGCTTTGCCCCCAGCCGGAACATGCGAGCAAAGCAGCAATCAAAACTGGTCGTGCAGAGAATCGCAAGACTTACGGCGCTCCTCAGATTCGCATCGGCATAACGATATAGCGGTACTTGTAGTCCTCGCCTTCGGCGGGTCGTAGCTGCCCGGCGGACTGCGAATCTTTCAATTCCAGCTTTACATCGCCGTGGCCGGCGGCCTTCAGGAAGTCGATGATGTATTGCGCGTTGAATCCGATGGTGAGCGATTCGCCTTTGTAGTCGGTCTCGATCGAGTCTTCGGATTCTCCGGTTTCGCTGGAGGAAGCCGAGAGCTTCAACTCTCCGTTTTCCAACTTCAGGCGGACGGCGCGCGAACGTTCATCGGCAAACTGCGCCACGCGGGCGATGGCGGAACCCAATTCGTCGCCGTGCAGATTGATGCTCTTGCTGTTGTCTTTTGGCAGGACGGCTTCGAAGTTGGGGAATTGTCCGGTGAGCTGGCGCGAAGTCAGCAGCCGCGGGCCAATGCGGAAGTAGAGGGTCGACTCGTCTTTGGCGAAATCGATCGACTCAACGTCGGTCGAATCAAGCAGCGATTTCAACTCGTCCATCGCCTTCTTTGGGATGAGAGTTTTCATCTCGCCGGAAACGCCTTCGAACTTTTCTCCAGAGCGCTCCACATGGGCCAAGCGATGCCCGTCAGTGGCCACCATGGTGATCGACTCAGGCTTGATCATCATCAATCCGCCATTGAGCGTGTAGCGCGATTCCTCGTTCGCAATAGCGAATCCGGTTTTCGCGATCAGGTTGCGTAAAACCTGGGCAGGAATCTTCACCACACCAGCATTCGGAAATACCGGCAGCGTCGGGAAGTTGGCCTTCGCCATGCCTACCATCTTGGTGTTAGACCGGCCGCAGCGAATGCTGACCCAGTGGTTGTCCAACAGCTTGATAGTGATCTCGGCGTCGGGCAGCAGCTTCACATAGTCATGTAGCTTGCGGGCGGGGATGGTGCAGGAACCTTCCTTCTTCACTTTGGCGCTACAGGACGTGCGCAAACTAAGGTCGAGGTCGGTCGCGGTCAGCGAGAGTTTGTCGCCCGCGGCTTCAAAAAGATAATTCGACAGGATTGGAAT
>DATBAT010000466.1:0-12965 GCA_036271375.1 Terriglobales bacterium
TGATTCCAGTTGTCCCCGGGCAGATTTCCGTCAGTGCTGACGGAACCGTCTCGGTGAATGGCGCGATCACCGGCAAAATCAAGCTCGTGGACTTCAAGCCGGGCGCAGCCCTCGAGAGTGCCGGCAAGAATTACTACACCGCTCCCAAAGACGCAGAAATTCCGGCAGCCAAGGCTGAGCTGCGCGAGGGAATGTTGGAATCCTCAAACGTCAACCCCATCGCCAGCGCAGTTGATTTGATCACCGTACAGCGCTATTCAGATTTGATGCAACGCGCTCTATCACTCTTTGACTCGCAATTTAACAAGATCGCAACCGAAGACCTCCCGCGAATTGGCTAAGGAGAATCTATAAATGTTTCGTGCCCTTTACACAGCCGCCAGCGGGATGACCGCGCAGCAGCTCAATCTGGACAACATCGCCAACAACCTTTCGAACTCCGGCACCTCGGGGTTCCGCCGCCGCCGCTTGCAGTTCACCGACCTGCTCTACCAGAACATGGTGATGCCGGGTTCGGCCGCCACCGCGCAGACCACGGTCTCTACGGGGCTTCAAGTTGGATTGGGGACGCGCGCCGGAGCCTCAGAAATTGTCCAGATGCAGGGCGACCTCACGCAAACCGATAATCCCCTCGATCTCGCCATCAAGGGAGCGGGCTTTTTCCAAATCACATTGCCCAGCGGAGAAATCGGATACACCCGCGCCGGAAATTTCCATCTCGACGGCCAGGGAAGTTTGGTTACCGCGGATGGCGATCCTCTGGAACCCGCGATCACCATTCCTACGGACGCTACCTCGGTCACCATCGGCGCCGACGGCACCGTCTCGGTAACGCAACCCGGACAGACCGCCGCGCAACAGGTCGGCGCGATCCAGTTGGCGTTGTTCGCTAACCCCGGCGGACTGAATAGTGTTGGTAAGAATCTGTTCCTGGCGACAACCGCTTCCGGCGACGCAGTGATTGGAACTCCCGGCGGAGCCGAGGGTTTGGGAACGCTTTCGCAAGGCATGCAGGAAGGTTCGAACGTAAACGTGGTGCAGGAATTTATCGAAATGATTCTGGCGCAGCGTTCTTACGAATCGAATTCACGCGTGGTGCAGGCTGCCGACCAGATGTTGCAGCAGCTCAACAACCTCGGACACTGATGACTAACCGCCTCTATCTTGCAGTTGCGATTTTGCTGGCCGTTTCAGCCGCCGGCGCGCAGACGATTTCCGAACGGACCCCTGTGTCGGAAGATCGCATTGTCTACGCGCTGGCCGGCTTTCATTTGGCGGTGCAGAAGTCGCAACTGCAGCTTCTCTCGGATGTGAGCACGAAGAGCCGTTCCGGTTACTTGCAACTGGTGGAAGTCGAGCGCTGGAACCAGAGCGACGCGCTGGCAAAGTTCCGCTGCATGAAGAGTGGCGATTGCTTGCCATTTTTTGTCGCCATTCATTGGCCGACTTCGGTGGATCGTGATCTCGCGCTGGCGGGCTCTAACCGCAACAGGACGGTCCGCGCGTTCGAGAAACCCGCCTTTAGGAACAAAGAAATGCTGGTTCGCGCTGGACAACAAGCGACGTTGGTCATCGCCAACAGCAAATTCCACGCGACCACGCCCATCATCTGCCTGCAAGCCGGCAGTCAGGGGCAAAAAGTTCGCATCGCCACCATGGACCGCAAAAAAATTGCACTGGCCGAAGTGATCGATAGCGGCGTACTGAGAGGCAGTTTCTGAAACGTTATCTACAACTCGCAGCCCTGCTTCTGGTCTCAGCCACCGCTCATGCCGGGTTCAAGCCGAAGAACACGTTGCAGACGCGTGAAGAATATCTTTCGCGCGTACAACAGCAGCAAGCCGAAACCGCGGACTTGCGCACTACCGGCAGCCTCTGGGTCAACGGTGGAACGCTGGCGGACCTCAGCACCGATTACAAAGCCACGCACCTGAACGACACCATCATCATCCAGATAGTGCAGCAGACGGTTTCAGAGGCGACGGGCAATACGACAACTGGCCGCGATCTGACCGCAAACTCCGCGATTACCGCGCTGCCGGGAAAACTGAATGTCGGCGGCGTAAACCCTTTGCTCGGGATGAATTCGTCGACCGCGCAAAAGGGACAGGGCTCAACCACCAGCAGTTCGAAGTTGCAAACCAGCCTTGCTGGCCAGGTAATCGCGGTGCTGCCCAACGGCAACTTAGTGGTCGAAGCCCAGCGTCAAGTACTGCTCAACCACGAAAAAGAAACCGCCATCGTGCGGGGCATCGTGCGGCCCGGAGACGTCGGTCCCAGCAACATCGTGCTCTCAACTTCTCTGTCGAATCTTGAAATTGAACTCAAAGGCAAGGGCGTGGTCAGCGATGCAACACGCCCGCCCAGCATCGTGATGAAGATCCTTACGCGGATACTGTCGTTCTGAACTCATGTTTATTGCTCACACATCGCCGCTAAAGAAATCCTGGCTCCGGGGGATGCTGTTCGCGTTTTCTCTGATTCAGCCGCTGTTCGCCAGCGACACCCTGACCACGACCGATAAAGCCAAGGTCGATAACCTGGTATTGGTGCGCGACATCACCACGCTCGCCGGCGTGCGTGACAATCCTCTTGTCGGGTACGGCATCGTCGTAGGACTCAACGGCACGGGCGATCGCCGTCAGACAGTCTTCACAACGCAGACTCTTGCCAACGTCATGCAGCGCATGGGAGTGCAAATTCCTCCCGCACAAGTTCGCGTCAATAATGTAGCAGCGGTTTTTGTGACTGCGGCGCTTCCCGCCTTTGGCAGGCCGGGAATGAAACTCGACATCACAGTGTCTTCCATCGGCGACGCTAAGAGCCTTGAAGGCGGAGTGCTTCTGCTCACGCCGCTACGCGGACCCGACGGACAAATTTACGCCTCAGCCCAGGGCGGCCTTACGCTTGGCGGATACACCGCCGGCGGCGGCGCCGGTAATAGTAAGCAAGTCAACCACACAACCGTAGGGCGTGTTCCCGACGGCGCGACCATCGAACGTGACACCGCGCTCGACATCAGTCACCTCAGTACCGTCTCGCTGATGCTGCGCGATCCCGATTTCACCGCCAGCGTCGATATCGCCAGCGCCATCAACACCAGTTTCGGCAAGCCGGTCGCCACCGCGCTCGATAGCCGCCGCATCGATGTCAACGTCGCACAAGCGGGAGTCGCGAGTGTTCCTGAACTCATCTCACGCGTGCAAAATCTGGGGATCAAATTTCATCCTCCAGCCAAGGTCGTAGTCGACGAACGCACCGGAACCATTGTGATGGGGGGAGACGTGAAGCTCTCGACCGTTTCGGTTCTTCACGGCAACCTGAATATCGAAGTAGCCACCACCTTCTCAGTTTCGCAGCCGGAACCTTTCTCCAAAAACGGAGATACCGTCGTCGTTCCTGAAACTACAGTCAAGGCTAGTGAGAGTTCCGTCGGGAAAATTCAACTGGGCGACGGCGCCAGCGTCGAAGATCTCGTCAATGGTCTCCACTCGGTAGGCGCGACCGCTCGCGACGTAGTCGCCATCCTGCAAGCCATTAAGGCCGCGGGCGGCCTGCGCGCTGCATTGGAGGTCTTGTAATGCCGCAAATCAACGCACTTTCCGGAGCCGACGCCAGCCAGAGCCTGCTGCAATCCCGCACTCAGGGGCTGTCGCAGACCGCAGCGATAGCGGCAAAGTCGCAGGACAAATCGAAGATCGAAGCCGCTGCCAATCAATTCGAGTCCATACTGCTGCAAAAATGGCTCGAGGACGCCGAGCATTCTTTCGCTCAGGTCCCGGGCGGCGACTCCGAAGACCAACCCGCTTCCGATCCGGGAGCAGATCAATTCAAGAGCCTAGCCATGCAACAACTCGCAGAAAAAATGACCGCCTCCGGGGGCGTTGGAATCGCGAAAATGATCGTGCGCCAAATGTCCCACAAGACCAATAATGAGGTCAACTCCTCGCAAGTGACTGATTCCAAAGATGTGACTAACGGGGTATTACCTCCTCGTAATGAAATTAAAGTTCCGGAACGAAAGGACCGATAAGGGTCCAGCCCAAAAAGGCAGGTGCTGAAATGAGAATCGATTCCAACCGACCCGTCGCCACCGACTTAACCACCGAGAAGGCCAAGAACTCTGGCAAAGGGGACAACGCTGCCGCCGCGAACGAACAGGCGCACGATGCATTCTCCGTCGATACCGTGAGCGTCGGCGCCCTGCAAGCCAAGGCGTTGGCCACTCCCGAAGTGCGCCAGGAAAAAGTGCAGGCGTTGCGCGAAGCGATTCGCAACGGCAGTTACGAAATTGATCCCGCAAACATCGCCGACGCGATGCTGAGGGACGCAAGCTAGAAGGGATTTGTAATTTGGTAATCGGGCAATTTGTAAATTAAAACCCGTCCTTAAATTACAAAATTACCCGATTACAAAATTACAAAATCAGGTTTACCGATGACCAACCTTCCCCTACACGACGACGCTGGCGCCTGGACCGAGGCCATTGCGGCGCTGCGCTCGCTTTCCGCCGAGGTCAATGCGGGATTTCTTGCGTTGAGCCAGAACGATCTCCAACAATTTGAAGCGCGCGTCGCCGCTCAGGAAAAACTCTGCGACTCGTTGCGCAGCTCAGGGTTGTTCAGCGCCGAGAAACTGAAGATGTTCGCGGCTGAAATGAAGAAAGCCGCAGCCAGCGTACGCAACGCCAACGCGCCAACGCCCGCGCAGCGGTTGTTTGAAATCCAGAAGGAGCTTTCGCACCTTAACCGTGTCTACTCCAACCTGGTTGGCCGCGGGCAGGAATTGTTCAGCATCTTGATTGCTCTTCAAAAGGGAATTCGTCAGGAATATTCGCGGCAAGGCAAAGCCGTTTCCGCCGACCATACCTGGTCATGTGAGGTTTAGTTAGGATGTCGTCAGGACTTACCGGATCGATGCTGATTGCGGTACACGCTCTCATGGTGCAGCAGAGCGCCATCAGCACCACCTCTAACAACATTGCGAACGTCAACACGCCCGGATACTCGCGGCAGGTGCCGGTCCTTTCCGAAGCCACGCCGGAGAATGAGGCCGGCATCACTTATGGCACCGGCGTGAACCTCGACCAGATCAGCAGCATTCGCGATCGCCTACTTGAACTTCGCATCAACGACGAGACCCAACGCCAGGGCGATGCTCAGGCGCAGCTCGGATCGCTGGCGCAGGTGCAGAGCTTGTTCAGCGATACCGAACACGGTCTCGGTACTGACCTCACTGCGTTCTTCAACAGTCTGAACCAGCTCTCGACTGATCCAACCAGCATTCCGCAGCGCCAGGCCGTGCTCACCGCCGCCGGAAACATAGCCAGTGATTTTCACAACACGGTGACGCAGCTTACCAATATCCAGAGCAACTTGAATCTCAGCGTCACCCAGGCAGTGAACCAGGTCAACACACTCACCCCGCAGATCGCCGCGCTTAATACTCAGATCGCGGCCCTCCAAAAATTAGGGCAGGACGCCGGCTCGATCGAGGATCAGCGGACGGTTTTGATCAAGCAGCTATCGACCTTGACCGATGTCGCCGTCATTCAATCGGATGAGGGCTACACCCTCACCACTTCCAATGGCAGCCCACTAGTGGTCGCCGGACACAGCTACACCCTGCAAGCCTCCGCTGACTCGACGGGTATGCAGCACGTTTACTCGCAGGGCGACGATATCACCAGCACCATGCAGGGCGGCCAGATCAGTGGCTTCATTGCCGTACGCGACCAGGTGATCCCGCAAGTCGTGTCGTCGTTGAACGACCTCGCCGGCGGTCTCGCCACCAACTTCAATGCGGCGCATCAAGGTGGGTTCGATCTGGCAGGAAACGCCGGGCAGAATTTCTTCGGTACCGCAACCGGCGCGGGCGCGGCAGCAAATTTCTCGGTGCAGATCACCGATCCCACGCTGATCGCCGCCAGCTCCGATGGCTCGGCAGGCAGCAGTGGCAATCTGAACCAGTTGCAGGCGGTGCAGACTCAGGCTTTACCGAGCGGAACCAAACCACTGGATCTCTATTCGCAAATCGTTTTCAACGTCGGCAATGCCACGGCGCAGCAACAAGCGAAGTCAGACGCCAGCGACGTCAGCCTGCAGCAACTCAACGATCAGCGGGGAGCAGTCTCCGGCGTTTCCCTCGACGAGGAAACCACCAACCTGATCCGCTATCAACATGCTTATGCTGCTTCCGCGCGTGTCATCAGCGTGGTCGACCAGCTGACCCAAGTCCTCTTGAACATGATGGGCACATAGAAGAAGAGAAAAAGATTATGCGAGTTAATCCCGATTCCACGCCCGATATTCTTTCCGCCATTTGGAAGACGCAGTCACAGGCCCAGACCGCGCTCGAGCAACTTTCTACCGGCAAGCGCGTGAATCGTCCATCGGACGATCCCGCTGCGGCCGCTACGGTGGTGCAGAATCAGGCCGAGCAGGACCGCATCGACCAGTACACGCAGAGCGTCAATAGCTTGAACTCGCAATTCCAGACCGCCGACGCTACCTTAAGCACCATGGTGACTTCCCTGAACCGCGCCGTCAGCCTTGGGGTCGAAGCCGGCAACAGTTCGCTGTCCGACCAAAATCGCCAAAGTATCGCCCAGGAAGCCCAGGGAGTCCTCGACCAGTTGGTGCAGCTGGCCAACACATCGTTCAACGGCAGCTACATTTTTGCCGGCACCAACACCACACAACAGCCTTTTACCGTGACCGCTTCCGGTGTCACTTACAACGGCAACAGCGGCGTCAACCAAGTCGCCATCGCCGACGGAAGAACGCTGCAATCCAACCTTCCCGGCAATCAGATTTTCCAAAGTTCCGGCAGTGACGTTCTCGGCTCGGTGCAGCAACTGGTCACCGCGCTGCAAAGCGGCGATACCACTGCCATTCAGACGGCAACATCTTCGATCAGCAGCGCGCTAAACTATCTCAACGGTCAGCGTGTTTTCTACGGCAACGGCATGGACCAACTAAGCGACGACACTACCATGCTGAATTCCACCAAGCTGAATCTTCAAGCCCAGCAAACAGCCCTGGTTGGGGCCGACCCAACGCAAGCCGCAACCGATTTATCCAAGGCCGAGACTGCAAACCAAGCTGCACTGGCCGCAGCCGGGCGCGTATTGTCGAAGAGCTTGCTGGACTATCTGCCCATCACTTAAACGCGCGCGTTTGACTATCCCCCGCATGTGGGCGAGAATCGTAGAGGACTGGGCGCCGGCCCATTGTCCTGTGGGTGTATTGTGGGCCTGTGGCGCAGCTGGGAGCGCGCTTCCATGGCATGGAAGAGGTCGTCGGTTCGATCCCGACCAGGTCCACCAAATCTCTCCTGGCAACTCTTGATTTATTCTCCCTGAATTATTGATGTATAAATCAAAAATCGGCCAAAAACTTCATATCTTGACGTAAATATCAATTCGCAACCATACCAGAATTTTGATATATTCATCAAGAAACACTAAAAACCATACAATTTTGACTTATTCGTCATAATAATGAAAACCCTCGCTGAACTCGGGCAAGCTGTCGCTACTCAAAGGAAGAGCCTTGGTCTTGCCCAAGGCTACGTGGCTGAGAAAGCCGGACTAGCGGCGGAATCGCTCTCCCGCTTTGAGCGTGGACGTACCACAGAACTCGGCTCACGCAAATTGCTGGCAGTCTTGGCCGTCCTGGGCATGGAGATGACGTTCACCAAGGCTGGACGCGGTGGCGGGCTCGACGAACTTCGCCGCGAGCGAGGTGGCTATTGAGGCTGCATGTTTACGTGCTCGGTGAACTGATTGCCATACTTGAACAAGACGGCGATTTTCGCAGCGTGTTGACTTACGTCCACAATGCGCCGCTTGAGTCTCTGGTCTCACTCACGATGGTAGTGCGGACCGAATCCTACGCCTGGAACGACCAACTTCCTCCTGTATTCCAGATGAACCTGCCGGAGGGCTATCTGTTGCAGGTCTTGCAGGAAGAATTCGGCCCGCACGTCGGCGCCAGCCCAGTCGCTCTGCTTGCCGTGATCGGGCGAAATATGGTGGGCCGGATGCAAGTGGCGCCGCCGGAGGCGAAACTCGACCAGCCAGCTAAACCCATCGAAGTGGCTAGCCTGCTGCAAGGCGACAACTCGGAGGAAGCCTTCACCCAACTGGTGCGGGAACACGCGGTCAGCGGAGTTTCCGGTGTGCTGCCCAAATTCCTGGATACCGAAAAAACCACGCGCAAATTCGGCGCGCACCAGAAAGCCACGCTGCTGACCCATCGCCACATCATCAAAGGTTCGTCGGCGCGGATCCCCTTCGCGACGCTCAACGAATACCTGTGCATGCAGGTAGTCGGGAAGATCGTGCGCAGCGCCAAGACGGAGCTCTCGCAGGACGGCAACGTGCTCGTCGTCCACCGCTTTGATGTTGGCCCGGATGGAAATCCTTTCTGGGCGATGGAAGATTTCTGCGCGCTGCTCGGCCTGCGTCCCTCGGCGAAATACGAAACAACCTGGGAGCGCATCGCGCGTGCCGTGCGTGAACTTACACCCGGTGACAGTCACAGCGACACTTTCGATAGTCTGACGGCAATGTTGCTTCTGACCTACGCGCTGCGCAATGCCGACTGCCACTCCAAGAATCTGGCTTTGCTTTATTCGTCACAAGACGATGCGCATCTGGCGCCTGCGTACGATTTTCTGACGACATCTGTCTATGCCGGATATCAGAACAATCCGCCGGGCATCAGTTTCATGGGCAAGAAAACCTGGCTGCCGGGGAAGAATCTTTCGCGCTTCATAACCGCAACCTTCGGCATGCCGCCGCGCGAGCAAGTAGAGATGGTCGAACGCATCAGCGACGCGGTGGCGGACGTCGCGCCTAACGTTCTGGAAATGACCCGGCGCTTCCCGAAATTCAAAGATACCGGCAAGCGGATGCTGGCGGCTTGGAATGAAGGTGTAACTCAGCTACGCGATACACGAGTCTATGCGATGCCGGCGTGGCGCTCCCCAAAAGTATTTCAAGGACTTTCCGATGCGCCGAAGCTGGAACGCCCGCGGACAAAAATCGGACGCTCTCCGCTGTTGGCGGATCGCTCCAAGAAGCGCAAAGTGGCACGCTAGGCCACTATTCCGATGCCGAGCACCCGCCCGCCGGTTTTCGCGAAGACCTCCTGCTTACTACCGTCGGGATCCATGCGCAGGGATTGTGCTACTGGCTGACGGCTTCAGACCAATATTAGCGGCTCGATTTTTGGTAGACACGGACGTAATCCACCAGCATGGTTTGCGGAAAGGCCGTGGTTGCGTCGGGGTTCCCCGGCCAGTCGCCGCCCACCGCGAGATTCAGCAGTAGGAAAAACGGATGATCGAATGCCCACTTTTTGCCAGCGGGAATATCGGCCAGCGTGCGCGTCACGTAGAGGTTGTCATCGACATAAAAGCGTATGGTCTCCGGTTCCCATTCCAATGCAAAAACATGGAAGTCATCGGAGAAGCGCTTCCCGCCCGGCAGAGTATAGTGCGACTCCAGGCCGCCTTCGCCTAAATACCCTGGGCCGTGAATCGTGCCGTAAATGATCGATGGTTCCTTCCCAAGATTTTCCATGATGTCCATTTCGCCGCACTGCTGCCATCCCACTTTCTCGATGTTGTCGCCCAGCATCCAGAACGCCGGCCACATGCCTTGTCCGGCGGGCAGTTTCATGCGCGCTTCGAATCTTCCATAGCTCTGCGAAAATTTACCCAGCGTCTTGATGCGCGCCGAAGTGTAGTTCCAGGTCACATGGTCTGCGTCGACAGTTTTCTCCTGACGCGCGGTAATGACGAGCATTCCGTCTTTGAGAGCGATGTTTTCGGGACGGTCAGTGTAGTACTCGAGCTCCGCATTGCCCCATTTCTTTGCGCCAATGTCGTATACCCATTTGCTGGAGTCGAGCACCGGCCCACTAAAATCATCACTCCAGGAAAGAGTCCAAGGTTTGGAGGCATTGGTTTGCGCGGAAAGTGCGGTTGGGAGGAGAAACGCCAGAACGGCTACCCAAGCAAGCGCTCGTTTCATGGCAACACTCTCGCCAAGTGGGCATCCTGCTGTCAAATCAAAAACCAGCTTCTGGCTTCTGGATAACCCTGGTTCGATCGAGTTTTTAGCGAGAAGCCGGAAGCGTTTTATCAAGCCTTCCGTCGGGCCAACAAATCAAAGATGAAAACAACTAGCGCCACCACGATCAGCAGGTGAATCAGCCCGCCGGCCACGTGCAGGGAAAATCCCAAAAGCCAGAAAATCAGCAGGACTGCCACAATTGCTCTCAACATTTCGTATTCCTTCTCTCGTTAGACGAGGGCCCGCGAATTCGAACGGCTACTCAGCCGCTTTGTTCTCGACTTCTACTTCCTTGGCCTCGATTTCAATCCGTTCGTGTTTGATATCCAGACGGATCCGGTTGTAGAGGCTCATCTGCAGATTTGCCACCCACACTAGAGCAAACAGCGACACCAGATATCCACGCCAATCCGTGTAAAGCAACTGGAAACGCGTAATGATCAGAAACAGCGCGGCTACGTAGTGGCTGAAACAATATTCGCAAGTGAACAGATAGAAAAACTTGCGCCGGAAAATACTCCGCGACTCGTGGCACTGGTTCTGGCAAAACTCACGGCTTTCCCGGAAGACTTCTTCATGGGTCACCGTCCAGGCCACACAAGCCACGGGGATCGACAGTAGAAACAACCAGGCGAACTGCGATCCAAGTCCCATAAGCGGGAGCAACTTCGATGCCTACCCGACGGCGGGGTTGGCTCGGCCCGTTTGCTGCGAGACATTTAATGTTCCGCCGTCCAACCGATTACGCGGATTTCCCCGACAAATCCAAGAGGGCGCCGTATCTGCGAGGATCGGTGAAATCCGTGGCAGCTTTGGGCGTTGTAGAGTAGCTCTATGCCGAAGTTTGAGAAGCACATCTTTATTTGCGGAAACCGGCGCCCGCCGGAGAATCCGCGAGGCTCTTGCGATCCGGAAGGCCACGCGGAACTGCAACTGGCATTCAAGCAAAAACTGGCGATCTTAGGATTAAAGGGGAAAGTCCGTGCCAACCAGTCGGGATGCCTCGATCAGTGCGAACATGGGCCGACGGTGGTGGTCTATCCCGAGGCGGTCTGGTATGGCCACGTTACCCAAGCTGATGTGGATGAAATCATCGAAAGCCACATCGTTGGAGGAAAACCGGTGGAGAGGTTGATCATTCCGGACTCGTGCCTAAACGCGAACTGCGAACACAGGCCACCCAAATAAAACGGCTTTGGCTTAAGGAAGGTTTATCGAAAAGCCGAGAGCTAGCAGCGAGAGGGCTTCAAGATGGTAGGCACGGCAGGGATCGAACCTGCAACCCCCGGATTAGAAATCCGGTGCTCTATCCTATTGAGCTACGCGCCCCCAGCGAAAAATCTATCACAATGGGCTGACTGCAGAAGCCGTTCGAGGGCTTGTTCTGTGGAGGTGTAAAGTTAAGACATCAGCCATGTCCCGACTTCTGACGCTCTTGATTTTGATCTCTAGCATTGCCGTCTGGTCACAGGCCCCTCCCAAGCCCGATGCCTCGCCGAATGCGCGCTTCGGCTTCTCGTACAAAGCGCCCTTTGGCTGGGTGGATCGCACTGCGCAAATGCAAGGGGATTCGGGCGACTCTTCAAAATCTCAAGTACTGCTTGCCACATTTGAGCGTCCGCCACAGGTCACATCAGACAGCGTTAATTCAGCGGTGATCATTGCCGCGGAAAGTGTGTCGTCGTATCCTGGTTTGAAAGCCGCCGCTGACTATTTTGGACCTCTTACCGAGCTGACGACCTCTAAAGGCTTCACCGTCGTCAACCGGCCCTATCTGTTCAACGTGGGCACACGCCAGCTGCCCCGTGCCGACTACAAGAAGCCGCGTGGCCAGCTGACCATGTACCAAAGCTCGTTGGCGATGTTGAGCAAGGGCTATGTGGTCTCGTTCACCTTCATCGGAGGCAGCGAGGAAGAGGTCGACCGGCTTATCGAAACGCTCAAATTCGCGCCCGCAAGGGCGTCTCGCTAAGATGAGGATTTTCTGAGTTCCAAGTTGTTCAGAACACTGGGGTTACCGGACTGATTCGGGGTCGGAAACTTGCGTTAAATGTGCTACAATTTAACCATCTTCTAATACAGATAAGTTAAGCAATTTCAGTCATTTGGGCCAGTTTTACTGGCAAGATTGTTGAGCCGGGCAGCGCTCTCAAGCCGGCACTTCTACGGAGCAGAATGGCCACCAAAGAAATCGCCCCCATTACCGAAAAACCGCGCAACGCGAAGGTTGCTCCCATTAGCGGCAACGGAGATTACAACGCTGATTCCATCAAAGTTCTGGGTGGAATGGAGGCGGTTCGCTTACGCCCTGCGATGTACATCGGCTCCACCGGCGAGATGGGTTTGCATCACCTGGTCTATGAAGTCGTGGATAACTCAGTCGATGAAGCGCTGGGTGGTCACGCCGACAAAATTGATGTAACGGTACACATCGACAACTCGATCACTGTTGTAGACAACGGCCGCGGCATTCCCGTCGACACCATGGACATTGACGGCGAGAAAGTCCCTGCCGCGCAAGTCGTGCTCACTAAATTGCACGCGGGCGGAAAGTTCGACGCGTCCTCCTACAAGGTTTCCGGTGGACTGCACGGCGTCGGCGTCTCCTGCGTGAATGCGTTAAGCGAGGAATTGGATCTCGAAATCTGGCGTGAGGGTTTTACCTGGGAGCAGACCTATTCGAAGGGTGAACCTACCAGCAAACTGAAAAAGACAGGAGCGGTAAAGTCGAAGACCGGAACCAAGGTTCATTTCCTTCCAGACAGGTCCATCTTCACCGCCACGGAATACAGCTTCGACACCTTATCTCAGCGCTTGCGCGAGTTGGCTTTCCTGAACAAGGGCCTGATGATCACGCTCACCGACGAGCGCACCACCGACC
>DATBAT010000467.1:0-11294 GCA_036271375.1 Terriglobales bacterium
ATGCTTTTATTTATTGGTTGCGGCAAGCTGCATGGCGCCGCTGGCGCTGGTAGCGGAGCAGAACCAGATTCTGTCTGAAATTAAATTCGACGGATCGAACAAAGACGAGAAAACCGCCGGCGTTTGGGTCGATGGCCAATACGTCGGATTCGTGAAGGAACTCAAGCACGACAAGAAGCTGCTGCTGCTTCCCGGCAAGCACGAGATCCTGGTTAAACAGGCGTGGTACACCGATCAGCGCCAGGAAGTGATGCTCGATCCTGGACAGATCTACACCATCAAACTGGAAATGCGGAAAGATCCGGTACAGACGCCCGAGCAGGCGGCACAGTTGAAGATTGTTGCTTTCCCGGTACGCGCGGCGGTTTTCATCGACGAACAATTCACGGGTCACGTCAACGAGTTCAACGGTCCGGGACAGGCGATCTTGCTGACACCTGGCGAGCACAAAGTACGTATAGCGTTGCCTGGGTATCAGCCGTTCGAAACCACCGTGAACCTGCTGCCCCGGCAAAAGATGAAGGTCGAAACCCACCTGATGACCGGCAGCATTACCGAAGCAGGAGCGTTAGTCAGCCAGCAGCAAGGCGGACAGCGGCCACAGCAAGGGCAAGAGAAGCCATCAATTTTCTAACCCAGTAATTCGAAAAAGGCCCGGGACACCCCGGGCTTTCTATATCACTCCTCCTTTATACCCCGGCCCCCGCGTCAAGTTTGTCTTGTTTCATTCTTTGCGATGAAGCGCTTGGATAACGCCGTCCGCCTCTCTGCCAGTGATCTGAGCAATCACCTGGGTTGTGCCCACGTCACTACGCTCGATTACCTGCTCGCTCACGGCAAGATAGCGAAACCGGATTGGAGCGACCCTAACACCAAAGTCTTGCAGGAACTGGGAGAGCGTCACGAAAAAGCCTACCTCGACTATCTGATATCCAAGGCCCTTGAGGTTTCGACTCCGAGAGAGAATAGCGTCGAACAAGGTTCGACCGAGAAGACGTTAGCGCTGATGCGACAAGGCGTCGAGGTAATCAGCCAAGCCGTGCTCACCTCTGACCGCTGGTACGGCCGCGCCGATGTCCTGCGCCGAGTCCAAAAGCCAAGTTCTCTGGGCGATTGGTCATACGAGGTTTACGACTGCAAACTGGCGCGCGAAACCAAGGCCGCGACGATTCTACAGCTCTCGCATTACTCCGACCTGCTCCGCCACGCTCAGGGAGTGGCCCCGGAATTCATGTACGTCGTAAGTCCGAAGACCGTCGAGGAGCCAGAAAGATATCCGGTCGCCGAATACTCCGCATACTACCGACTGGTAAAGAACAGTTGGAAGCCGCCCTCACACGCAATCCCACAATTGATGCCACTCTGGCTGAACCGACTTCCCATTGCGAGGTTTGCCGCTGGTGGAAGAGATGTGACGTGGAATGGCGAGCGGCAGATCATCTTTCCTTGGTGGCCGGCATTTCCCGCCTGCATCGCAAGCAGCTTATGGAATGGAACATCGCAACCATGGCTGGCCTCGCCGCCATGCCGGTGCCGATTGCCCGAAAACCGGACTACGGATCAAGCGAAACCTATTTCCGCGTGCGCGAACAGGCGCGAATGCAGGTGACGGGTCGCCAGGAAAATCGTCCAGTCCATGAAGTCTTCGATGCACAAGGCCTCGCCCAGCTTCCCGAACCTACTCCCGGAGATATTTTCTTCGACCTCGAAGGCGACGCTTTCGCCGGCGATGGCGTGGAGTACTTATTCGGATTTGTCCAGGCGAACGCGGACGGCAACCTCGTCTATCAGAAGCGATGGTGCTTCAACGCCGACGACGAGAAGGCAGCTTTCGAGTGGTTCATCGATCAGGTCACCCAGTCAAAGGAACAATATTTCGACATGCACATCTACCACTTCGGAGCGTACGAACCCACCGCGCTGAAGCGGTTGATGGGCAAGTACGCCACGCGCGAAGATGAGGTCGACCGCATCCTGCGCGGTGAGCGCCTGGTCGACCTGCACCGCGTGCTCAAGCAGTCAGTGCGAGCCAGTGTCGAAGAGTATTCGCTCAAAGCGCTTGAACCGTTCCACGGATTCGCGCGTACTGTACCTCTTGAAAACGCCCGCCCGGCGCGCCGTCTGATCGAGCATTGCCTCGAACTGGGAAGGTTGGAAGAAATTACTTCCGAGGCCCATACCACGGTTGAGGGCTACAACTTCGACGATTGCGCCTCGACCGCGGCGCTGCGGGATTGGCTGGAGAAGGAACGGAACATAAAAATCCAGCAAGGCCAGCAGATTCCCCGCCCCCAGCCCAAGGAGGGTGATCCCTCCGATAGTTTGAGCGAGCGCCAGCAGGAAGTCGCGCGATTGGTAGGCGAACTGGTTCGGGACATTCCGGCCGATCCCGAGGCGCGAAATCCCGAGCAAGCCGCGAAGTGGCTTCTGGCCAACCTGCTCGACTGGCACCGCCGGGAAAACAAGGCCGCATGGTGGGAGTTCTACCGCCTCAAAGAACTTGGCGACGAAGACCTCGTAAACGAAAGAGACGCCATATCAGGGCTAACATTTGCCGGTACACAATCGGTCGTCCGTAAGATCGCCAATGACCGTTATCACTTCGAACGTCAGGAAACCACCGTCCGAAAAAGCGACGACGTTTATTTTCGAGGTGACAAGATTGGTGAAGTCCTGAACATAAATCTCGACCAAAACTGGATCGACATCAGGAAGACGAAAAAGACCAACGAAATTCATCCGTCATCGATCTACTGCTTCGCGAAAATCGACGTCGAGCAGTGCCAAAGATCCTTGCTGCGCCTGGCACAGTGGGTGCTGGAGCACGGCATTCAGTCTCCGGGTGAATATCAATCGGCCCGCGATCTCTTACTGAGGAGCCAGCCACGTTTTCACCATCCCGATGCGCTAGACCCCGTGGAGGGCGAGGACTTCGCGGAACGTGCAGAAAGACTTGCTACAGATCTTGATTCCTCAATGCTGGCCATTCAGGGGCCTCCCGGTGCAGGCAAGACGTATACCGCCGCGCACATCGTCTGCGATCTCGTACGCAAAGGAATGAAGGTTGCAATCACGGGCCCGAGTCACAAAGTCATTCGTAACCTGATGGAGGACGTAGTAGCCCGCGCCCAGACGGAAGGACTCACAGGCCTGCGCGCCATCCAGAAGGTTAAGGAGAAATGCGAAATACCACCAGCCGGCTTTCTGGAAGTGGAGGAAGCCAAAGCCGCCATCCAAGCTTTACAAGACGGTTCCGCTAACGTAGTCGGCGGCACGGTGTGGCTA
Source organism: Terriglobales bacterium (assembly GCA_036271375.1). Lineage (GTDB taxonomy): Bacteria > Acidobacteriota > Terriglobia > Terriglobales > Acidobacteriaceae > DATBAT01. The sequence continues at coordinate 3,286 of DATBAT010000467.1, forward strand.
TGGGCCCCAGAAGCAGCGGCCAATTTGGCCGATGTCCTCGTCGTCGATGAGGCCGGCCAAGTTTCCCTCGCCAACGTTCTTGCGGCTGCTCAGTGCGCTAAAAGCATCGTGCTATTGGGCGATCCGCAACAACTGGACCAGCCCCTCAAAGGCAGCCATCCTGACGGCGCCGACGTCTCTGCCTTGCAGCACCTGATCGGCACAGCAAAAACAATTTCTCCCGATCAAGGCCTGTTCCTCGAACACACCTGGAGAATGCATCCCGAGCTCTGCCGCTTTACCTCGGAAGCGTTCTATGAAGGCCGCCTGCAATCCCGAGATGGGCTCGAGCAGCAGACCTTGCAGGGCCACCGCTATCTCAAGAGCGCCGGGCACTGGTTTGTCGGCGTGGAACACCACAGCAACCAGAACTCGTCGCCGGAGGAAGTGGACGTGGTGGAAGCTTTGGTGCGCGACTTGACCGCTCCCGGCGTGACCTGGTTCAACGGAAAACCAGGCGTGGAAGAGCGCGTGCCTCTGACGCTAAAGGACATTCTGGTGATCGCGCCCTACAACGTACAAGTTTCGAACCTCTCCGAACGCCTGGGCCGCGACGCGCGCGTCGGAACGGTGGATAAATTTCAAGGCCAGGAAGCGGCGGTGGTGATCTATTCGCTCACCACTTCCTCCCAGGAAGACGCTCCGCGCGGCATGGAATTTCTTTACAGCCTGAACCGGCTGAACGTTGCCACATCGCGCGGACGGGCGATCTGCATTGTAGTCGGTAGTACTTCCCTGCTCGAGCCGCATTGCCGCACCCCTCGCCAGATGCAGCTGGCAAATGCGCTGTGCCTCTACGCTGAACTCGCCCGCCATGTGCAAGTCATCGACAAGCGCGGCGAGATCCAATTTGTGATTTTGCCCGCGGCCTGAGGCGCTAGAACGCAGCGCGCAACATCAGATACACCGCTACTCCGGTAACCGACACATATAGCCAGATAGGAAAGGTGTAGCGCGCGACCTTGCGGTGGATGGCAAAACGACGGGTGAGGGAAAGAAAGAACGTCACCAATATCAGGGGCAAAGCCACGATCGACAGAATGATGTGACTGGCCAGCACTGTGAGGTAGAACGTCCTCATCGCGCTGTGGCCGGGATAACGGGTGTCGCCATGCAGCGCATGATTGAGGATATAGCTGATCAGAAATAACGAAGAGAAGCAGAACGCCGTCAGCATGCTATTCCGGTGCGCCTGCGCATTCCTATTCCGGATGAAGTAATACCCGCTACACAGCGCAATCGCGCTGAGCCCATTCAGCAACGCATTCATTCCCGGCAAAAATAGAAGCCGGTGGGCAAACTCTACGGGGGCTTCGTGTACATAGAGGAGCCACAACAGAAAGCCAATCGCAGCCGCGCTGACTACCAGTATGGCCACTAAGGCGCCACGCGGCATCGGGTTTACGTGATAGAGAGATTTAGTGGCCATGATCTAGTTCAGACTGCGTAGGGGCAGGTGTCCTCACCTGCCCGAGCAACTTTTGTCACAGGCCCAAAAAGTTGAGCCGCTTACATCGTTGGGCAGGTGAGGACACCTTCCCCTACGCACGCTAATGTGAATCTCGCAATACTTCATCCCCGCTGCTGCCTACCAGGAAATCCAGGTCCGCGCCTTTGTCGGCTTGTTGTACGTGCTCAACGTAGAGCTTCACGTACCCCCGATTGGCGTACGCCGGCGGTTTCCATTCTGCGCGACGCTTTTCCAGCGTGGCGTCGTCCACTTCCAGATTTACTGAACGATTGGCCACATCGAGAGTGATCATGTCGCCTGACTTCACCAGCCCCAACGGGCCGCCCGCAGCGGCTTCGGGACAGGCATGCAGAACTACCGTCCCATAGGCCGTTCCGCTCATGCGGGCGTCGGAGATGCGCACCATGTCCGTTATTCCCTTACGCAAGATCTTGGGAGGAAGCGGCATGTTGCCCACTTCCGCCATTCCCGGATAGCCGCGCGGCCCGCAATTCTTGAGGACCATGATGCAGTTTTCGTCGATGTCGAGACTCTCGTCCTCAATGCGATTGTGAAATTCTTCGATGGACTCGAACACCACAGCGCGCCCGCGATGTTGCAACAGGTGCGGGCTGGCGGCGGAAATCTTGATCACTGCCCCGTCTGGCGCAAGGTTACCGCGCAGAATGGTGATGCCCGCCTTGGGCTTGAACGGCTCTTTAAAAGTATGGATCACGTCCCGGTTCCAGCACGGCGCTTCTTTCACGTTGTCCCAGATTTTCTTGCCGTTGGCGGTCATCGCGTCTTTGCGCAATGCGCCGTTTTCGCCCATCTCGCGCAGGACAGCCGGCAAACCACCGGCATAGTAGTAATCCTCCATCAAGTATTTACCAGAAGGCTGAAGGTTGACCAGACAAGGCAGTTCCGACGCCAGCCGGTCAAAATCGTCAAGCTCAAGTGGCACGCCGATGCGCCCGGCCAGAGCCAGCAGATGGATCACCGCGTTGGTCGAACCCCCAATCGCAGCATTCGCGCTGATGGCATTTTCGAAATTCTCTCGCTTCAGAATCTGGCCAATGCGCAGATCGTCTTTTACCATCTGCACGATGCGGCGTCCGGTAAGCTGCGCCAGCGTGTAGCGCCGCGCGTCCACCGCAGGGATGGCCGCGTTACCCGGCAGGCTCATTCCGAGGGCTTCCACCATGTTGGCCATGGTCGATGCCGTTCCCATGGTCATGCAATGCCCCTTGGAGCGGTGCATGCAGCTTTCCGCTTCGAACATTTCTTCGATCGGCATTCTGCCGGCCAGAACGTCTTCGGTCATCTTCCAGACCCCGGTGCCCGAGCCAAGGTCCTGCCCCTTGAACTTACCGGTGAGCATGGGACCACCCGAGAGGCCGACGGTCGGCAATCCGACAGATGCCGCGCCCATCAGGAGAGATGGCGTGGTCTTGTCGCAACCCATCAGCAACACAACGCCGTCGAGCGGGTTGCCACGAATGGATTCCTCAACGTCCATGCTGGCGAGGTTACGAAACAACATGGCGGTTGGACGAATGATGGTTTCACCCAACGACATCACCGGAAATTCGAGGGGAAAGCCGCCAGCTTCCCAGACGCCGCGTTTCACCCATTCCGCGATCTCGCGGAAGTGCCCGTTGCACGGGGTAAGTTCCGACCACGTATTGCAGATGCCGATGACTGGCCGGCCCTCAAATAAATCCTGCGGATAGCCCTGGTTCTTGATCCAGCTGCGATGAACAAAGCCGTCCCGGTCTTTGGTGCCAAACCAATCCTGACTGCGGAGTTTTGCCATTTGCCTTCCTGTAAGTGCAGCGCATCAGCTTGGAGACGCTGCCGGATTGGCTTCGATGATAACGCAGGTCTGCCCGCTTCGGCTCGTGGGCTAATCAGAACTGTCATCCCGAAGCGCGGTTTTTGCGCGAGCAACCTTACGATGCGTGGAAAGTGTTCGGGAAGATGAGAAGGCAGCGATGCCGTCTGAACCATAGTCTCGGCAGCGCGGTTATCCTTACCCCCGACATCGCAATGCCGACCATCGTAAGGTCCTCCGCGCAAAGAACGCGTGTTCGGGATGACAGTTTGGTGGAGGGATACGATGGGTCGTTGCGGCTGGTTTAGCATCTATATGCTATGGCAGATCCTCTCTTTTTAAGTCTGTGGTTTCCCAATCTACAGTTGGATGACGCGTTGCCTCGCGCCCTCGCGGTCATGCGGCAGTTCCCTTTCTCGCCCGCGCTACCGGGAATTAGTTACATTTCTGTGCAACCGGTGAGTTGGAGCGAGGCCAGCGTGCTTGAACAGCGCTACAACCCTGGCATTCCACCGGAGCAGGCGGTACTGGTCGCCGCCGATCTACTGCACGAAGACTATGCCTACGTTTTCGAGGGCTCGTGGGACCTTTGGTTCGCGAACGAGGACGGGCAGGAGTCGGTGCAACGTCCGGTGCGGGTGAAGTTTATCGTGCATGGGCCGGAGTTCGACGAAGCCGTCTACGAGCAGGAAGGGCACATCAAGATCGAATTCGGGCTTGACTCGCCGTTCTTGCAGGAGGAAGTCGAGATGAACTCCGAGGCGGAGAGCCGGGTGAAATCCAATGTGAAGAAGCTGGTGGACTTCACGAATAATCTGGAGAAGAACTCGGGCACAAACTCGCGGCTGTTGTGGTCGGAGTCAGAAGAAAATATCGCCCAGAAGCTGATTTCGCGGTTACAGAAAGTGCAGTAAAAACAAAGCGCCACGGATTTACATAGATTTTCACGGATATTTCTTAAGAATTATCCGTGTAGATCTGTGAAATCCGTGGCGGTTTTTTATTTGGTCCGGCCGCCTTCGGTTTTCAGTTTGTCGGCTGCTGCTGCCTGGGCTGCCGCCAGCCTGGCTGTCAGCACGCGGAATGGTGAGCAAGATACGTAGTTCAGTCCGATCTTGTAGCAGAACTCGACCGACTGCGGTTCGCCTCCGTGCTCGCCGCAAATGCCGACTTTCAGGTCGGGACGTGTCTTGCGCCCGCGTTCCGTGGCCATCTTCACCAACTGTCCAACACCTTCCTGGTCGAGCACGGCAAACGGATCCTGCTTCAGAATTCCTTCCGCAAGATACGTGGGCAGCACCTTGTTGATGTCGTCACGCGAGAAGCCGAAGGTGGTCTGGGTCAGATCGTTGGTGCCGAAGGAGAAGAACTGCGCTTCTTTGGCAATTTCGTCCGCCACCAAAGCCGCGCGCGGAAGCTCGATCATGGTTCCCACCAGGTAATCGACCTTCGTTCCCTTCTCCTTGAAAACTTCGTCCGCAACCCGGCGGACGACGGCGGCCTGGTTCGCCATTTCCTTTACTGTCGCAGTCAACGGAATCATGACCTCGGGGAAAACCTTGACGCCCTTCTTCGAAACTTCGACCGCGGCTTCGAAGATAGCCCGCGCCTGCATCTCGGTGATTTCTGGATAGGTGATACCGAGACGGCAGCCACGATGCCCGAGCATGGGGTTCACTTCGTGCAACTCTTCCACGCGCCGTAGCAGTTTGCGGAGACCCGACAACTTCGGGGACTTCGGCTTGGTAACTTCCAGCACCGCGATTTCGACCATCAAATCTTCGCGACGTGGAAGAAACTCGTGCAGCGGCGGATCGAGAGTGCGGATGGTGACCGGGAACCCGTCCATCGCTTTAAAGACGCCGGCGAAATCTTTTCTCTGCAGCGGAAGAAGTTTCTTGAGCGCCGCACGACGGTCTTTCTCATTCCCAGCCAGAATCATGGCCCGCATGTGAGGAAGTTTGTCTTCACCGAAGAACATATGCTCGGTACGGCAAAGGCCGATGCCCTCCGCGCCGAATGCACGGGCCTGGATGGCATCCCGCGGAATGTCCGCATTGGCGCGGACCTTCATGGTGCGGAACGGTTCCGACCATCCCATCAGCTTGTTCAGTTCGGGGTCGTCAGGGGACGCTTCGAGCGTACCGAGCTTGCCTTTGATCACACGGCCGGTGGTGCCGTCGAGCGAAATCCAGTCGCCGGCTCTAAACGTCTGGCCCTTCGCCGTCATTTCGCGCTTCTTTTCGTCCACGTGAATGTCGCCCGCGCCGGCCACGCAGCACTTACCCATGCCGCGGGTGACGACAGCAGCGTGACTGGTCATGCCGCCGCGTGAAGTCAGAATGCCTGCCGCCACTTCCATGCCGTGAATATCTTCTGGCGTGGTTTCGGCGCGCACGAGAATGACTGGGTTCTTCGTGGTTCCGTGGCCGGCCTTCTGCACCGCTTCGTCGGCGGTGAAAACGATTTGCCCGACAGCCGCGCCAGGAGACGCCGGCAATCCGGTGGCCAGCACTTCAATTTTGGCTTTCTTTTCGTCGAGACGCGGCACCAGGAAGTCATAAAGCTGGTTGGGTTCGACGCGGAAGATGGCTTCTTCCTTGGTGATGAGACCCTCTTCCACCATATGGATGGCAACACGCACCGCCGCGCGCCCGGTACGCTTACCGTTGCGGGTTTGCAGCATGTAGAGCTTGCCTTCCTGAATGGTGAACTCGAAGTCCTGCATGTCGCGGTAGTGTTTTTCGAGGCGCGAAGTGATGTCGCGAAGCTGGTCGAAGACTTCCGGCATGACACGCTTGAGTTCGAGAATCGGCAGCGGAGTGCGAATGCCGGCAACCACGTCTTCGCCCTGCGCGTTCATCAGGAACTCGCCATAGAATTCGTTATCTCCAAGAGCGGGATTGCGGGTGAAACCCACGCCGGTGCCGCTGGTGTCGCCCAGGTTGCCATAAACCATGGCCTGCACATTGACCGCGGTACCCAGCATGTCGTCGATGTTGTTGATGCGGCGATAGTGTCCGGCACGGTCATTGCCCCACGAGCGGAACACTGCATCGCGCGACATCACCAGCTGATCGTGCGCGTCCTGAGGGAAATCCTTCTTGGTGTGCTTTTTAACCAGCTTCTTGTAGTCGGCGATAACTTCTTTCAATGCCTTGGCGTCGAGGTCGGTGTCGAGTTTCGCCTTCTTCTGTTTCTTCTTTCCGTCAAATGCTTCTTCAAAATCGTGTTTCGGAATTTCGAGCACCACCGAGCCGAACATCTGAATTAAGCGGCGGTAGGAGTCATAGGCAAAGCGCGGGTTGTTGGTGCGCTTGGCCAGGGCCTCGACGCTCTCGTCGTTCAGGCCGAGGTTCAAAATGGTGTCCATCATTCCCGGCATGGAGAATTTCGCGCCCGAGCGAACGCTCACCAGCAGCGGGTTGTCACCCTTGCCCAGTTGTTGACCTTGCAGATCTTCCAGTTGCTTTACGGCGGCGTCCATCTGCTCATCGACTTCTTTTGAGACCGCGCCACCCCGCATGTACTGGCGACAGGCTTCGGTTTGGATAGTGAATCCCGGAGGCACGGGGAGCCCCGCGTTGGTCATCTCGGCGAGGCCTGCGCCTTTGCCGCCGAGCACATCTTTCATCTTGCCGTCGCCATCGGCCTTGCCGCCGCCGAACGAGTAAACGTATTTATCTGAGGTGCTTGCCATTGATTCGTCCTTTGCTGTTTAAGATTCTTTTTGGCCTTCGATCACGATTTCAGAGAAATCGGCAATCGTGGAAAATTCCCTGAAGAGAGATTGCAGAAGCGCCAGGCGATTGGCGCGGACGCGCTCGTCGTCGGTCATGACCATGACCTTGTCGAAGAAGGCGTCGACCGGCCCTTGCGCGCTGGAAAGCAGATGTAATGCGTCCTTGTATTCCTTCTTCTGTCGATGCGATTCGATTTGTGCCGAGTTGCTGTCGAGATAGGCCGCCAGCGCGGTTTCTTCACCCGAGAAATCTGCGAGCGCCGCAAACTTTTCACTCACGCGGAATTTCTTCTCCGCTGCCTGCTTTAGAATATTGCGCATGCGCTTGGAAGCCGAAGCGATCGCACGAAACTGTGGGACGTTGAGAACTTCCTGGACGGCCTCCGCCCGCGCCGCCGCATCGAGCACGTCGTCGGAACCCGCGGCCAGCACGGCGTTGACGACATCGTATTGCACGCCGCGCGCTTCCCGTAGATAGAACTCCAGGCGCTCGCGGAAGAAATCACGGATCGCCGTCGCCGAATCCTTGGCTGTGAACTTCTTTTCCGCGGCCGATCCGCGATAGGTTTCTCTCGCCACCGCGAACAGCTGCGACAAGCTTACTCGCAGCTTGTGCTCGACGACGGTCTTGACGATGCCATTGGCCTGACGCCGCAACGCGAAAGGATCTTTTGAGCCCGTAGGCTGCAGCCCCAGGGCAAACATTCCGGCGATGCTGTCGGCCTTGTCGGCGATGGAGAGCACCGCACCTTCCGTAGTTCGGGGAGTTGAATCTTCCATCGACTCCGGCTTGTAGTGGTCATAGACGGCGTCGGCAATAGCCTGGCGGGTGGCGATGGCCATGCCCTTATCCAGGTTCTGTACCGCGGCGTAGAGGCCGCCGACGATCCCCTGCAGCTCGGTAAATTCTTTGACGAGTTCGGTGGTCAGGTCGGTCTTGGAGA
>DATBAT010000468.1:0-5950 GCA_036271375.1 Terriglobales bacterium
CGGCCGCGGCTTCATAGACACGACAGGATCTCAACTCTCAGCACTGACGATCAGGTTGTCAGCACTGCTTGGGCGACCCGTTGTCGATATCACCGGCGATAATCGCAAATTCGACCTCCACTTGAGATGGACTCCAGACGATACGCAGGCGGGGGCAGATTCGGCGGCGCCAGACCGGCCTTCTCTGTTTACAGCACTGCAGGAACAACTTGGACTGAAGCTTGAATCAGGGAGAGTGTCAGCGGATGTTCTGGTGGTGGATCACGCCGAGTTGCCGACGGGCAATTAGATCCCTGGGCGGGCACCTCGTTGCAGGACGGCCACGCTCCCGACCGCCCGCGTCAGGGGAATCGCCCCGATTGCTTGCGGGTAAGGGTAGGTCAGTCCGCGAGATGCCGACAAACCACTCAAGTGGATTCGGAGCTTCGGAATACGGAGGGGTAATGCAGCCGAATGCCGACGAAAAAAGCCGCGTTCATAAGGAACGCGGCTTTCTAGTTTGCGCCCGGCCAGACCTTCGCCGGCTGGGCCCTGGCTCAACCGTTCTCAACGGCCTGCGCGGCCTTGCGGATGACGTCCAAGACGAAACCCGGGTGAGACAGCATCGGGACGTGACTGCTGTCGATTGCATGAGTGGACGCGCCCATACGTTTCGCAAGGAAGCGTTGCAGCTCCGGGTGAACCGTGCGATCGTTGTTCGCCACGATGTACCATGACGGCTTCGACTTCCAGGCGACACCAGGAGCATTTCGGGTCATGAGGTTGGCAGCCGGGGCCATGTGAGTTGCCCAGACAAGTTTCTGCTCTTGCTCGGAGAGGTCTCCGGCGAAGCAAGCAACGCCGTCTTGCCGCAACCAGATACGGCCGTCCGAGATTTCGACGGCCTTGAACACATCCGTTTGGGGGAACTTTTCCTGCTGACTCTGCGAAGTCTCATCGGCGTCGGGAGCCAGCGCTGCGATGTAGACTAGCGCGGCGACGCTATCATCCGTTCCCGCCGCGGAAATGACACTTCCACCATAGGAGTGGCCGACAAGGATGGCGGGACTGTTGACCCGCCCCAGCGACCATTTCACTACAGCAACATCGCCTTCCGGCGTATCGAGCCCATATTGGGCTGCCATCACTTTATATCCCTCCGCCTGAAGGGGCGGAATTACTTTGTTAAAGCACGAGCCATCGGCCCAGAGTCCGTGACAGAAGACGATGCTCGGTTTAGTCTGCGCTTTCATGTTCAGTTCCTTTCACTGCGTTGATTGGTTACTTGCTTCGTAAGCATATTCATGCTTACAAGGACATGATGCTGTACGATTTGCCTGATAACCAATACTTCGTGTGCCGCTGCTATGCTTCAGAAGTATGGATGGTTCGAGATGGAACTACGTCATTTACGTTATTTCATTGCGGTAGCCGAAGAGGGCAGCCTGAGCAATGCCGCCGCGAAGCGGCTACATACGGCCCAGCCCTCGTTGAGCCGGCAGATTCGAGATCTGGAACTGGAAGTCGGCGTGAAACTGCTCGAACGGCGGCCGCGGGGTATCACGTTGACCCCGGCCGGGCGGGTATTTCTAGATCACGCACGGATGGCATTACTACAGGTGGAAACGGCCGGTGAAGCTGCGCGCCGCGTCGAGCAGCCGGACAAGCCTGTGTTTGTCATTGGCTTCCTCACGGGACAAGAAGTCACATTGCTGCCCGAAACGCTGCGCATCTTGCGCGAGACAGCTCCAGATGTCGAGATCACGTTTCTAAGTCTGGCCTCGCCGCAACTCGCTCTTGCGCTGATGCGAGGGAAAGTCGACGTGGCATTCATGCGCCGCGAGACGCAGACCACAGGCCTTGCATACAAACTGCTGATCAAGGAGCCCCTGCTGGTCGTGTGTGCGGCCAGTCATAGACTGGCGTCGAGCAAGACAATTCCGCCGCAAGAACTTGCCCGTGAGATTTTCATCGGCGTGGCTCCAGCCGCTCCAGCGGTGAGGGCCGTCATCGTCGATTACGCGAAAAAGGTCGGCATCACGCTGAAGGCTTCCTATGAGGGCGACAATCTACCCGCGATAATGTCTTTGGTGACATCCACCGGAGGTGTGGCTCTGTGTCCTTCCTATGTGAAAGATCAGTTGACCCCCAGGCTTGTTACCCGTCCCCTCCAGGGTGAAGTTCCTACCGTGGACCTCGTGATTGGCTACAACAGGTCGAACACCTCCCCGTGGCTGAAACGATTTCTGTTTCGGGCTGATGAGTTGGTTCGCAAAATCCACAAACAAATTGCCCTCAAGTGAGATGCGGTTCTATTTCCGGCCGAAGTTCTGGTAGTGGGTCTGTTTGAAATTCCCACAGCGCTTTCGCACTTGACATGCGAAAGCGGATGTGCATGTGGGACAATCTGGGGATGGAAGAACGCGCCCGCGCGAACTACATCAACTGGGGAATTGGGCTCGCCATGGTTGTAGTTGCGGCCCTGATCGGTCACTACAATGGCGGATTCTGGTGGTGGATAGACATCGCGACCATAGTCGCACTCGCCTTGGTGCTACACGGGCATTTCCCGGATGATGTTACGAAGCTGCGGATCGGCGTCGGGATGACGGTTCTCCTCGTAGCGGCCCTGCTTGTTGGCACCGGATGGTTTCTGGGGCGTAAATCGCCCGAGATTGCGAAGAAGGAGCCCGCGCCGTCTGTCCCGGCAACTTCAACCAATCCTGCTCCTTCGGCTCAGCCTGAAAATCCAAAGCCGACGAAGAAAGAACAACCACACATGGATCGTTCGAATTCGACTCCGGCAAGGAATGAGCCGCCGTCAATACCAAAACCGGCAAACTCTCCACAGCAGATCATTCAGAACGCACCGCAGGGGATTAATATTGCCGCCGGAGCCACCGTCACTAATCCGCAGGTCATCAATAACCTAACGCCAAAGGCCACGATAACCTGGCACCCTACGGACTACACCGCTGCTGGGGACGAATTCGTCGCACATTGGAGCATTCTTGTTACCGGTTCGCCTATTCCGAAATTGCAAGCAACAGTCCATGCCGAATCGCTTATAAGGGCTACCGTATCTCCAACGGTCGTACTCGGGCTTGGCCTGAGCGACCTAAAAGATGGCTCGATGAGTTCATTCCTGAATAACGTATTCGGTGAACTCGCGATGACCGCCTATCTAAAGAAGGCCGGAGACAATATCAACGTTGCATTCGATTGTGGGGGAGTAGAATGTGAACTGGTAGAACAGAAGAACCAGCGCGCACGGCTGGCGACGCAAGCCCCGCCAGACCAGAATGCGAAGGCCGTGCCGTCTCCGCCCTCGTTGATTCAGAATAATTCGCAAGGCATTAACATTGGCCCTGGTGCCTCTGCTCCAAATGCGACGGTCGTAAACAACGGCCCCCCGCCAGCGAAGGTCACGTGGCGCACGCAAGCCAACACAGGAGCAAAGAACGTTGTGGATGTAGTCCTCACTGTTGATCGATCTCCCGCGATTCCAGCCTTCATCGCAGAATGTGATTCGCCGTGTCACGGCGTGGGGGCGTGGGTCATGTCTCCAACAGCAGGCTATCTCGTGGACGTAGAATCGCGAGGCTACCGGGTTGGGGGACAGCCAAACACAACCGTGGTCTTAATGACATCGCCTAAGCCAGTAGGACTAGGTTCGGAGGTCAAATGGTCAATAGAATCGGAAGCCAGCAAGGATTCTCCAGTGAAGATTAAACGTGTTGATCTACTCCCAGAGGATCGAGCCAAGACTCTTCCGGTCGGACCGCCACAGTGAAGTATTGTCATGCTGCCTTCGCTGCCGATGCCGAAAAAAACAAGGCTACGATTTCTGCAATCGACCACACATGAGAACTGATCCCCGCTTCCATCGCAGGAGTCACACGGAGCGTCTGATGCACGCGCCCAAAGTTGTACCAGGTGTGCCACAAGGCGATCATGTAGGCGTGATTCTCGATCTTCTTGGAGAACGCATTAGTGAGCCGCGTGAAGCGCCTGATACCCATCCGCATATTCAGATTCTGACGCTCGACAAAGCTGGTCGATACGTGGTCGCTGTCGGGGTTACCTGTCACGGTCTGCGGGATAGAGCCCAGACACTGCGCGGGGCTGTACCGCGTGTTCGCTTCAAGATCCTTGCCATAGATTTTGATGAGCATGGCGTAGTCGATCCCGGAGCCGAACGCATCCCCCAAGGCAGTCAAATACATCTTGTGGCCGTCAGTGGTCAACTGGATGCGATTCGCCAAACGGGATTCAACGTCTTGAAGGAACGCGGTAGCAAACCCCGCGTCTCTCTGTCCTACCATCCAGCCGATAACCAACTTCGACTGGGCCTCAATCGCGGTAAAGGTCCAAACGTCGCCACAAATGCCGTGGCGCTCAATCGTCTTCTCGGTTACGTTCTTCCGTTTGCGGCCAACGAACGACCAGATTTCATCGACCTGCACGCGCTTGGCCTGCACGTTGCGAACAGCCTTGTCATGGAACTCCGTGCAGGCCGTGCCGACGCTCTCAAGCAGGCGAAGGATAGCGCCTTTCAATACGCCAGTCATGCGCGACGTGGATCGAACAGAGCAGCCTTCGATCAGCGCGGAAATTACCGCAACCCGCTTGTCCATGCTGATGAAGTTGGCCACGAACTAATTGTACGACAGCGCTTTCGCATAAGCAAGCGGAAAGAGCAAATGGGAGTATTTTTAAGGCGTTTTCTTTGCTTTCGCCCATCTAGCTTTAGCAGCTTTGCGGGCGCTTCGCTTTCGCTGTTCGTCCGTCATCGTTTCCATTCGGCGCTTCCCGCCGATCTTCCCGCCTTTGGCTCCCATCTCCCGCATGACTTGCTGGACGATGGTAAGTTCCACAGTTTCAACAGAGCTAACAGCTTCTATCGCGATCCGGCGGGCGTTCTGAACAGTATCAAGTTTTGGAGTATTGCGTGTGCGCTTTGGCATCACTACAAGCGTGGCACGAAACGGAGGGAGCGTCAAGCCGTGCGATTTTCAAATAGACCCACTACCGAAGTTCTGGATGTGCATAGTGACAGCCATGGCAGGGCTTCGTCCACCTTGACGTAAACGCGCATTGCTGATATCTGGCCGTCGAACGCCCACGTCCGCGAATAACGGCGAAGCAGCGATCCGGAGTTCCGGAGGAAGCGGAGCCGGCGCAAACGGCATGCCGGGTGATACCCATTTCAGACCCGGAATACCGGCAAAGTCGCCTCCCACATCAAGAGCCCATGGTCCAAATCCGTGGGCGTCCCAATGCTGCTCGACGCTCGTCATCTCACCCAGGTATTCCTTCGGAGTGAGGAGCCCGGGAAAGTATTTCCTCACGCCGGGATCGCGGTTCATTTCTATGAATCCGTCGCGGTCCTCGGGCACGAAGCGCCGGAGCACCGTTCGCTGCTCTGCACGGCTCACCACCCATGTCAGCGTTCCATCACGCAAAACGCTGAAGTGGCGATCCGGGCAGTTTCGGGATGTGGCATCGACGGACGTAAAGGACGACTTGTCAAAGTGGATCGCCGGACCTCGTGCGTTTGTCAGGCGTGATGGAAGCGGTCCGCGTCGGCCGGTTAAACAGCGGCCTTACTAATTCCGGGGCGCGGCCAGTCTCTCTCGTGGGATTGCCTTCCCGGAAAGGAACACGGTTTCAATCGTGTTGTAGGCTTCAACATCGTCCAGGGGGTTGGCTCTTAGAAGTAAAAGGTTTGCGCGCTTACCTTTCTCGATGCTGCCTAGGTCGCGGTCCCGGTGCAGAATGCGCGCGTTACTCAATGTGAGGGCCTCAAACAACTGCCTGGTGCTTACAGCAGCGGCGATCCACCTTCGCATTTCGTAGAAGCCGTTGAGGCCAGGCGGGTTGGTGTAGATCGGCGCGGAGGGTGTGTCAGTGCCGAACAGGAGCCGTGCATGGTTCCGTGCGAGATATCCGGTCACGGCATCTCCGGAAG
>DATBAT010000469.1:0-9517 GCA_036271375.1 Terriglobales bacterium
GAGATGTTGGTGATGGGAACGTTTAAAAAGATTGTGCTGTCCACGTCTACGCCGAGATCTCCCAAGGCTGCTTCTCCCACAGCTCGAAGCAAGGGCAGGGTGAGTCTGACGGTTGGGGTTCCATCGACAGGATTGCTCACACCTGCTGGAAGTGTCTTGAGGGCCTTGCGATCGTTGTCCGAAAGAGCCTGAACCTTTTTCATGTCCGTCCGATATTGGCTGTACGGCACGTTGTTGTAGAAAGTCGCGCTTCCCCCCAAACCATTGTTCACGTTGACAAACATAATTTTAACGGTGGTAGGGGTGACGATGTGGGTCTCAAGTTGGGTAATCGCAGCGTTAATTGCCGCTTCAATATCCGCCGCATTCGGGTCGTCTGTGATCGAGGCATCGAAAGTCGGCAGAATGGTCAGAGCCGACGGTTTCTTCGCCACCGAAGCAAACGCAGAAAAGGTTTTTGCTCCGCTAGAGAGCGGATGATCGAGGTATGCGTTGCCGGTGTGGATAAGGGTTTGAGCGGTCGAGCTGATCGCCGGAACAACGACCGTGGCGAGCGCCAAGCTGAAAGACAGTAAGACTTTAGACATTTAGACTTTCACTTCCTTAGGAGATGTACTGATTTGGTGGGTAGGAAAAGCAGGTGCCGGGGGAACACTCGCTCGATCCGCTGGCAGGCGGAAGCAGGAACCCTACTAGGAAATACTTCTCTATACAAGTTTTTCTGTTAGGTAGAAAACAAAATTAAATGCAAAGAATTTCACACAAGCTAATCGCGAGCAACCTCTACGTCCCGAAATTCAGAGGTTCCCTTGCGAATTTTCTCCTTTTCTTGAGGCGTTAGAGGCCATCGTTCCTTACTGCGCAGGCAGTAAACCACCATCGTGGCATCGCTCTCTAACTGCAAACGGCTAAAACTCACCTTATGATCCTTTTCGCAGGAAGGACAGAATGTGGTGACCGTAAAATCGTTGATGTTGAGTTCAGGAGGATTCATGTTTGGGAGACCTACCAGAAGGCCTAGCAGCTGACGGCGCTCGGAAATTCAAAAAGCACGTCCATGAGTTTCGACCGGTTGGAAGATAGCACAGGCTATGTTTGCCAGCCAACATTACCACTGATCGCTGAAACCCTGCTCAACTTCACATCCGTGGGATAACCTTCGCTTATTTCAGAAAAAGAGACGGTGCTGGGTGGAGGGTGATAAGGCCATTTGTCATGCGAAATTCGTATCACGACACCAAATATTTTTAGGGTTCTACGGAAGGGCGATCCGGGAGCTGCGAAGCCCTACAACTTCGCGCTCTCGCCCACACTTCTTCATTCCTGCCCAATTGCACAATAGGCGTCAGCCGCCACGCTGACGCTTTCAATTGTTCGAAATAGTTGTGCGGCCCCAACAAACTGGCCGCGAGTGCGAGCCGGTTACTTGCCTATCGAAATTGCGATCGCGGCACGTGGAGAACTCCCGATCTCTTAGACTATCGGTGACAAACTTGGCGTCGATTTCTGCTTGCAGAAACAAAGCCGTACACTACGATGAGATATGCGGCCCTTTTGGACCGGAGCTCTGATCCTCACCCTGATTTGCGGCGCGTTCGCAATCGCGCAGAATTCGCCGGTATTGCGTGAAAAGAGGCAGGGTGCTTCTGATCTCGAGTTGAGCGGCGAGCTTTTGGGACTACCGCCCGAATCGACGCGCTTCATCACTCGCGACGAGCTTCTCGCCATGCCGCAAGTAAATCTCACCATAACAGGCGACCCCAATTTTTCGAGGCCCACCAAGATTCGAGGCGTGAAGCTCGAAGATCTTGTCCGGCGCTTAGCCGCGTCCTCCGGTTCGGCCATGGTCGTCGCCATCTGTGATGACGGCTATCGCGCAAACTATCCCCTTGCTTACCTCGCGGCGCATCATCCCGTGTTGGTCCTCCAGATAAACGGAGAACCGCCCTCCGGCTGGCCAAAAGCCGCTGAAGATCACATCTCCGAAATGGGTCCCTACATGATCACCAACGCAAAGTTCATCCCCAGCTTCAAGATCCTCGCACATGCCGACGAGGCGCAGATTCCCTGGGGGGTTGTGAGGCTCGAAATCCGGGAGGAAAAGACGGTCTTTGGGGTAATTGCTCCGAACGGGCCGAATGCCGGTGATCGCGAAGTGCAGGATGGCTTTCGCATCGCGAGTCAAAATTGTTTCCGCTGCCATGATTCGGGAGGCGAGGGTGGGGAGAAAGCAGGCCGCTCCTGGGAAATGCTAGCGGCATTCGCGGCCGCTTCACCCAAAGACTTCACCACCTACACTCGCGCGCCGTTGTCGCAAAATCCCCGGACGCAGATGCCCGCCAATCCGCAATACGATGATGCGACACTGGCGGCCATAACCGCCTACTTCCGGGCATTTTCTAAGCCCGGACAACCATGACCCTGCGCACAATCAAGCTGCTGCTGGTCTTTGGCGTAGCCATTTTTTATTCCCTGGTCGTCTTCAACAACATCACGGATTACGGTTCCAATTACGAATTCGTGCGCCACGTAATGATGATGGACTCGACGTTTCCGGGAAATCGCGGGATGTGGCGCGTAATTAACACGCCGCTGTTGCACACCGTTTTCTATATTTCGATTATCACATGGGAAACAATAACGGCGCTTTTGTGTTGGTGGGGCGGCTTCCGAATGGTCCAGGCGCTGCGTGGAACGCCCGCAGCATTTCAATATGCCAAACGAGTTTCCATCGTCGCGCTGGCACTCGGTCTGCTGATGTGGCTGGTCGCATTTCTGGCCGTCGGAGACGAATGGTTCTTGATGTGGCAATCGAAAACGTGGAACGGTCAAGATGCTGCTTTTCGGATGTTCACAGTTATTGGGATTGTGTTGCTGCTCGTCGCGCAACCGGACATTCAAGAGCAACCCTAGCTAACTAGTACCGTAAGCTCACGGCGAAAAATGTCTAAGAACATTTTTTAGACCGCCCCCAAAAAAAGCATTCTCACTCATGTCCAAGCTTGGCCCTGCCAGCCCCAGGTGGATAGTTTGCGCGCCTGCCCTGCGAGCTAGCGAGCGAGCGCGGCGTCTTGGTTTTGGGCTTCAGTCCGGGTGTAGCATTTTCCCCTCGATAGTTATTACCCCTCTCCCCGTTTGACGGGATGGTATAAGGCGACGGCAAAATGCTCCCTCCCCCTATTTCCACCACAGAACTGGACAGAACTGGGCAGCTCTGGGCCGGGCTGCGCTCGCTCTTTCGCAGGGCAGCTAGATTCTTCCGACCGGTTAGGACGAGGTGGAGCAGGCCACTCCGTTTCTCGGCTCGAATTTACAGCGACAGTGGCTAAGCCAAGGCCCTAAAGCAGCGCGGCATACCTGAAGCGCCGCAGCGTCCTCATGACGGAGGGTCAGGAGTGAGGAAAGGTTCTGCCTTGCTTGCGAAAGATAAAGACGAGATGCTTTCTCGTAGGTATCAGGGGGACCGTCGGAGTCCGGCGGTCGATCTTCCCAATTATTGGAACGAAGGTCTTCCACACGAAGTCTCACAACTGCCCGAAGATGCTCTTCGGCATCGTTCATTTGGCCGCATGTAGCTTCCAAGCGGCCAACGTCGAAGACTGCGGTGATGTTGTTCACCTTTTCCTCGCCCATCGTTTTCCTCAGAATGGGTAAACCGTCGCATGAGCGGCCCGCTTCTTCATATGCCTCGGCGATCACCTGTGCGTGAAATTTGGGGTAAGCCGAAATGACGTTCATCGATTCTGCACGGGAACATGCTCGTAGGGTTCCACGTATGTCGCTTCGGTCGCGTGCGCCAGTTGCACAATACATCATCCATGCGTCTTCGCTTGCCGGATTGAGTTCGGTCGCGCGCCTTGCCGCTGGAAAGTCCTTCGCTTCAAAGTGAACTTTGTCTACAAGGGCCTGACTGACAACGTTCCGCATTGTCTGAGGCATGGCCATCGTTAGCGAGTCCATCGGTGCCCACCGAACAGCGGCGACATACCAGAACACTAGCAGCAATAGCAGCGAGATGATGGACACCCCTGCAGTAATGAAAGTTCTTCGCATTAGCGCACGCGTATGTCGAGTATAGGGATCTGTGGAAAAAAGTCGACAGTTGGATCAGCGTCTTGATGCATCGGTTTGTTCAAAGCGGCTCCGGCGGGTTGGCCCACCTTTAGACCTCATTGTGCTAGCTTGACCTGCGAAAGAGCAGCACATCCGGCCCGGAGCGGCCAATTCCGACTCAGGGCAGCGCAGCCCTTCTCGCGAGCGAGGCCGGCCCAGAGCGGTCCAAATCCATTCCGTGGTGGGGGTGTAGCTTATTTTTTCCCGAAGAATACTACCCCCTCTCCCCGTTTGACCCGATTTTTCCATCCCCTGTAATATCAAGGTCTCCGCTATCTGCATTGGTCCGAGCGTTCAGCCCGACAAAAATGGCTGCGAGCACTGGCCCTACTTGGCTGAATGCCAGGTGCTGATTGCTGAGCGCTACCTATGCCTCACGACCTTCCCAAAGCCTACGAACCCGGCGCCATTGAATCACGCTGGGCCGAATATTGGATCAAGGAGAAGCTGTTCTCCGTCCCCACGCCCCCGCCAGGCGATACCCGGCCCGTGTTCACGCTGCTTTTGCCGCCGCCGAACGTTACCGGCAACCTGCACATGGGCCACATGTTCGAGCAGACGCAGATGGATATCATTGTGCGCTGGCACCGCATGCGTGGGTTCCTCACGCTGTGGCTGCCGGGGACCGACCATGCCGGCATCGCCACGCAGTTGATGGTCGAGCGGCAACTGGCTGCCGAAGGCAAGAAGCGCCGCGATATGGGGCGCGAGAAATTTATTGAGCGCGTCTGGGAGTGGAAGAAACAGTACGGCGGGAACATTACCGACCAGATGAAGAGGCTGGGCGCGTCGGTGGACTGGGACCGCGAATACTTCACCATGGACGAAAACCTGTCGCACGCAGTGCGCGAAGTTTTCGTCCGGCTGTACGAAGAAGGACTGATCTACCGCGGAAAGTACATCGTCAACTGGTGTCCGCGCTGCGAGACGGCGATCTCCGATCTCGAAGTCAAACACGAGGATGTGGCGGGCAAGCTGTGGGAGATTCGCTATCCGGTGGTGGGGACGAACGAGTTTATTACGGTGGCGACCACGCGGCCCGAGACGATGTTAGGCGACACGGCTGTGGCGGTGAATATAAAGGATGAGCGCTACCTTCATCTCCATGGCAAGAAAGTTCTGTTGCCGTTGGTGGAGCGCGAGATTCCCATCATCACCGACGAACTGGCACAGCCGGAGTTCGGAACCGGAGCGGTGAAGGTCACGCCGGCGCATGATCCGAATGATTTTCAGGCGGGCTTGCGTAACAACCTGCCGCAGATTGAAGTGATGGATGAAAACGCCCGCATGAACCAGAATGCGGGCAAGTATGCGGGACTGGACCGCTACGAGGCCCGCAAGCAGGTGATCGCGGACCTGGAAGCAGGGAACTTCTTAGTTGGAACAAAGGACCACACCATCCCGCTTGGCAAGTGTGATCGCTGCGGGACTGTGGTTGAGCCACGGCTCTCCACGCAATGGTTTATCAAGATTGCCACCATGGCAAAGCGTGCCGCCGATGCGGTGCGCAGTAGCGAGATCCCAATTGAGCCGGAAAACAACCGGCAGATTTATTTGAACTGGATGGACAACATCCACGACTGGTGCATCTCGCGCCAGTTGTGGTGGGGACATCGTATTCCCGCGTGGCACTGCGCCTGCGGAGAAATTATTGTGTCGCGGGAGACGCCGTCAAAATGCTCGAAGTGTGGAGGCTCCGAGCTGACACAGGACCGTGATGTGCTCGATACCTGGTTTTCTTCTGGATTATTGCCCTTCACCACGCTGGGCTGGCCGGAGAAGACTCGCGACCTGGAAGTTTTCTATCCGACGGCGCAGATGATCACCGGCTTCGACATCTTGTTCTTCTGGCTGGCGCGCATGATCATGTTCGGCTGCCACTTCATGCAGGGGAACAAGCAGGATCCGGCGGTGAAATCAGCCAGCGGGTGGAGCGACCGAAAAGACGATGCGGTCCCGTTCCGCCGGGTTTACATCCATGCGCTGGTGCGCGACGCCGACCGGCAGAAAATGTCGAAGACCAAGGGCAACGTGATCGATCCGCTCGATATTATCAAGCGTTTCGGGACTGATGCCACGCGCTTCACGCTGGCCGCCATGGCTGCTCCGGGCACGGACATCGCATTCAACGAAAGCCGCACTGACGGCTATCGGGCTTTTGCTAACAAAATCTGGAATGCGGCGCGCTTCATGTTCATGCACGTGGACCGGATCAATCCCGGGCTGCGTCCTGACAACACCATCTTTAGCGCCGAGACGCTCGAAGACAGCTGGATTCTTTCGCGCTTCAACCGCGTCGCGAAAGACGTGCACGAAGCGCTGGCGACTTATCGCTTTCACGAAGCTTCGAACCGCATCTACGATTTTTTCTGGGGAGATTTCTGCGACTGGTATCTCGAACTGATCAAGAACCGGCTGTTCGATGAGGCCGGCGCTGCGCCTATTGCATGCGCGAACCTGGTTTATCTTTACGATTCGGCGTTGCGGCTGCTGCATCCAATCATGCCTTTTATTACAGAGGAAATCTGGCAGGCGCTCTACGACGGCGCGCCGCCGCTCAAGTCGATCGCGTTGGCCGCCTTTCCGCAGGCAAACGACAGCCAGATTGATCTGGCCTCCGAAACTGACATGGCGATTCTGCAGGACCTGATTGTCAGTATCCGCAATCTGCGCGCAGAGTTGAAAGTTGAACAGAAGGTGAAAGTTCCGGTGCAGGTTTTTGCTTCTGATGCCTCGGTGCAATCGTTAATCGAGAAAAATCTCAGCGCGGTGGAACGGCTGGCCACGGTCGAGTCGGTGAAGTTTGTTCAGGGATCGTTGTCCAAACTACCGGGCAGTCGCCACACGGCGCGCTTCGAAGTGAACGTCATCTACGAAAAAAAGATCGACGTGGCGGCGGAGTGCGAGCGCCTGAAAAAGGATTTGGACAAGATTGAAAAGGAAATGGCTAACGGGCAGCGGCAGTTGAGCAACGAAGGGTTTTTGGCCAAAGCTCCGGCGCATGTGGTCGAAGGAATCCGCAAGCGGGCCGCGGAGTTGGTGGTGTTGCAGGAGAAGACGAAAGCGCAGAGGTCGGAGTTAGGGTGCGTCTAATTCGACGCAAGCCGGGTGGAACTTTAGTTCTTAGTTTGCTAGTTCCTGGTTCTTAGTCGAATTGCCAGTTACGATATATGAGACGATCTGCCAGAAGCTTTTAACATGGATTGGAATAGCCGCCGCATTACCGCCATCATCGAGAACGCGCTGGTCGAAGACCGCGCCACCCGTGACGCCACCAGCTACGCTTGTATCGAGCCAGCGCAGCGTGCCACGGGAACTGTTCTTGCCAAGCAAGACTGCATTCTGGCTGGAGTAGGCTGCATCGCCCGCATTCTCGATGTTTACGCCGCGCTCGACGGCGCGGTGGTTTCGCACTACGAAGTCATCAGCCATCCGGAAATTTTCGATGGGGTCCGCCTGCATAAAGGACAAACCGTGGCCGTCATCCGCCACAATGCGCGTGTGGTGCTTTCCTGCGAGCGCGTGATCCTGAATTTTCTCCAGCGCATGAGCGGCATCGCCACCATGACGCGCCAATTCGTCGACACGATCGCCGGCACCAAGGCCCGCATTCTAGATACGCGCAAGACCGTACCCGGCCTGCGCGTGCTCGACAAATATGCTGTGCGCAGCGGTGGCGGCCAGAACCACCGGCTTGATCTTTCCGATGGAGTGCTGATCAAGAACAACCACATTGCGCTGGCGGGAGGAGTAGTCCCCGCCCTCGAACGCGCCCATCGTAATCGCCGCGGCCAGCAGCCCATCGAAATCGAAGTTCGCACGCCGGAAGAATTGGACCTCGCGCTGGCCCACGGTGCAGAGGCCATCCTGCTCGACAACATGGATCCCTCCGAAATCAAGCGCTCGGTGGACCGTTGCGCAGGACTTGACCCGCATATTCCGCTGGAAGCCTCCGGTGGAATTACGCTTGAGAACGTCCGCGCTTATGCTGAGGCGGGAGTGGATTTCATTTCTGTTGGAGCCTTGACGCATTCCGCGCATGCGGTTGATCTGAGTCTGCGCATACTTCCGGCATAACCGGGAATTTTTTGCTGGGCAAACTCGCCAGCTCGCGGACGCACCCAAAACTGACCGCCGACCGCAGTGCGTGCCCCTCTGTAAATTTTCTTCACGTGGGACTAGAATTGGCGTCCAAAGTTTAGGAGGATTTTGATGAGCACGATCGCACTTCCGCCCTCCGATTCGAATACGGCGCCCCTGTCTGAGCCGGCCCGCATCATCAATACCTTTGTCGCTCCCAGCAAGACTTTCACTGACATACGCCGCAGCGCGGCTTGGTGGGGGCCGTTTTTGGTCACGGCTCTGATCGGTCTGGCATTCGTGTACACGGTCGACAAGAAGATCACCTTTCGTAAGGTGACCGACAATCAGATTGCCATGTCGCCCAAGGCGTCGCAGCGAATGGAACAGATGAATGCGGTGGACCGCGAGGTGGCTACGGCGCGGCAGGCAAAAATCACCGGCTACATCGCCTACTGCTTCACTGCCTTCATCCTCATTTGGTTCTTGATCGTGAGTCTGGTGTTGCTGCTCACCTTCAAATTTGGGGCGGGTGCAAGTGACCTCACATTCTCCCGGATCTTTGCGGTGTGCATGTACGCGGGCCTGCCGGGAGTGATCAAGAGCCTGTTGGCGATTGGTTCAATCGTGGCGGGGGTGAGCCCTGACGGATTCACTTTTCAAAATCCGGTCGGTTCAAATCTTGGGTTCTATTTGACCCCTGGGGAGATTTCGCCTTTTCTTTACAGTGTGGCGACTTCGCTCGATCTCTTCATGATTTGGACGCTCGCGCTTGCCGCCATCGGTCTCAGTTGTGTCAGCAAACTGAAACGGTCTACGGCTTTCTTCGGAGTCTTCGGCTGGTTCATTTTGCTGACGCTGCTCAGCGCCGCACTGGCAGGCTTCACGCAATAATGCTCCGGTGGGGAGTCGAAGTTTGCCATTGCAAATGAAGACGGCTGCGAAACTTTCCCCGCCACTTCCGGTTGAATTCTATGATCGCGACCCGCGCAAAGTGGCTCGCGATCTGCTGGGGAAAATTCTGGTGCGGCGCGAAGGCAGGAAGCTCCTCACCGCGCGAATCGTCGAAGTGGAAGCCTACCTCGGGCAGGAAGATCCGGCCGCCCACTCCGCCAGCGGCCGCACCCTGCGAAACTCGGTTCTCTTCGGTCCGCCGGGGCGTGTCTATGTTTATTTCATCTACGGCAATCATTTTTGCCTGAACGTTTCGTGCCTGCCAGACGGCCAGGCGGGAGGTGTTCTTTTCCGCGCGCTAGAGCCGTTGACCGGAATTGAACAAATGGCGGATGCACGCGGTATCACGATCAGCGGCCCTAAGGATTTG
>DATBAT010000470.1:0-36761 GCA_036271375.1 Terriglobales bacterium
GGCTGCCTGACTGCGCTCGAAACCTGGCTGAAGATTGACGAAAAGAAACTTTACAGCGAGTGGAACGGCCGCGTGGATCGAATTCGCAAGTTGGTCGACACCGTTCCCGGCGTCAAGACGGACATCTATATACCCGACGACGGCAACCGTTTCCCCACGTTGAGGGTCTCCTGGGACCAGGCGGCTTGGGGATTCACCATCGCCGATTGCGTTGGCAAGCTGCGTCAAAACGATCCCGTCATTGAGGTTCTTGGCCTGGACAATCCAAGCCTGGTCACGGCGGTTCGTGAAGGCAACCCGAATCCGAATCGCAAAGAACGTAAAGCGCCTGACCACATCGAACTGGTATCCATGACCATACAGCCCGGCGAAGAAATCATTGTTGGCAAGAAACTCCGGGAAATATTGGGCGCAGCGCAAAAAGGCAAATCCGCAGCCTGAAGGTTCGACGACTATGAAATTTTCGAAGCGAACATTGGCGGTGGGATTGTTTCTTGGCTTGACACTGGGAGCCCAGGCTCAAGTACGAGCAGTCGTTCCCACTTCGGCCGCTTCCAAGGCAAATCGAACTCAATCGCCGGGTGTCGATGCAGGAGACTACGTATACGTTTCGGGCCAAGGACCTCGTCGCGCGGATGGAACTTTGCCGCCGACTTTTGCGGAGCAGGTGCGGCAATCCCTGGCCAACGTCAAGGCAGTTGTCGAGACCGCAGGTTTGACCATGAAAAATGTGGTCTACGCTCAGGTTTACCTCGAGGACATCGGCAAGTACTCCGAGGTGGATCGGGCCTTCGGTGAGGTCTTTGGCAAGACCCCTCCTGCCAGGGCGGTTTTGGGCGTGGCCCGATTGCCCGAATCGGCAATCCAAATTAATGCGGTTGCGGTGCGTGATCTTTCCGGGATGAAAGCGGTAATTCCCGCAAACTTCAAATCGGACGAGGCCGTTTCCCCCGGCATCCTCACTCATGATCGTCTCTTCGTTTCCGGCATGATGGGTAGCGATCCCGCCAACGGCAAAGTTCCCGACGATCCGGCCGCCCAGGTAGATTTCGCACTCGACCGGATGAAGGCCGTACTGGAATCCGCTGGGCTGGACCTCCGCAACATGGTTTTTGTAAATCCCTACCTCACTTCGGATATCCCCTCGAAGGTAATGAACCAGCTCTACGCGCAGCGTTTCGAATTCGGCAACACACCTGCGCGCGCCACTATTCAGGTTTCGAGTCTGCCAAGTGGGACGCACATCGAGTACACCGGTGTTGCAGTGCGCGACTTGAAGCAGCGGCAGGCGGTACGTCCGATGAACATGCCGCCTAGTCCAACCGCGAGCCCCTGTGTCTTTGCCGGCGACACGCTCTACTGTTCCGCGAAGAGTGGATTTATCCCCGGGCCACACGGTGGCGTCTACGCTTCCACCACTCCTCACCAGCTCCGCCAGACCATGAGAAATCAACTCGACAATTTTGAACAAGCCGGTATGAATTTTGATCAGGTTGTCAGTGCGAATGTTTATCTGGACGACTTGTCCGACACAGCAGCATTCGACGAGGTATACGCGCAATATTTCAACGGAACCCCGCCGGCAAGAACCACAGTTGCGCAAATTCCGCCGGGTGAGCGAAAGCCCGATGTAGAGGGCCACTCTCCCGACTTAGAGCAGGTATCCTTCATCGCGATCCGAAAGCCGTCAAGGCAGTAGGGCAACCTAGCGTTGATAAAAGCGTTCGGCATTCCCGCCAAAGAGTTTCGCTTCGCGTTCTCCGGTTAAAGAGTGAGCCAAGGCTTGGCGTAGCGCGTCGTAGACGTTTCCGTACTCTCCGGCCAGTAGGCATACGGGCCAGTCGCTTCCGTACAATATGCGGTCCCACCCGAAACACTCGACTACGTGCTCGACGTAGGGACGAATATCTTCGACCTTCCAGTCTTTGAGATCTGCTTCCGTGATCATGCCAGAGACCTTGCAGAATAGGTTGGGGTGACTCGCCGCTTTCGACATCAGAGACTTCCACGGCTCCATATTTCGGGCTTTGATGTTTGGTTTAGAAATGTGATCAATCACTGCGCGCAGCGTAGGGATGGTTTCCAGCACTTGCAGAACGTGGGGCAGGTGGCGGGTATGAGTCAGAAATTCGAAAGGAAAGTTGGCTTCCGCAATGATTTCCAAACTCTTGAGAACCTGCGGTCGGCAGATCCACGCGTCATCCGGCAAGTCCTGCAACATGGGCCGCAGACCGACGAACTTTGCATTCTTGCGATAGCGGTCAAAATCTGTCGTGAAACGCGGACTTTCGAGATCGAGCCATCCCACGACTCCAGCGATAAATTCATATTTAGTCGCAAGATCGAGGAGGAAATCCGTTTCCGCCACAGTCTGCGCGGCCTGCACGACAATCGTCTTGTCAAAATTAAACTGCTTGAGGATGGGCAGCAAATCCTCTGGCATGAAGTCGCGGTATAGAACGGGGAGGTCCGGAGTCATCCAGTGGTAGTCCCCTCGGCTTACCGTCCAGAAATGCTGATGGGCGTCAATTCTCATTGGATTCGATAACGCTCCGCTCCGGTGTCGTGCCCGACTCTATATCTGAGGTAGCTGAGCGCGTTTTCCTCCCGGACTCGGCCTATTCTAACTTCTCTGACACATCGATTCGATCAATAGTATCTTTGGAACGGCGCTTTGGACGCCGTACAAGCCTATGGATGAAAGCACCCGAGTATTGATCCGTCTGAATAGCAAGGACAACGTTGCCGTGGCCCGTTCGCCCATTGCCGAAGGCACGGTTTTAGGCGACTTCGGGATAAAAGCCATGCAGGCGGTCCCCCGCGGGCACAAGATTGCCCTTGCCGATGTGGCCATCGGCACACCCGTCGTCAAATACGGACAAATCATCGGCGTGGCCTCTGTACCCATCCGAGCGGGTGAGCACATCCATCTGCACAACTTGGTGATGGACGAAGGCCGGCTTGCTGCCGAAACCTCGTCGGCGAATATTTCCGACCCACGCCTGCCGGAGCCGCAGCGTCGAAAATTTTCGGGCTACCTGCGACCCGACGGCCGCGTTGGAACTCGCAACTACATCGTCATCATCAGCTCGGTGAATTGCTCCGCCACGGTTTCGCGAAACATCGCTGACCATTTCAATAAGCAAGGTGGTCTGCAAGGCCGAACCCATATCGACGGTGTCGTTCCGTTGACCCACGGCGGCGGGTGCGCGCTCAACACAAAAGGCGAGGGATACAGGTTGCTGACTCGCACCATGCAGGGATACGCCCGCAACCCGAATGTGTGCGGCGTGCTGATGATTGGTCTGGGATGCGAAAGCAATCAGATTCCTCAGATTGTCGAGAACTACGGACTGCACGAAGGCACTGCCTTTCGCACCTTGACGATTCAGCAGGCAGGCGGCACACGCAAAGCCATCGAGGCTGGATGCGATGCCATCCGTGGCATGCTGAATGAAGTCGATCACTGCCGGCGCACCGAGCAGCCCTTGGCACAAGTGCGAGTCGGGCTACAGTGCGGCGGCTCGGATGGCTATTCCGGGATATCGGCTAATCCCGCGCTCGGCTACGCCGCAGATTTGCTGGTAAAACACGGCGGCACTGCCGTGTTGAGCGAAACTCCGGAGATTTACGGCGCGGAGCATTTACTTGCCAGCCGGGCAATCTCGCCCGCGGTTGCAGAAAAACTTTATTCGCGTATCGAGTGGTGGCGGAAGTACACCGCACAAAACGGCGACGAGATGAATAACAACCCCTCGCACGGCAACAAAGCGGGAGGGCTCACTACCATCCTGGAGAAATCGCTCGGCGCGGTTGCCAAAGGCGGTAGCACTCCTTTGAACGCGGTTTATGAATATGCCGAGCAGATCGACGCGAACGGCCTTGTCTTCATGGATACGCCCGGCTACGACCCGGTATCGGTGACAGGCCAGGTCGCCGGCGGCTGCAACATTGTCGTTTTCACCACTGGCCGCGGATCGGTTTCCGGATTCAAACCGGCTCCATGCATCAAGATTGCGACCAACACCCAGATGTTCCAGCACATGGAAGAAGACATGGACATCGATTGCGGAACCATTGTTAACGGCGAGAAAACCGTCGAAGAATCCGGGGCCGAAATTTTTGAGCGCATCATTGCCGTTGCCTCCGGTGATAAAACCAAGAGCGAGCTTTACGACTACGGGGACAACGAATTCGTGCCGTGGCAAATGGGAGCCGTGACTTAGCGATGACGGCCCTCCTGAAGGCGGAAAGTATTCGCAAGTCCTACGGGGGTGTTCCCGTTCTGCATGACGGGCGGATTGAACTGCAGGCGGGCAGCGTACATGCTCTGTGCGGCGGAAATGGTGCGGGCAAATCCACTTTTCTCAATATTTTGATGGGGCTGGAATCGCCTGATGGGGGCCGCATCTGGCTCAACGGAAGTGAAGTGAGAATTTCTTCTTCCGCCGCAGCTCTTGCCGCGGGCATTTCAATCATCACCCAGGAATTGAGCCCGCTCCTCGACATGACGGTCGCGGAGAACCTTTACGTGGGCCGAGAGCCGCGTCGCGGCGGCTGGTTTGTCGATCGGCGCGGGATGGAAGAAAGGGCGGCTGCGTTACTCGAACGCCTAAACTTTCAAGTCGATCCGCGCGTGAAAATGCGCAAGCTGTCGCTGGGACAGATTCAGTTGGTCGAGATCGCCAAAGCCATAGATCAAAACAGCTCGATACTGATCATGGACGAGCCGACTTCCGCCATCGGAGAGAAAGAAACCGCCGTCCTTTTTGACGCTATCGCCCGGCTGAAAGCCCAGGGCGCCGGCATCATTTACGTTTCACACCGGCTGTCCGAACTATTTTCTATCGCCGACGAGTACACCGTATTCCGCGACGGAAGATTCACTCAGACAGGACAAATAAAAGACATCGACCGCGACGAGCTAATCCGGCTGATCGTCGGCCGGAGCCTGGTAAATCATCAACGCTCCGTCGCCGACGCCGCCAAGCCGACCGTGCTCGATGTCAAAGGCTTCAGCCGCGCCGGAGAGTTCGAAGATATCGATCTTTCGATCAAGTCCGGAGAGATTTTGGGCTTGTACGGACTCATGGGTGCGGGACGCAGCGAATTCGCAAGTGCTCTTTACGGAATCTCCCGTCGTGATCGCGGATCGATTTCAATCGATGGCCGCCCTGTGGGGATTGGCTCACCAAGAGATGCCCTCGACCACGGTATGGCGATGATCACCGAAGACCGCAAGGCTACTGGACTGATTCTGATGCAGGGTATCCGCAACAATATTTCGTTGACGTCGTTGCCGGCTGTTTCTCGCTGGAGCTTTGTCGACCAACGAAAAGAAAACGCCGTGGCGGATCGAATGATCGCGCGCTTCGAAATTAAGCTTCGGGACCGTGATCAACCGGTCCGTCAATTGAGCGGAGGCAATCAGCAGAAGGTTCTCTTTGCCCGGTCTCTCACCACCGCCCCAAAGATCTTGATCTGCGACGAGCCCACACGCGGAGTGGATGAGGGCGCGAAGCGCGAGATCCATGTGTTTCTCTCGGAGTTCGCCGCGCAGGGAAACGCTGTTCTGATGATTTCTTCCGAAATACCGGAAATTCTGGCGGGATGCGACCGGGTCGTGGTCTTCCGCCGTGGCCGGCGGGTTGCAGAAGCTCCAGCCGCGCAAACAACACCAGAGCAATTGCTACATTGGGCGTCTTAATCTCAGGAAAGATGAACGCGTCTACTGATCACATGGGCCTGGCTAAAAGCAAAGCGTTCGCTTCCGTCGGACGTTTGATATCTCGCTATGGAATCGTGATTGCCTTGGCACTCATCGCGATCATCCTGAGCTTTTCTACTGACAATTTTCTGACCAGCGGCAACCTCACCAACATTCTTCGCCAGGTTTCGATAAACGGAATTCTCGCCGTGGGGATGACGTTTGTGATCCTGACCGGCGGAATCGATCTTTCCATCGGATCAGTTCTCGCTCTGTGCGGCATGATCGCGGCCCGCATGGTCGTCGGAACGAATCCGCACGCGCCGTTCACTGTCACGCTGGCGGCCATGGCGGCAGGCGCAGGACTCGGAGGCGCCAGCGGAATCCTGATCGCCTGGGTCCGCCTGCCCGCGTTCGTGGTCACCCTGGGAATGCTAAGCGCAGTCCGCGGACTTGCCCTCATCTTCAGCCAGGGCATGCCAATTTCTAATTTAAGCGACCGCTTCAAATTCCTGGGGCAGGGTAGCTTTCTCGGCGTTCCAGTCTCCGTGATTCTGTTCGCGGCGACGGTCTTGGTCGCCTGGATCACCCTCGGCTACACCATCTACGGACGCCGCGTTTACGCGGTTGGCGGAAATATTCGCAGCGCTCGCACTTGCGGCATCAACGTCGCAGGAATTATTTTCTCTGCTTACGTTGTGATGGGAACTTTAAGTGGATTGGCAGGCACGCTCCTCGCCGCTCGCACTACCGCGGCTTTGCCACAAGCGGGAGTCGCCTATGAACTCGATGCCATTGCGGCCGTGGTGATCGGCGGCACAAGCCTTACCGGTGGTGTAGGCGGCGTGATGCTCACGGTCGTGGGCGTGCTGATCATAGGCTTGCTCAACAACGGACTCGATCTGCTCGGGATATCGTCCTATTACCAGCAAGTGATAAAAGGATTGATGATCGTGGCTGCCGTCCTGATCGACAAAGCAAGGCATTCTGAAGCAGCATAGGAACTTCGCCGTTATGCTGTAGTCGTCACCAATTTCCAAATCAAGGGGCCCTATCATGAACCAACTAGATCTCGCCGACCGTCATGCTGTCATCACCGGAGGTGCCCAGGGCATCGGGCTCGCTATCGCCAAACGGCTCCTCTCCTCCGGCGCGTCCGTTTCTCTGTGGGATCGCGACGCTGAACTTCTTCGCTCAGCAGTAAGTGAGGCCGCCTCGCTCGGGAAAGTCGACGGCGTGGAAGTGGATGTAACTCAAAATGAGAGCATCAAGAAAGCCGCGGACGCCACCGCCGCTAAGTTCGGCAAGATCGACATCCTCGTCGCCAATGCAGGCATTGCTGGGCCAAATTTCACATCGTGGAACTACCCCGTTGATGCCTGGCAGCAAGTCATCGACACTAACCTCACGGGAGTTTTTCTTTGCTGCCGCGCCGTTGTGCCATACATGATTCAACAAAATTACGGCCGCATCGTGAACGTGGCCTCGATCGCGGGCAAAGAGGGGAACCCGAATGCGTCGGCCTATAGCGCGGCCAAGGCCGGAGTGATGGCATTTACGAAATCGTTGGGGAAAGAGTTGGCCACCTATAAAATCGCGGTGAATTGCATTACTCCAGCCGCCGCCAAAACGAGGATCTTCGACCAGATTTCCCAGGAGCACATCGACTACATGTTGGCGAAAATTCCCCGTGGACGTTTCCTTGAAGTTAATGAGGTAGCCGCGATGGTGGCCTGGTTGGTGTCCGAAGAAAACTCCTTTACCACCGGTGCTGTCTTCGATCTCAGCGGGGGACGAGCGACTTATTGACGTAGTTTTCGGGACGCAACGAAGGAGAGTTTGTCTGAAGAAGAACTGTGACCAAGGGGAGAACAAGACCATGATGATCGAGAAGTTTTTCCGAAAGACGCTTCTGCGAGGAATCTTAGCTCTCTCCGCACTGGCCATTCTGTTCTCAACGGGCGCGATTGCGCAATCCAAACCCGTCGATGAGGCCGACTCGCTCGACATCGCGCGTATTAAAGATTATTCCGCCGCGCGTGTCTCAAGCGGCAATCGCTTTGTCGCCAGCAATGACGACAGCAAACGCATCATGCCCGGCGAGACTCTGGTGATGGCCGATCTCAAGGGCGCGGGCATGATCTCGCACATCTGGCTGACCGTCGCCGACAACGAATTCGCATGGCCGCGCCTGCTGCGTGTTCGCGTCTACTACGACGGATATAAAACTCCCAGTGTCGATGCGCCCCTCGGCGACTTTTTCGGCGTCGGTCACGGCTCCGAACGCAACCTCGATTCCAACATGGTTCGCGACAGTTCCATGGGCCGCGCCCGCAATAGTTATTGGCCGATGCCCTACCGCAAGTCCTGCCGCATTACGGTTACCAACGAAGGCAAACGCCTGGTGCCGATGTTTTACTACCACGTCGATTATCGCAAGTACGCATCTCTTCCCGAGGACATCGGATACTTCCATGCCTACTACCGGCAGGAACGCCCCGCGCGCAAGGGGCACGATTATGCGTTCCTCGACATTAAGGGTAACGGCCACTACGTCGGCACAGTGATGAGCGTGGTGCAAACCCAGGTTTCCTGGTTCGGCGAAGGCGACGATCTTTTCTTTGTCGACGGCGCGAAAAAGCCGCAAATCTTGGGGACCGGCAGTGAGGACTATTTCAACGATGCCTGGGGCTTGCGCGACTCCGGTTTCATTTGGACTGGAACGCCGATCACCGAAGGCGAAAAGCTGGGATCCCGGCTGACCGGATATCGCTGGCATATTCCCGATCCTATTCCGTTCACAAAATCGCTGTGGGCCGGCATTGAACACTCGGGTTGGACTGCGAATCCCGATGGCACCGTCCGCTCCGGCTTTGAGGAACGACCAGATTATTTTTCCAGCGTAGCATTCTGGTACCAGAAGGGCGTCAACGAAGGATTGCCCGAGCCTCCTTACGGCTATGAGCGTCTGCCCTTCGGCAATGCAACCCAGCTCACTGTCGAGAATTCCATCAAGGACGTGACCACGGAAAAAGGTAAAGCCACTGTCCTAAAAGAAGTCGATTGGGCAAAAGACCTACTCTACTTCGAGGCCGAAGGCGAAGGTTCAAAGATCAATGTCCCGATTGATATTCCTGAAAACGGACAATACGAACTCATCGGTCTGATCGCGCAAGCGCCAAACTACGGCGACTATTCCGCTCTTATGGACGGTCAGCCCATGAATCTCGATCCGCGCAAAGCGGCCACATCGGAAGTTCCGTTTCCCGGTCCCGATATCTTCTACAACTATCTCCCGGAAGTTTATGTAGCGCGCGACCGCGCACTGGGCATGGAAACGCTCACCAAGGGCCGGCACATTATCACCTTCGTTTGCATGGGCAAAGATCCTCATTCTCTTGGCTATAACTTTGGACTCAACGACATCGTTCTCGAAAAAGTTCCCGATACGTCGGCACAAGCCGAGGATGAACCCGCGACGCCGGCCGAAGTCACCGCCGGATCGGACCCGGTTTACCGTGGACGTCCGCTTAGCCACTACCTGGCCAAGATGAAGGGCGCTTCAGGGGCGGAACGCATTCGCCTGATCTATGCGGTTGGCGAATTTGGATCGGATGGGGCAGAAGCCGTTCCCATGCTGAATTCCGCACTAACGGACAACGACAGTGACGTGCGTGCCGCGGCCGTCAGCTCGCTCGCGAAAATCGGTGCGGACAATCCAGCCGGCATTCCTGGCTTGATCAAAGCACTGCAAGACTCCGATTCCAGGATACGTGGCCTGGCGGGATTGGCGCTCAAGTCCATCGGCCCGAAGGCTTCGCCAGCCGTACCGCAGCTGGCGAATACTCTCAGCGACCACGAAGAATCAGTTCGGGTTGCGGCCGCGGAAGCCCTCGGGGCCATCGGCCCAGCCGCCAGCGCCGCAGTCCCCGCGCTGGCCGCCCGGCTAACCGACAAGACCGAAGGCCGTTTTGTATTTCGCACATCGATGCAAGCCCTGGGCAAGATGGGCCCGAGTGCAAAAGAGGCGCTTCCTGTATTGCGGGAAATCGCGCAGAAAAAGCCCGACAGCGTCGCCGCACAGACCATTCTCCTGATCGAAGGCAAAGAAGTTCCGATGTATTACTGATCCGAGAAAGGCGCGAGTCAATCGACAGCCAGCGATCGTGTCATTGAGATCGACGCAGCAGCCTGCTCCCACGCCCGTGGACAGGTTTCGGTGGGCGCATTACAATTTCGTCGTCATGATCGTCAACAATATTTGGAAATTCTGAGCTTGTGCATGCAAGATTGCGCTGGAATTGCGATCTGGATATGTTCCCCATTCGGCGATTGGGCCTTGCCTGCCTTCCGCGGCTAGGCGCCGGCACCGAGTTTTTCATCGGGGAGTTGGGCCCAGGGGATCGTTTTCATGAATTCCTCTCTTAGCGAGCTTGGTCTGCAACCCGGCGCTCCGACACAAGAGGACAAACCTCCAAGCCATCAGACCCCTCCCAGGGGTAAACGCAAGATCGGAATTGCAATTGCTGTTTTGGTTGTCACCATTTTTATTGGCCTCGCTTTATTCCGCAGGTCATCTGCTCCGGTTACGGGGATTTTGCCCAAATCCGTCAATGCCGCCGTCCAGGGATTGCGCCTGAAGGGAACCACCGAAGCGGTACAGATGCGGGTCATGCTTGCACCCACGTTGTCTGGACAATTCGTAGCCACCCTTACCATTACGAGGTTGGTGACCTCGGGTAGTGCGGTCAAAAAAGGCGAAGTTCTGGTCGAGTTTGACCGGCAGTCGCAGATGCGCGAATTTATTGACCGCAAGGCGGACTACGACAAACTTGTCAGCCAGGTCATTCAGGAGCAGTCGAAGGAAAGTGCGGGCCGCGCCAAGGACGAAACGGAGATCAAGCAGGCCGAAGACGCTCTGAGCAAAGCCGAGCTCGAAATGCAGAAGGTAGAGATCGTCTCCCGTATCGACGCCGAGAAAGCTCGCGAAACGCTCGAAGAAGCCAAGGCCACTTTGCAACAGCTACGGGAAACTTTTGATCTGAAACGCAAGGCCGCGCAGGCAGGCATTCGTATCCTGGAAATTCAACGCGACCGTACGCACGAGATCATGATGCACGCCCAGGCCGACGCCGATCTTCTCCAAATCCGCTCGCCGCTCGATGGTGTGGCAGTGCTAAACACCATCTGGAAGCAGGGGAGAATGGGCGAGGTTCAGGAGGGAGATCAACTCCGTCCGGGTACTCCTTTTATGCAGGTGGTCGATCCATCGCTGATGCAGGTGCGCGTTTCAGCGAACCAGCAGGATTTCGTCAAGCTGCGCGTCGGACAGAGCGCGCAGATCCATCTTGATGCCTACCCTGAACTCGTGTTCCCGGGCCGCCTTGAGGAGATGGCGCCGATCGCCAGGGGTGGAGATTTTTCCTCAAAACTCCGCTACTTTCCCGTGGTCTTCTCCGTGACCGGCCATGACGCCAAACTTATGCCCGATCTCTCGGCTGCGGTCGATGTCACGCCGACGGAAGGCAAGCCATGAGGGAGCGCTTCTCACGCCTTTGGCAGCAGCGAAGGATCGCGGTCATCGCTGTGGTGCTTGTTACCAGCGGCGTTGTGGTTGGCGCGGTGCGAATGATGGGGCACACACCGCCGGTTCCGATCTTGACGGTACATCGGGGAGAGTTTGTCGACTCGGTGCAATTTCGCGGTGAGGTCAAAGCCTTGAAATCGGTGGAGATCAATGCTCCGGCTGAGGCGGGCGAATTACAGATTCTGAAAATCGCGGCGGACGGCACGCAGGTAAAAAAGGGAGACTCAATTGTTGAGTTCGATAAGACTAAGACCGATCAAGACTTGGCTCAATTTCGTTCGGGATTGAAATCAGCCGAGGCGGAAATTGACCAGGCCCGGGCGCAGGCGCGTCTGACCGAGGAAGAAGACTCGACGGCGGTTGCCAAGGCGCGCTATGACGTGGAGGTCGCCAAGCTGGACGCGAGTAAGCAGGAGATTGTTTCCAAAATCGAAGGCGCGGAGGCGAAACTCAAAGTTGCCGATGCCGAACAAAAGCTTCACGAGGCGGAACAAAAGCTGGCGTCGGACCGGATCTCAAGTAAGGCGACCATCCAAAGCAAAATCGACGCCAGCCAAAAGGCTGCCTACGACGTAGAACGCACCGAGCGTGCATTGACGAAGATGGCGCTGACCGCGCCCCTGAGCGGAATGGTTAGCCTTGTACGCATCTGGCATCCTGAGGGCCAGTCTGCTTTCAAGCCGGGTGACCGCACGTGGCCGGGCGCGCCAATCGCCGAACTCCCAGACGTTTCGACGTTGCGAATTACTGCACGCGTGGAAGAAACCGACCGCGGAAGGCTCGCCATTCAGCAACCGGTGGCCGTGCACCTGGACGCGATCGTCGACCGGCAGTTCAACGGCAAGATAGAGAAGATCAGCACAATCGCGTCTTCGGATTTCACCGGAGGATGGCCTTTCCCGCGCAATTTTGACCTCAGCATCGCGCTTGACGAGACCGACCCAAGGTTGAAGCCGGGCATGACCGCACAAATGACGGTGGTAGTGGAGCGCATTGCTAACGCAATAACGCTGCCGGCGCAGGCTTCGTTCCAAAAGTCAGGACAATCGGTGGCTTACATATGGGATGGCTCCAAGTTCCAGGAGCGCGCTATTGAAATCGGCCGCAGAAGCGGCGACCGCGTGTTGGTAACCAAGGGTTTGAACCCCGACGAACGGGTAGCGTTGCAAGACCCGTTGGGAGGGAATAGCCAACCGTGAAGCGAAGCTGGGTCGTCGCCGGTCTGGGGATCGTTATCGTGCTCGCCGCCGTAATTGGCGTGATGGCCACGGGAAATCGTGCGGCCGCTTCGGCTGGAAGCGACGTTCCTTTGGCAGAAGTGCGCAAAGGCGATTTGGACGTCAAGGTCTACACCACGGGTGAATTACGTGCGAACAATTCCATGGTCTTGACCGCGCCTCCGGTTGCCGGCGGCGCTCTGCAAATTACCCGCCTTCTGCATCCCGGAACTCCAGTCAAAAAAGGAGATCTGGTTTTTGAGTTTGATCCCGCCGAGCAACACTACAAACTGGAACAGAGCCGTTCAGAACTTCAACAAGGCGACCAGGAAATCACCAAGGCCAATGCCGACGCCGCCGTCCAGACTGCGCAAGACAAAGTGGCCTTGCTGAAAGCGAAGTTCGATGTCCGGCGAGCGGAGTTGGACATACAAAAGAACGAAATAGTCAGCGCCATCGATGGAAAGAAGAATCAGCTGGCACTCGATCAGGCGAAGAACGCTTTAGCCAAGTTGCAGCAGGATGTTCAGTCGCACACGGTGTCCGGCCAGGCCTCGATTCTGTTGGCCAAGGAAAAGCGAAACAAGGCGAAGCTGGCCATGGACACGGCGACCGACAACATAAAAAAGATGCGCGTACTTTCGCCGATGGATGGTTTGGTTTCCATTGAAAAAAATCAGGGTGCAATGGGTGAAATCATGTTTGCCGGCATGACGCTCCCCGAGTATCGCGCCGGCGATCAGGTCCAGCCGGGAAGCGCGATCGCTCAAATTATCGACGCTCAAAAAATGGAATTAATCGGCAAGATCAGCGAACGCGACCGCAGCAACATTCGCGTAGGGCATCCGGTGGAAGTTGAGTTCGATGCAGAACCCGGCCGCATCTTTCATGGAACGGTAAAGACCGTTGGTGGCATGTCGGTGACCCAGTTCTGGGAAACCGGTATGGGCGGGCGTTTCGACGTTTCTATTGAACTCAAGGAGCAAGATTCAAGCCTGCGCCCCGGCCTTACCGCGCAGATTGTGATCGTCGGCGATAAGAAAACCAATGTCCTCTACCTGCCCAGCCAGGCATTGCTCATGAAGGATGGCAAGCGCGTGGTCTTTGTGAAACGCAGCAACGGGTTTGAGCAAGTCGAAACTAAAGTCGTCTGCGAAAACGAAAGCCACGCGGCCATTGAAGGACTGAAGGTGGGGGACGAGGTCGCCTTGCTCGATCCTACGGCGCCGCGAAAATCGGACAGCTTGGGTGGAAGTGCCGGTGTAGGAGGAGGCAAGCCCTGATGCCTACTCTTCGTTCGCGAGTCCAATTCTGGCTTCCCGACCTGAATCTGGGGATACAGAATCTGCTGTTGCACCGCCTGCGTACGTTGCTGACGATGCTGGGAATGATATTCGGAGTCGCCGCCGTTGTCTCCATGTTGTCGATTGGTGCAGGCGCGCGGCAGAAAGTAATGGCCCTGATTGAGCAGATGGGCGTGCGCAACCTGATCGTCGAAGCCAAAGAAACTACGGAGTGGCAGGCCCACCAGAAGATCCGTAAAATTTCCCCCGGCCTCACTCTCAAAGACTACAGGGTGATGCGGGAGGACATTGACGATATTGCCGCAGCCACTCCACGCAAGCGCTTTGTCCCCACCAAGACCATCCCAAAATCGCAGCAGGATGTCCCTGTTGTTTATGGCGTGAAAACCATTTATACGCAAATCGCGGGATTGCATGTGTTGCAGGGGCGCTTCTTCGAACCTGCGGAAGAGACGCAGGGAGCGCCGCTTTGCGTGCTGGGTGCTGGCGCCAAGTCTAATTTGTTCGGCGGATCCAATCCCATCGACCAATATGTGAAGGTCGATGAGCAGTGGTTCCGGGTGATTGGAGTAGTTGGGGCGCAGCTAAGTTCGCAGACCGAGGTGGCCGGAGTAGCGCCGGAAGATCTGAACAACATTATTTACGTACCGCTGAACGCCGCTGTTTTGCGGCTTGAAAACAGCTATAGCGACGTCCGCGATGAAATCGATGGTATTTATCTCAACCTGCGTGAAAAAGCTGATACGTCCGGCGTAGCGCAGTTGGTGCGAGCCATTCTCGAGTCGTCTCACCATGGCGCCAGCGATTACAACGTGATTGTCCCTGCGGAACTTCTGGCGGAACAACGCCGCACCGAGCGGTTGTTCACAATTGTCATGGTGGCTATCGCGTCAATCTCGCTGCTGGTGGGCGGCATCGGCATTATGAACATCATGCTGGCCAGTATTCTCGAGCGCACGCGCGAGATTGGAGTTCGGCGGGCGGTTGGCGCGCGTAAGTCCGATATTGTTCGTCAGTTTGTGATCGAAGCGACCATGATTTCTTTCGTCGGCGGAACTTTTGGCATCGCATTCGGTTTTGTAATGTCGCGGATGATTGCCTGGCTTGCGGGATGGTCGACCATCGTTACTCTGAGTTCGATTCTGCTGGCATCGATTGTTTCGATCAGTGTTGGCCTGGTGTTTGGAATCTATCCCGCGGTGAAAGCCGCGGCCCTCGATCCGGTGGAAGCCATTCGTTACGAATAGACTTTGGAGGTTGAACGTGAAGCTGACTTGGCTTGGTCTCTGTTTGCTGTCGTTAATCCTGCCTCTGAACGCGCAAAATCCCGAGAGCTATCGCGGAATCGTTACAGACCAGCTGCTCTCCAACAAACTGCCCGCGCCACAACACCTCAAAGACTACGTTGCCGATGGCAAGATTCGGCTCAGCCTGCACGACGCTGTCTTGTTGACGCTGGAAAACAATAGCTTGGTCCACGTGCAGGAGTCGGACGTGGAAGCCAACAAATTTTCGCTGCTGCGCTCGCACGCCGCGTTCGATCCCAAAGTCACCAGCTTCCTCGATATCAACCGGAACTCCTATCAAGGATTCAGTGAGCTTCAGGGTGTGAACTCGAATCCTAACTTTACGGCAAACACTCTGAGCCAGAGCGCGCAAATCAATTACGTACAAACCTTTTCAACCGGCACCAACATTACCCTCGGCGTGAATGCCAGCAAGTCATCAACTAACAACTCGTTCTTCTTCTTCAATCCGTATTTCAGTTCATTTCTGAATTTGCAGTTTACCCAGCCGTTGCTGCGCAACCGGGGACGGTTCGCCAATCTGGCTCCAGTGATCATCGCCCGCCGGGCAGTGCAGCAATCCCGCGCTGGCTTTAAAGTGCAAGTCAGTGATGCGATCTTTCAGGTGGTCACGGAATATTGGGCAGTGGTGCAGGCGCGTGGCGATTTGGAAGTGCAGCGAAAATCGCTGGAAGCCGCGGACGTAAGTTATCAGCGCGATAAGCGTGCGCTGGAGTTAGGCGCGTTGCCACCACTCGATATTTATCGCTCGGAATCGGAAGTCGCGTCGCGGCGTGTGCAGATGATCCAGTCGGAGTACACCGCCAAACGAGCTGAGGACGCGCTTCGCCTCACCATTGGTGCGTATCAGGACCCATATTTTCGCGCGCTGGATTTCGATCTAACCGAACAACCGGCGGCCGACAGCGAATCACGGACCATCGATGCCGCAACCGCGTTGCAGGAAGCGCTGGCGCAGCGGCCCGAAATTGAAGCGGCACGTTTCGCTCTGGAAAATGACGAAACAAGTATTCGTCTAGCGCACAATCATCTGAAACCGGATCTTTCTCTAACCGGCTTTTATCAGAGCAATGGGTTGGGCGGTAACCAATTCGACTTGAACACCGGCGAGCTCATATCCCGCGGAGGTTTGTCTTCATCTTTCGGGCAGCTCTTCGACTTTTCTTATCCAGGGTACGGCGCTCGCTTGTCGCTGGATCTGCCCATCAAGAATCGCGCGGCCCAAGCCGATTTGGGCAGCGCCCTGGTATCGCGCCATCGCAATCTCTACACAAATCAGGGAATCCGCGAACAGGTCACGCTGGATATCACCAACGCAGTCCACCAACTCGAGCAGGCGAACCTCAGCCTCGCGGCGGGCAAAACGGCGCTGGATCTGGCGCAGAAAACCCTCTCTGCCGAGCAGAGGAAATACGAACTCGGCGCGCAGCCAATTTTCTTCGTCCTGGACGCACAAACCAAGCTGGCACTGTCCGAATCGGACCTCTTGAGGGCGCAGGTGAACTATCAGATCGCTTTAGCGGCGGTCGATCACGCTACGGGCAACATCCTTCAGCCCTATCACGTACAGATTGCGGAGCTCGCCGGACAATGAAGTTTAGAAGTGTTCTATCCCCGAAAGGGGATGAACCTCCGCAGTCCGCGATCACGCAAGAAAAGTCCCAGCCATAGCAGCACTCCGACATAGACCGGGAACAGAGCGTTGCTGAAAAGCGGGCTGCCTATTCGCAAATGGATTGCGATCGCGCCGCCGAGATATCCCGTAAGCAAAACCGCGCCCAGCACGGAAGTCAACGGAACAACATACAAGACCACGCAGATCAATTCGACGACGCCTATAGGCACGGAGATGCTTAGCGGTAGCCCGAGCTCGGCGAACGCTTTTACGACAGGCGCGATCTTCAATACGTGGATCACGCCGTCGAAGAGCAGGAACAGCACCATCAGCGCGCTGATGGTGCGTCCTGCCCAAAGACCGGCCATGGAAGGAGACGGTTCTGTCACTGGCGAGGTTTCTCGCAGTTCACCATCCAGGGAATGCCGAATCTGTCATTGAACATTCCGAATCGTAATGCCCAAAAGGTTTCCGCAATTGGCATGACGATCTTGCCGCCTTCCGACATGGCTTTGAAAACCCGCTCTGCTTCGGCAACGTCGGCAGCGGGGATATTGATGGAAAAGCCTTGCGGCTTTTCATAATGATTCGGCGGCGCGTCAGAGGCCATTAGCACCGATTCGCCGATCGTCATGTGAGCGTGCAGGATTTTGCCTGCCCATTCCTTGGGCACGCTGTTTTCGGCTGGAGACCCGGCGTGGGGCATCATGGCGTTGATCTTCCCACCCAGAACTTTCTCGTAAAATTTGAAGGCGGCTTCGCAATCCCCGTTGAAATATAAATAGTTATTCAGCTTCATGGAAGAACTCCTCTAAAGAATATTTCGGTCGCGCCGAGAGACTATAAAAGAGTTGACTTGCAGTCTGCAAGACGAAGCAAAATTTTGGCGAAAATACGCTGAATTGAACGAAAACGGCCTACGTAGCATTGGCCGGAGGCGAAGGATGTCTAGCGTCCCCGGGCGATGGCCTTCTGATAATCGTCAACCGTGGAGCGATAGCAGGGAAGAATTCCGTCCTGCTCGGGTAGGCGCAATCCCTGCTTTTTGGTTACGGTCTTCAACTCACTGTAATGTTCGCCCGCCATTTGCAGGGCCGTCTCGTCGCAGGTTGCGTCTCTGGTGACGCGAAGCTTGTAGACCTTCGCTGTGGTCAGGTCGTACTCAGAAATCCGCCGCTGATTGGGCCGCGACTCATAAACCAGCTTGATCAATTGCGACGCATCTTTGTTGACGCGTCGCTCCGCGATGAAGACTTCATAGTTCGAAAAGAACGATGAACTTGGCAATGCGAGCGCCAGACTGATCATGCGCATAGGTAGTTCGCGCGTTGAGCGGTTAGCTGGCTCATCAAGTTCCGGTGGTGGTAAAGGTGTGTTCTGAGGATGAATCATTGCCGATCGACTGGCGTCGCCGGCAAGCGCGTCGGCGCCGCCGATCGAAGCCATCGGAGTCGCGACTTGCGATCCCATGCCCGATAGTGTTCCGCCTCTCGCGGTGGCGAGAGTTTCGGGGCCTGCGCCGGAAGGGGCAGGCGGCACGACGGAATTGCCGGAGCCGCCCAAGGCAACTCCAGAAATGCTCGAAGGATCGCGCGTCGGCATTCCCGGTGCAGGTGCAACCGCGCTTGATCCCAAAGATCCGCCAGACAAAGCTGACCGCTCCTGTAGTGGCATACCCGGCGCAGGCGCGACAACTTTGGACTCGCCCAAGCCTGCATTTCCGAAACCACGTAGTGATGATTCGACATTCGGAGAAGGAGCGACCACAAATGACCCCAGGCCGGTGCCTCCGCGCTGTCCGCTGACTCCTGCAATTTGCGGGGCAGGCGCAACCACTTTAGAGTCGCCCATGACTCCGCTGCCGAAAGATCGCAACGGCGATTCAACGTTTGGAGAAGGCGCGACCACGAAGGAGCCGAGTCCAGATCCCGAACGAAGTCCAGAGGCTCCCGCGATTTGCGGCGGCGGAGCGACGACAGAAGTCTGCACCAAGCTTGGACGTCCGCGCGGCGCGAGCGTCGCCTGCGGGGAAGCCGCGGCGCTTAGCACGGGCCGCGGAGTGGGAGTCCAGGAAGCGAGAGTCAAACGCGCCCGCGAGGTCATCTTAACTGCGGGCGCCGCAACTGCCCGCTGCGAGTTTCCCGCGCGCACCTGCATTGCTTGCCGGGATGCCGCCGGATGGTGGGCCTTAGCGCCTGTGGGCGCAGGGGCACGAT
Source organism: Terriglobales bacterium (assembly GCA_036271375.1). Lineage (GTDB taxonomy): Bacteria > Acidobacteriota > Terriglobia > Terriglobales > Acidobacteriaceae > DATBAT01. The sequence continues at coordinate 18,954 of DATBAT010000470.1, forward strand.
AGCTTCCCGAAGTCGGGAACGACGGAGTGTAGGTGATCGAGTCGTGCGATTTGCGCGTCAAAATCTCTTCTCTTGTCATCCAGCCCTGCGACAAATTCCAAATCATCGCAATCAAGACCAGATGCCAGAGCGCGGATTGCGAAAGCTGCTTCCAGGGGATTGCAGTTGGAACAAAGACATGGTTCCACGATGCGTCTGGCTTGGATGAAATTTCGACGGAAGGTGCTGGACGGCGCAGAATCGTATCGAACAAATTTCCAACAAATGTCGCGCGGGCTGACGACCGTTCCAGCAACAGGTTCGGCATCGTTCGCATTTCAGCTTGTAAAGGTAAGTCGGCGATTGTGATTGTTTGAGGAGTTCCAACAGCTTTGGCCACTTTCGCGGCGAGACTCTCCAGTTCAACTACGTCGCCTTCGGTGAACGCCTTTGTGTGCGGCGAAAATACTTCGATGATCCCCAATACCGAATCACGATGCTTCACCGGCACTGCAACCATCGACCGGATTCCCAATGTGCGGCAATTATCGCGATCTACCCGTGAATCGGTTTCTGAATCATCACAGCGCATGAACTTGCCTTCACGGACACACTCACCGGAAAATCCAGAACCAACTTGCAGGCGGGCGCCGACATCGGGCGCATCTTCGCCCGCGCTGGCGCGGCAGGTCATTTCATCAGTGGGGTGTTCCGCGGTTTCCAATGCGGTTAATGCAATGGCGGCGCCGCTGGCCAAAGTTAACTCCTGGGCCTGGCGGGCAATCAGATGCAACTTATCGTCGAGTTCGGGGGATAGAGTTGGGGTCACGTGCAATCAATCCATTTAAGGCAACGCTCAAGCCGCGCACACTTCCACGCGTGCTCGGCGATGCTCTGGATAAAAAGATTGTTACATCCTCTATTGGGGTTGAGAGGCGGGAATCGTTATGGAGAGGTTACTTTAGTGAGGGTATGAGGCAGGTTACTGTGGCAGTCTGCAGCCGCTTCCAGAGCGCCAAAGTGAACCACGAGATTTACTCCCCCGCGTCATTCTGGCAATGTTATTTCCGATGTGACGCTGAACTCTGCCGTCCCGCCAGAAGGTTTGGGTAGGCCTGATCGCACCACTGGCTGTCCTCCGCCCACCCACACCTGCACTTTACCGGGAACGATGCGGTGCTTTCCGGCATCATCCACAGTGCTTAGATCGCGATCGCGGAGAGTGAACGATACAGTCTGATGCTTGCCGGCGTCGAGATGCACGCGACTGAATCCCTTCAATGCGCGCAGCGGTGCGCCCGCAACTCCGGTGTGCGTGAGGTAAAGCTGGACCACTTCGTCGCCGGCCATTTTGCCATCGTTGCTCACATCAACAGAAACGTTGACGGTACCATTTGCAGGCACATTGTCATCGACGCGCAGATTGCTATAGGTGAACGATGTATAGCTCAGTCCGAAACCGAACGGATAAAGCGCCTCCCCGTCGAAGTAACGGTAGGTGCGCTTTGCCATCGAATATTCTTCAAACGGCGGAAGCTCATTCACCGATTTGTAAAACGTAACCGGCAATCGGCCGCCCGGACTGAAATCCCCGGCCAGCGCCGCAGCCACGGCGGTGCCGCCTTCCTCGCCCGGATACCACGATTCCAGAATTGCAGGCAGTTTTTCGTCCGCCCAATTTACGCCAAGCGCACTGCCATTCATCAGGATCAAGACAGTCGGCTTGCCGACGGCGTGAACATGTTCCAGCAACTGCTCTTGCGGGGCGGGCAAGTCGAGACTGGTGCGGTCGCCGCCGGCGAATCCGTCGGCGTGAACGTTCATCTCTTCGCCTTCGATGCGCGCGGAGAGGCCCAACACCATGATCACCAGGTCGGAGTTGCGGGCCGCGGCCAACGCTTCTTTTTCATCTTCTCCGGCTTGTCCCCAAACCAGCCGGGCCTCCGCGCCGCGAATGGTCTGGAAGTATTCGATCTTTACTTTGTAGGCGTGATCTTTTTCCAGATGTACTGACTTAGTCTGGGTCGATCCGGGACGATGGGCGGTCCAATCTTCGGCGGCCAGGTCATCATCGAGCCAGACGCGATAGCCATCTTGTCCCGTGAAGCCGATGAGATAGTCGGCGGTGGTTGGCGCAACAAGAATGCCGTTCCACCGCGCCGAATAATTCTGCCTGAGTTGGGGATTTACTCCTGCAAAACCCCAGGAAAAATTAACTGTTCGGTCGACGCGAGTCAACGCGGGCTTGCCTTCAAGTTTGGTATTGGAAAAGTATTCCGCCGTAAGTCCGTGCTGCTTGCGCGATTCGTCGGTATAGAGGGCGGTGGCCGGAACCGGTACGGTGACGGCGCCGATCAGTCCGATGCCCTGCACGTAGGTGACTTTAGATTGGGCAAAGCGTTTGCGAATTCCGGCGAGAACGGTGACCGGCTTGGTCGGCGTTCCGTTGTAATTGCCCTCGAGCGCATCGAGACTGTCGGCGTCAGGGCCGATCACCGTGATGCGTGGATAGCTTTTCCTTAACGGAAGAAAGTTGTCCTGGTTCTTGAGCAGCACCAAAGCTTCCCGCGCCGACTTTAGAGCCAGTTGACGATGGATTGCGGTGTCATTTTCGGCCGGAGTGATTTTCGAGTAGGGAACCATCGCTGGCGGATCGAACATGCCGAGCTTAAATCGGGCGGTGAAGAGTCGCTCCACTGCGCGGTCAAGGTCGGCTTGTGGAAGGAGTCCTTGCCTTGAGGCTCCTAAGAGCCCGTCGCGCTCAGCTTTTACACGCTCTTGAGGAGGTAATCCGCAAATCAGATCGGTTCCGGCTTTGAATGAATCGGCTGTGCCTGCTTCCATGGTCGGACTGAAACGATGGCCCTGCGAAACATCCGTGATTGCGCCGCAATCAGAAACCACGTAGCCCTTGAACCCCCAGTCATCGCGAAGATGCTTTTGCAGCAGCATGGTGTTTGCGCAGGCAGGCTGTCCGTCAATGGAATTGTAGGCGCACATCACCGAACCGGCTTTGCCTTCCATGATCGTCGCGCGAAACGCCGGAAGGTAAGTGTCCTCTAGATCGTGTGGCGAAACGTCAATGTTGGCGGAGTGGCGGGTCGATTCCGGCCCGCTGTGTACCGCGAAATGTTTCGAGGTCGCGACTGTCTTGTAATATTTCGGATCGTCGCCCTGCAATCCGGTGATGAACGCGATGCCCATGCGCGAAGTCAGATATGGATCTTCGCCATAGGTTTCCTGGCCGCGTCCCCACCGCGGGTCGCGAAAAATATTAATGTTTGGCGACCAGACGGTGAGGCCCTTGTACCAGGCGGTCGAGCCGTCTTTGCCGAGCGTCTGATAGTATTTGGCGCGAAATTCGGTGCTAATGGTGCTCGCCACCTGATGCATCAGCGGCTCATCGAAGGTCGCCGCCATGCCGATGGCCTGCGGAAAGACGGTTGCGTATCCCGCACGGGCCACGCCATGCAGGCCTTCGTTCCACCAGTTGTACTCAGGAATGCCTAGGCGCGGGATAGCGTCGGCGGTGTGTCCCAATTGCGAAACTTTCTCTTCGAGTGTCATGCGCGACACCAGATCGTGAGCGCGCTCTTCGAAGGAAAGCTGAGTGTCTTTGTAAGGTTCATTCTGTGCGGATGCCGTTAGGGCCGCCGCGAGGCAGAGTAAGAGTGCGAAATATTTGGTCATGTGAAAGGTGAGTTTTGAGTCGGCAACAATTTACAACAGAAGGAGGCAAGTGTGGAGAACGATTTAAGTGGAGAAGACTTGCGTAGAGGCGGGTGTCCTTACCTTCCGGACCGGTTCATCTGGCGTGAACGATTTCCAGAGTTGAGGCGCGGAGCTATTGGATCTGCACCCTGACTTCCTCACTTGGGCATTCCCGGGCACTGCGAGTGCAGCCGCGATATTTCAGGTCTTTGTCCAGGCACGCCTCAATTCCAACTAGTGCACCGTCGTGACAGGACGTGCGAAACGCATCTTTCGGAGCGTGGTTTTCCGCTGCGAAGCTTTGTTCCAGATCGCTTACTTTCACTTGCGCTTCGTGGGACAACGCTCGATATGCCTCAGGAACTCGCACGCCAGTGAATGCATGTTCCACCGTCTGGAAGTACGCGTCGGCTGAAAGCCCGCTACAGGTGCCGTGTTTCGCCCACTCGTGCTGGATGAGTCCGCGGCTGGGCATAAATTGCAGCATGTGGTCGACCGTCGCTGAGGACGGAGCATTGCCCTCCCGGCAATCCATCGGCGGCGCACCATTCTCGGATTGTGGCCATAGTCCGTGCAGAACAAAAGCAGCTTGCGAAGTACACTCGCGCGAATGATCGCTGGGATGCGATGCACAATAATTCGGTGCCCAGGAAAGAGCGAGTAAGTAATAGTTGAACTCTCCGCCACTGCTGGCGGAATCGTGATGGCGATGCTTTCGTGCGTACGCTGCCGCGACCAAACCAATGCAAATCAACATTGCGGCCAAAGGTTTCTTCATTGACGGACACTTCCTTCAACGACCACAGCCTTTGTACCTGAATATGGATGGCCGCGCAAAAGGCGACGGCTGCTTGTAACTGCCGTGTGGCTCGAGTAGAGTACAAATCTTCCGGGAACCGCGAGATCAACTTTATTAAATCGATTTACTTGGAGGGATGATGAGGGCTTTCTTGACGGCTTTGGTCCTGCTTGGTGCGGCGGGAACTCTTTTCGCGGCCTCGACCTCATCGACCCAGCCGATTCTGCAGTTGCATCGCAACTGGGCCCTTCAGTCGTCATGCCAGGTAAAAGCCAGCGGCGAAAAGGTTTCCTCTTCCGGATTCTCGACTGACGGATGGCATTACGCTGAAGTTCCGACCACGGTGGTCGCGGCGCTGGTTGCCGACAAGACTTATCCCGATCCGTATTTCGGAAAAAACATGAAGTCGTTGCCGGGGATGAATTACCCCAGCACCGATTTCTTCGCCAACCAGGAGATGCCGGAGGGCAGCCCTTTTCGCTGTTCATGGTGGTTTCGCACGGAATTCGCCGTACCCACCGAAATGCAAGGCAAAATGACCTCGCTGCATTTTGATGCGATTAACTATCGCGCTAACGTCTGGCTGAATGGAGAGAAGATCGCCGGTGCGCAGGACACCGCCGGAACTTTCCGCGTCTTCGATTTTGATGTGACAAGGCGGCTAAAAGCGAGTGGACCGAATGTGCTGGCGGTCGAAATATTCGCCGCGCAGAAAAATGATCTTGCCATCACCTGGGTGGATTGGAACCCGACTCCCGCCGACAAAGATATGGGGCTTTGGAAAGATGTCTACCTCACCAGCAGCGGGGCGGTTGCGCTTGACCATCCCTTTGCGACATCGAAGCTCGATTCCGAGTACAAGACGGCTGGCCTCACCCTTAGCGCCGATTTGCGAAACACTACAGACCACGCAGCCGCAGCCACCTTGAATGCAGAGGTCGAAAATATTCACGTCAGCCAAAAAGTAGACTTAGCCGCTGGCGAATCTAAAACGGTCAGCTTTTCTCCGGAGCAATTTCCTCAGTTGAAGTTGCAGCATCCGCGTTTGTGGTGGCCCTATCAGATGGGCACGCCCGAGATGTACACCGCAAAACTCAGCGTCGAAGTTGGAATATCTATGTCCGATTCCGCGGAAGTAAATTTCGGTGTCAGGGAGGTGACCTCGCAAATCACCGACAAAGGCTCGCGGCTCTTTTCCGTGAATGGCCGCAAAGTTCTGATTCGCGGGGCGGCGTGGGCCCCCGATATGCTGCTGCGCTGGTCGCCGCGCGAGGCGCAGGCGGCGCTCGACTACGTCAAGCACATGAACCTCAACGCCATCCGGCTCGAAGGCCGCATGGAGCGCGACGAATTCTTCGACATGGCTGACAAGATGGGGCTCCTCATTATGCCAGGATGGACGTGCTGCGACATGTGGGAACACTGGCCCGACTGGAAGGCCGAGCACATGAAGATTGCAGGCGCTTCTCTTCATGACCAGATCACGCGACTGCGGAATCATCCCAGCGTATTTGTCTGGCTGTATGGGAGCGACGGCCCGCCACCGGCGAACGTCGAAAACATGTATCTGGGAATTCTGAAAGAACGCCGGTGGCCGAATCCATCCGTGTCCTCGGCTTCCGCCGACCCGACCACGGTGACTGGTCCATCCGGCGTCAAGATGACCGGGCCCTACGACTTTGTCCCACCGAATTACTGGTTGACCGACACGCAGGCGGGAGGCGCATACGGCTTCAACACTGAAACCAGCCCCGGGCCGGTGATCCCGCCGCTCGAAAGCCTGAAGAGATTTCTGCCGGCCGATCATCTCTGGCCGATGGACGATTACTGGGCGTACCACTCCGGCGGTGAGCGCTTCACCAACATCGACAAATTCACCAAGGGTCTGGACGAACGCTACGGGAAGGCTGCCGACTTGAATGATTTTCTGCGCAAATCGCAAGCGGCAAATTATGAAGCGCAGCGCGCCATGTTCGAAGCGTACGGGCGAAACAAATACGTTGCCACCGGCGTCATCCAGTGGATGCTCAACAATGCGTGGCCTTCGCTGATCTGGCATCTCTACGACTACTACCTGGTCCCAGCGGGCGGATATTTCGGTACCCGCAAAGCTTGCGAGCCGCTGCACGTGCAGTATTCCTACGATGACAATTCGGTCGCGGTCGTGAACGGAGAGCAGCAGGCTTTCTCTGGACTGAAAGTCAGCGCTCGGATCTTCGACATCAACGCGAAAGAAAAAGCTGCGAAGGACGCGACGCTTGACGCTCCCGCCGACAGCAGCACTCGCGCGCTCGAACTGCCGAAGCCGGATGGAATAGGCCAAACCTATTTCCTCAAGCTCGAACTGAGGGACGCGACCGGAAAATTGCTGAGCGATAATTTCTACTGGCTTTCCGCAAAGGTCGACGTTCTCGACTGGGCCAACAAGCTCGACACGGTTTACACACCGCAAAGCGCATTTGCCGACATGACGGGACTCAACTCTTTGAAAGAGGTCAAAGTTACGGCATCGGCCCATGCCTCACAGGACGGAAACAACGAGGTTGTGAGTGTGTCCCTACAGAACCCGAGTTCAAGTCTGGCCTTCATGGTGCGCGTGCGCGCGGTTGATCCGAAATCCGGGCAGGACGTCGTACCCATCTTCTGGGACGACAACTACGTTTCTCTGCTGCCGGGAGAGAAGCGCGAAATCACGGCGCATTACAATTCCGCGGAAGCCACGGGTAAAACGAATCTGATGATGGACGGCTGGAACATTGCTTCGGCATCTATTCCGGTGCAGTAATTATTTCGGCTCGCGCGCCACTTCGGGATTGGGCAGCGGACCGCTCTCGAATTCTTTCTGACGCTTGTTCAGCGAGCTTTCGTATAGATCGCTGGCAATTTTCATTTCCGCCTGGGCTTCCGCGCCGCGTCCCAGTCGCTTGAGCACTTGCCCGCGCAGATAGTGCAGTGGCTGATTATTAGGACTGAACTTCAAAGCGGCGTCGGCCTCGCTAAGCGCCGCGGCGAATTTTCCATCGCGTTGATAGACACGCGCCAACTCGAAATGCGCGCTGGTCAGGTTTGAATTTAGCTGCAGGGCCTTACGAAGACTTTCTTCGGCCTGCGTATCGTGCTGTTGAAGATATGCAATGAGCCCGAGCTGATCGTAATTGTCCGCCAAGTCAGGTTCGATGGCGGCATCTTTTAGAAACTCCGCTCTTGCCGCATCGAGGTTCTGTTTCTTCAAATAGGCGAGGCCCAGATTGAAACGAACGAATGGAAGCTTACCGTCGATCTTGGCTGCCTGCTCGAGTTCTGCAATCGCTTCGTCATATTCTTCGCGGTTGAGGTGGGCCTTTCCCAGAAACAAATGTAACTCCGCCGAATTTTCGCCTACTTCAACCATTCGTCCGAGTGCGGACTGCCCCAGGTCATCGCGATTCGCCTTATGCGCAGCGATCCCGAGGACGTAGAGATAGTTCAAATCGTTGGATTGCGTCGCCCACAACGGTTCGAGCGTTGACGCCGCTTCCACGTAGTGTTCGGTAAAGAAGTAGCAGAGTCCCAGCAGGTGACGCGCCTGCTCCGAAGTAGGAACATCGCGCACCACCGACTCAAAGGGCGGTATCGCGGCGGCATAGGCCGCTTGCCGATAGTGCACCAGTCCGATGTTTAGCCGAATTCCTGCCACTTGCGGCGCCAGAGCACTGGCCTTCTGCAGCGTATCGAGTGCGGGCTGCCACTGTTTGCGGCGCATGTAAATGACACCAAGGTTCGCATAGGCTCCCGCCGAGTTCGGATCGAACGCAAGGACTGCTTTGAAATCCCGTTCGCCTTCGTCAAGATCTCCGGAGCGAAGCGCGGCTTCTCCCTGCTGGAACATTTGTTCCGGGCCACGCATCGGTGATTGTTGGGCGAACGAGTGGGAGACGATTAGAAATTGCAAAGCGAAGGAGAAAATCCAGCGTGGCACGTGGCCTTAGTTTCCGACAGACAAAAATTTAATACAAGCGGTGGGCTCTTATGGTGCGTCTTGCTTCTCCTACTTTTGGAATCGTCTACAAGATATTGGAGATCTGACGGGATGAAAGGTCATAAGTAGTTCAAATCCGGCGGGTACATCCCCTAAACTTTGGCGCACGACATGCAGAGTAATAAAGGTGCTCCCCAAAAATTCTTGTAACTGCAACTCAAGGCAACGACTTAGCGTCATATTTTGCTTGACACTCGAAGTGCCTGACAGGCACTATCTACCCTCTATTAAAACCATTTAATAGAGGGTTTTTGGTGCGTTGCTCCAATCTCCACTCTTTAGGAGTTTTTAATGCGAAAGTCTCTCCTCCGGATCTCAGTTTTGTTCGCGAGTTTCTCGCTTGCGCTTAGCGCATTCGGTCAAACGACTGCTTCCGTGACCGGAACCGTTACCGACAGCAGCGGCGCGGCTGTTCCCAACGCCGAAGTCACGGTCACCATGCCGGAGAGAGGTCTCACCCGTACCACCAATACCAATGGCAGCGGAGAATATTTGCTGCCGGCGCTACCAGTGGGAACCGTGAGCATCGCCGTGAGTGCCGCCGGATTCCAAAAGTACGTCGCCAACGGCGTCGTACTGCAGGTTGGCCAGAAAGTTCGCAACGACGTGACCTTGGCCGTCGGCGCGACCACAACCGAGGTCACGGTGCAGGGCGTCAACGTTGGCCAGGTAGAAACGCAATCCTCGGAACTGGCAGGCACAGTTACCGGAAAAGAAATCAGCCAGCTCGAGTTGAACGGAAGAAACTTTACGCAGCTTGTAACCCTGGTGCCCGGCGTCAGCAACCAGACCGGCCAGGATGAAGGCCAGGTCGGCGTCGGTGGCAGCGTTGCGTTCAGCATGAATGGCGGCCGCACCGAATACAACAACTGGGAATTGGATGGTGGCGACAACATGGATAACGGCAGCAATACATCGCTGAACGTCTATCCCAGCCTGGATGCGATTGCTGAGTTCAAAGTACTGACTTCCAACTACGGCGCACAATACGGCCGCAACGGCTCCGGCACCGTCGAAGTAGAAACCAAATCCGGCACTAACCAGTTCCACGGGGATGTCTACGAATTCGTCCGCAACGACATGTTCAATGGCGCCAACTATTTTGAAGACTCGGTACCGGCGTACAAGAAGAACGACTTCGGATACACCATTGGCGGTCCGGTATTTATCCCGGGCCTCTATAACAAAGATAAGCAGAAGACATTTTTCTTCTGGTCGCAAGAGTGGCGCAGAGACCGCGTGCCCAATCCGTTTTCCGTCACGGTTGTGCCTTCTTTGGCAGAACGCGCCGGCGACTTCAGCGACTTGTGCCCGAATACTGCCGCTGACGGTGATCCGTTCGCGGACTGCCCCAGGATGCCCAACGGGAGCGGCTTCTATCCGGGAAATCAGATTCCAGTCGACCCCAGCGATCCAACGATCAACGCTCTCGAAGCTCTGATTCCCGAACCGAACGTTGGCAACAATCGTTGGCAGGCTTCTCCAACTCTTCCCACCAACTGGCGGGAGGAACTATTCCGCATCGACCATAACGTCAACTCCAAAGTGCGGGCTACATTCCGCTACATTCATGATTCGTGGGATCAGCTCTATCCAACTCCGCTATGGACAGCGGGCACCAGCTTCCCGACCATTCAAACGAATTTCGGCGGACCCGGAATCAGCATGGTGGCGCGGGTTACAGCCAGCGTTAGCCCCACGCTGCTCAATGAGTTTGTATTTAGTTACACTACAGATCACATCACGCTGATTCCTACTGGAGCATGGCAGCGCCCGGACGGCATGACCCTCGGACTGTTTCAGAACGGCTTTGGCGGCAAGGTTCCTGGCATCGCGTTAGGCGGCGGCATCTACGACGGCCTTGCGGAAGATCCTGGATATCTCCCCAATGGACCTTACAATTCGAATCCCAGCTACACCTATCGCGACAACATTAGCAAAAGCGCCGGCAAGCACAACCTTCAGTTCGGAGCGTCATTTGTCGCCGCGCAGAAAAACGAACTTAGCGCAGCTGGAGTTTCCAACAACGGGTTGCTGAATTTCAGCACCGATTCACTGGTCACTACTGGAAACGCCTTCGCCGACCTACTTGTCGGCAGCGTGGACACCTTCTCGCAGCAGAACGTGCAGCTCAAGTACTACAACCGTTACAAAATTTTCGAACCCTATTTCCAGGATGACTGGCGCGCTACCAATCACCTAACCCTGAACCTTGGGCTGCGCATGAGTCTCTACGGAACCTATCGCGAGCGCTACCACAACGCCTACAACTTCGACCCGGGTCACTACGTTCCCGGTGCGAGCAGCGTGGACCCGGATACGGGATTAGTGATCGGCGATCCATTCAACGGCATGGTGCAGTGCGGAGTCACTGCCGGCGTTCCAGAAGCCTGCATGAAGGGACACCTGTTCAACCCCGCGCCGCGCATTGGTTTTGCCTGGGACCCCAGCGGCAATGGCAAGATGGCGATTCGCGGCGGCTACGGCGTTTTCTTCGAACACACCAACGGCAACGAAGCTAACTCCGAGTCGCTGGAGAGTTCGCCTCCGGGATCGCTGATTCCCTCAATCCACAACATCAGTGGATACCAGAACATCGTTCCGCAAGACACAGGCACGACCAGTCCGCTGTCGGTGGTTTCCATTCCCACCAAAGCCGTCTGGCCCTACGTTCAGCAGTGGCACTTGGACGTACAACGCGACATCTCGCACAACATGGTGGCAACCGTTTCTTATGTGGGCAGCAAGGGCACGCATCTCACGCGGCAATATGATCTGAACCAAGTTGTGCCCACCCCGCTCAGCGAAAATCCTTACAATGTCGGCGAGGCCATTGGGCCCAATGACTGCAGCACCATGACAACGCCCAGTGGGGTCGCCGTGACCGGGCAGGCTGCGATCAACTTGAGTATTGCTTGCGGAGCGAGTCCGGAACCCTTCCGTCCCTTCACCGGTATCGGTTCCATCACCCGCCGCGAAGAAACCGCGTCGTCCACCTACCATGCCCTGCAGGCCTCGCTGCGCCGCAACGTTGGCGGGCTCCAATTGAGTCTGGCATACACCTACAGCCATTCCATCGATGACTCTTCCTCCGGCGTCGATGCCAACGTGGTGAATGCTTACGACTTCGTCTCGGACCGCGCCAGTTCGAACTTCGATCAACGCCACATCTTCAGCCTCGGTTACGTCTACGATTTGCCGTTCTTCAAGGGCCACGACCTAAAAGGCAAATTGTTGGGTGGTTGGCAGTGGTCGGGTATCACCACCATTCAGAGCGGAGTACCGTTTAATGTCACCAACGGCGGCGCAGGCTCGGTGCCTTCGGACAACGCCGGGGTGGGCAACGGCCTAACCAACTTCGCTTCCTATGTCGACCTGGTGGGCGACCCTCACAGCTTCTCGAGCGGTCCGTCGGGAGACTTCGGTCCAACTCTCTATGGCGCATCCGCCTTCGCTGCGCCGCGAGGACTGACCTTTGGTGATATGGGTCGCAACGTGCTAACGAATCCCAGCCGTACTAACTTCGATATGGCACTGTTCAAACACTTTGCCATCAAGGAGAACCTTGGCTTTGAGTTCCGGGCGGAGGCCTTCAACGTGTTCAATCACACGGAATTTGGCGGCCCGGACGGAACTTGCACTGAACTGGATAGCGACAACCACTGCGTTTCCGGAAACGGATTCCTGCAGGTGAGTTCAGCGCACAATCCGAGAATCATGCAGTTCGGATTAAAGTTTATTTTCTAGGGAGATAAGGCTTAAACCACAAGAGGACCCACAGGGAACCATCTCAGCTTCCCTCGGTGTGACTCTGTGCACTCTGTGGTTAGGGTGTTTGCTTCCCGCCGGAAAGCTTTGGTCTGCAGGAATAAAGGGCTCGTTCCTGAGGAACGAGCCCTTCCTATTTGCCAAACTCTTGCGAGCTTACGCTCTTGCGGCGCTCGCTGCATCTGCCGAAGCGCTGGCAGCGGCTTTGCCTTCTTCGTTGTTGGGCTTCTGTCCTGCTTTACGAATATCGATGCCGCCTTTGAAGAACGCGCCGTCTTCAATTGAGATTCTGGCTGCGACAACGTCTCCGGTAAGGGAACCGTCGCTGCGAATATCCACACGGTCGCTGGCGGTCAAATTTCCACGAACCTTGCCCAAAACTACGATCTCGCGGGCGTTGATGTTGGCGGAAACCACTCCATTGCGCCCGACGGTGACCCGGTTGCCGGCCAAATTAATGGAGCCTTCCACCCGGCCGTCAATGTAAAGGGATTCAGAACCCGTAACTTCACCCTTAATTACCAATGACTTACCGATGGTAGCCTGGTCCGCGGTGGCGGCGACGGCTGTCGGCTTGGTGACCGCAGCGGGCTCACTGTAGGAGGCGCTCGGTGCAGTGGGAGTAGCAGGGCGTTCCGGCTCATTTGGCCGCGCGGACGGGCTAGCAGGTTGATTTGTGGGTTTCCACATGGTTCAAGAATCCTTTCGTCGGTAAATGAGATCGCGGTTAGGGTTGCAATCGTGTAACCAAACAGGATTGTACTCCGCAAACCGAAATCGGCACTGTGGAAATTGACTATTTGAGACATAGCCGCGCTGGTTCGGAGTGCGGAAATGGGAGTGCTAGACTGCCGCCATGAAGTCGACCGAAATCGTAATCCGCGAGGCCCGGGTAGAGGACATCCCCCAAGTCGTCCGTCACCGTATTGGAATGTACGAAGCGATGGAGGTAGGCGATCCGGAGTCGCGGGAAGAGATGGCGACTGCCTCCGCAAAAATCCTGCCGCAGGCAATCCGCGATGGATCATTTCGAGGATGGCTTGCCGAAGTGGATGGCAAAGTCGTCGCGGGCGGAGGTCTATTTGTGACTTCGTGGTTAAGCCATCCTGGTGATCTTATTTGCCGGAAAGCCACGGTGCTTAACGTCTATACCGACCCCGAGTACCGGCGGCAAGGAATCGCGCGCAAGTTGATGGAAGTGATTGTGGAATGGTGCCGCAAAGAAGGCTTCGCGAATCTATTTCTGCACGCCAGCCATGAAGGGCGTCCGCTCTACGAGGGATTGGGATTTCAGACGGGCAACGAGATGCGGTTGAAGCTTTAGCCACGGATATTTACCAATCAATCAAAGAGTGGAATCCGGGGTGATCCGCGAAAATCCGTGAGGAAAAGGGGTGCTAAACTGGCCGCATGCTGGCTGCTTACGCGGTGCGGGTGGAAGATTCCCGCGGACGCCGCTACCCGGAACCGCCGCATCCTTATCGCAATGATTTTCAGCGGGACCGTGATCGCGTCATCCATGCGCGCGCCTTTCGCCGCCTCGAATCGAAGACGCAGGTTTTCACCCGCCGCTACTCCGACCACTTTCGCAACCGCCTGACCCACACCTTTGAGGTCGCGCAGATCGCCCGCACCATCGCCGCACAACTCGGATTGAACGTCGACTTAGTCGAAGCTCTCGCGCTGGTCCACGATGTCGGTCACCCGCCTTTCGGTCATGCCGGCGAGCGCGCGCTGGATGCGGCCATGCGCGCCCACGGCAGCTTCTTCGATCACAACCTGCATGCGTTGCGGATCGTCGAAGATTTCGAATTACGGTACGCGGCATTCCGCGGACTCAACCTCACGTTCGAATTGCGCGAAGGCATCGTCAAACATTCGCGAGATTACAGTCCCGATAAATTTCCTGAACTCGCAGAATATTTGCTTGATCAACGTCCGCCGCTGGAAGCTCAACTCATCGACCTCGCCGACGAAATCGCATACGACACCGCCGACTTGGACGATGGTTACGAAGCGCACCTTTTGACGCTCGATGAAATGAGCAACGGAATTCCAGTGTTCGCTGCCTACTACCTCGACGTAGAAAAGCATTGGCCCGAGGCTGCCGAGAAACTTCAGTTCAATGAAGTCTTGCGTCACCTGTTGAATGGATTGGTAGGCGACCTGATCGTAAACACGAGGAAGCAGATCGCGGACGCGAATGTTCAACGACTTGAGGACGTTCGCCGCAGCCCTCGGCGACTGTTAGGGTTTGGTCCTGAAGTCGACCTGGAGCGGCGTCAGATCAAGGATTTCCTGCATCGCGAGTTGTACTTGAGCAAAGCGCTCGATCCCGACAAAGAAGACGCCGAACGGGTCGTCACGGAGTTGTTCAATTTCTGGATGGCCAAGCCGGAGAATCTTCCCTCAAGCTATCGTGAGAAGGCCAAACAGGATTCCCTACCGCGCGTAGTGTGCGACTACATTGCAGGCATGACGGACAATTTCATCTTTCAGCAATATCAGAAGTATGTAGCGTGAAGTGTTGTGTGATTACTCCCTGATACACCAAGCTAACTCTCCCTTCCAAAGCAGTTATAGATTGGTGTACCCTGCCCGGTCATGTTCAAACCGACATTGCAATGCAGGCTACAACTTATCTTGATCGCGGCATCTTCGCTGCTTGGTCGGGCCGATTCTGCCAGTGACTTTCTTCTCACTAGTATTGCCAATCGAGTGGACATCGCTTCGTCAAGTGGAAAGCCGTTCCAGTTGGAAGCCGATTTCACGGCACAGATCAATGTTCCTCAGGCAGGCCATATCACTTGGAAATGGGTCAACAAGGCGCTTTGGTCGCAGGAAATCACGGTTGGTAGCTACCACCAAATCATCTTGAAAAAGGGGGAAACAATTTATCTCAGTCGGAATGCGCCATTCACGCCTTTGCGCGTCAGCGACCTGCTGGGGCTGCTTACGATCTTTTCCAGTGAATGTAAGTGTTGGGAGATCAGAAGGGTGAAGCCGCAAGTTGAAGCAGGCGCAGCAATCGAATGCCTCGAACTCCACAAGGTTCACCCGCAGTCGAACGAATGGAACCCTAAGCGAATCACCTGCATCAATCCGGCGACAAAGGAAGTACTGAGCGATGAATTCAAAGACGACGAAAATTTCAGGCACGCGGAATATTCGAACTATCAACCACTAGGGAGCCTTAGCTATCCCATGCAGATGAAGCTCCAAATCAATGGCAGCCAGGCGCTAAAGGTCAACGTCATCTCGCTCAGTCAAGCGAGTTTCGACGAAGCAACTTTCGTTCCTATCCCCGGTGCTGTGGCGCGGCGCCAATGCGAAAACATGACCCATCCGGTAGCAATCAAGACTCCCGATCCTGAGTATCCGCGGTCGGCTGCGCAAAACCGACTTGGCGGGACCGTGACCATATCACTTACTGTCAACCCCGATGGGTCGGTGAGCAATGTGCAGCTCTTAGAAAGTGCAGGTCATGAAATGGATAGTGTCAGCCAGCAGATATTGCAGACCTGGAAGTTTAAGCCGGCTATGTGCGGCACGGAGGCGGTCGCCTACGATATTCACGTCAATGTGACGTTTCATGCGCGCGAGCTTGAAAGAGGTTAGAGCATAGGGTGTTCGGTTTCCCCGCCGAGCAGCCTCAACGCGTGCGGCAGCAACTTCACTACCGCTTCCAAAGAATCCACCGCGCCCCTCGGGTTCCCCGGCAGGTTCAGAATCAGCGACTTTCCCCGCGTCCCGCAAACTCCTCGGCTCAACGCCGCAAATGGAGTCTTCTCCGCACCCTCGGCTCGCATCTTCTCGGCCACTCCCTCGATGACACGCTCGCAGACTGCACGAGTCGCTTCAGGCGTTACATCGCGCGGGGCCACTCCCGTTCCTCCGGTGGTCACGATCAGGCGCACTTCCGCCGCCAGTAATGCGAGCGCGTTTTGAATGCCCGCTTGTTCGTCAGGAATGATTTCTGTGGCGACTACGGAAAAGCCGTGCCGGGTAAGGCATCCGACGACCGCCGGACCGGAAATATCCTCGCGCTCGCCCCGAAAGCTGGAGTCGCTGACTGTGAGCACCGCCGCCGTGAAAGCATCAGGTGTCGAGGAAGACATCTTCTTCTTCCTCAGCATTGCCGCCGTTGCCTCCATCCCCGCCCTGGCCGTCGCGATTGGCTTCGTCAAGCAGGCGGAGGCCTTCCATCAGCAGGCCCTGCGTATTCAGTGTCGTGGTCTGGGCGCGGGTTTTGCCTTCGAAGTTGAGTTGGAAGTTGCCGCCTGTCCAACGCAGGACTTTGAACACTGCCTGATCGCCGGCCAGATCACCGTAGACCGCGTGCGTGACCTGTCCATCGACAAAGAAAACTTCGCAGCGGTCCGCTCCGTTGGTAAACGTAAGCTGGCAACTCTTGCGGCCCATCTCCAAAGATTGCAGAAGGTCGATCACGTTCATCTGCGAGAGGCTGCCGCGGAGCACGCCGTCGGAAGGCGCAGCCTTGGCCATCTTTTCGAGCGCGATCTTGTCGATGACCCGCTTGATACGCCGCGTGGCATCTTTCAGGAAGAATGGCTTCTCGACCAAGTCGTCAGCACTTTGGTCCTGATAAGAAAGGTAGTCAGAAATATCGCTCTTGGCCGCGAGCAGCACGACTGATATTCCTGCGGTGGCGGCACGTCCGCGAAGTTTTTCGACAAGTTGGCGGCCATCCATGCCGGGCATGCGGAAATCGCTTACGAGAAGGTCGGGCGGATCATCGATCGCTTTCAACAGCGCGTCGGTCGCATCGGTCGCCGTAGACACCGTGGCCAGAGGAGTGAGCGCGCCGCGCAGCAGCCCCATCACCATCGGATTGTCGTCGACCAACAGAACTTTGACGCGATTCGCCATCTGGGCCTATGTCTTTTTCCTGCGGCGGAGAAAATCGCCGCTTTTGCCGCCGGTCTTCCGCTCGAGGACGACCTCGCGAATCGCGATGCCCTTATCGAGCGCCTTGCACATATCGTAAACCGTCAGTGCGGCCACGCTGGCGGCAACCAGGGCTTCCATCTCCACTCCGGTCACCGCTGTCGTAGTAACTTTGGAGCTAATAGCGACGCCATTCTCGCATAGCCGAATGCTCACATCAACGTGGGAAAGCGGCAAAGGATGGCACATGGGGATCAGGTCGGCGGTCCTTTTTGCTGCCATGATTCCCGCCAGCCGCGCCACTTCCAGAGCGTCACCCTTGGGATTCTCGGGCAGGGCCCGCAAAACCGCCGCCGAAAGCTCGACGAAAGCGCTGGCTTCAGCCTCGCGCTTCGATGGCGTCTTGGCCGAAACGTCCACCATCTTGGCGCGTCCGGCGCGGTCGTAGTGGGAGAGTTTCGCCATGGAGCGGAATCCTTATCTTACATCGCGCGAAATGCGGGATAGGTTACCGCATGAGAACCGGCACCCATTCCCCCGCCGGAATGGAACTGCGGTCGGGCGGAACTACGACGTAGCAATTGGAGCGCGCCGTGGCCGCGATGTCGCCGGAGCCCTGCCAGCG
>DATBAT010000471.1:0-4128 GCA_036271375.1 Terriglobales bacterium
CCCCACCACCCCGGAGTTGGGACGGATTCAGAACATGAACCCGTGACAGGCTTTCCGTTGCCCGTCTGTTCGGTCGCGTACTGGAGGCGCCTGAGGATGTATCTGGCCAGCGGAAGTACCTTCCCTGTCCAGGACGATGCATCCGAGGCGGTGATTGACGGGAGTAGACTACATATTTTTGGCAGCTTCCGGCGAATTGTCCTGTCAATGAGCGAAATAGCGATTTTTCAACAACTACGGGGTTCTTACGTACTTTTCGGTTCCTGACCCATACGCCCCCGAAATCGCCGAAATATCCGCAGGAAAATCCGGGAAACTTTCCTCAGACTTGATTGTCAGGATTCTGGCATCTGCCGAGAGCTGCCATCGCTCTTTAGTGTGCATACGCACTGGTTGAGCATTAGGCTGCGTTCGACCCACGACGGTAGACTCGAGCACGAGATTCTTTCCTTTAAGGTTCCCTTGCACTTGCCGACCATTCCCGCTTGGTTCCTGAAGCTACCCTCTTAGCCATCCAGCGGATAAAGATTCGTTGTCTTTTTACCCTGTTCAACCCTCGTGACCTCCACACTGCCTTCGTTCTGAACTACTTCGATGGTGAAATCTAGTTTGGCACCAAAGTCCATTTGTCGTCCCGGGCGGAGATACTTGCCAGAGTAGTTCGTCTTGTCTGCCGCCAGGCCAGTCGCGCTTAACGCTGCGACCGTCAAGCCAACGCACACAAACCAGCCCGCAAGATTATTGAAGAGTCGCTTCACCATCACACCTCCATCCGACCGAATGATAACTTAGCGAGCGTGGGACACTAACGATAACTATCGTTAACAGGCCTCTGCACTCATTGCCCCCTTGAACCTTTGCATCCCGCTCAATGAGCGAAGCCGATTTCTCGCCAAATCCCGCGACTTGAACAGCTCGCCACCAAGCGTGTACTTTTAGGTACCACCCTGGGACTTCGGCTTGATCCACACCCCATCTTCCCGTTCTTCGAACTTCATTCTCTCGAGACAATCTGCGCGTGGCGCGTGCCTTTTCCTGTTTGCCGTTCTGGGGTGCCTGCAAGCCAGCGCGCAACAGAAGCCCGTGTCACCACTCGACGAATTTGATCGGCGATTTGCCGCTGCGAACTCGGCTAAGGAGGCGGGTGACTTGCCCGCTGCCGCCGCCGCCAGCGAGAAGATAGTCGCCCTCGGACTCCGCGAAATGGGAAAGTTGCGCCTCTTTGAAGCCGCATATCCCGAGGCCGCCAAATTCTCCCGCAGGTCCCTCGAGTTCGAGGATGTTGCAGATGCGCACGTCGATCTCGCTGCCGCCAGCTTTACCAGCCGGGTGGACGAAGCACTCAAAGAGATCGGCCAGGCTCTTGCCGCCGATCCGCGCAACGCCACAGCCTGGACCATTCAAGGCCAGGCGCAGATGAAGAAAAAGGACTACCGCGCCGCGGTGGAGTCTTTCCAGAAGTCTCTCGATATTCGTCCCGACCGCGAAACCAGCTACGGTCTCGCCAGTTGTTGGCTCCGCTTGAAAGAGAAGGACAAGGCCGTGGCCATTTTCCAGCAGATGACGGTGGCGTCCGGTGATCGCAGCAGCTTGCATCTCTGGTTCGGCAGCGCTTATCGAAATGCCACCCTGTACGGCGACGCTATCCGGGAGTACCAGCGTGCGCTCTCAGTCGATCCCAAGGTTCCAAACGGCCACTACTTTCTCGCCCTGACTTACTTGATGCGGGACGACTGGGTGCTCACGCCGGAGGCCCGCCGGCAATTTCTCGAGCAACTGCGAGTCGACCCTGCAAATTTTTTTGCGAATTATCTCCTCGGCTATTTGGCGTTCAGTTCGAACCAGCCGCAGGAGGCGGACCACTATCTGGGGGAGGCGGCGAGATTGAATCCGTCTTCATCGGAAGCCTGGCTGTACCTGGGACTGAATGCCTACCGCCGCAAGGAAAATCAGCGCGCGGAGCGGCTCTTCCGGAAGGCAATTGCACTCGCCGAAAGTAGCGGCGTAGACGCTCACGACGATATCCGGAAGGCCTACACCAGTCTTGGCCGGATCCTCATTGCTTCTGGAAGAGCAGCGGAAGCACAGCCATACTTCGTAAAGGCGCGCGCGATTCAGCAAAACATCATCGCCGACAACCAGGAAGACAGTGGCCCGGGTGACGCGACTGGATCCGGAGTTTCTTCCGCCGATGTCCTCAGCCTTTCGCAAAACGAGCCGCTAGTTCCTTTGGGGGCAACGGGCAAGGATAAAGATAAAGATGCGGCCGCGCCATTAGGCGGCAACACGCTGTCGCACGCCAAGCTGACGCAGGGCCAGAAGAAACAGGCTGCGGCCCAGGAAGAATTCTTGCGTTCTGTTCTGGGCGGCGCCTTCAATGATCTGGCCACGGTCGAAGCAATGCAGAAGCAGTATGCCGTAGCCCTCGGACACTACCAGGAAGCGGAGGGATGGGATTCCAACGTACCCGACTTGATGCGCAATCTCGGGTTCACGGCCTATCGCGCCGGGAACCAGCCGGAAGCGATCCGCGCATTGCGAAAGGCGCTGGCACTTGCCCCGGATGATGATGCGGCTCGCGCGATCCTGCGAGAATTAGGAGCTACTGTCCCCGGGCAGGTTCCGCAAAAGAAGCAGGGCAAGAAGGATGCCAAGAAGCCATGAACTTGAGCGTGACGGACAACAATTGAACACGCAACCATTACTTTGCATTCGCGTCCTGCTCGTCGGCGCAGCGATGGTGCTTGCGCCGATGGCTTTGAGTCAGGAGCAGCATCCGGCCGCACCGCCGCCGCCGCCGAACGCCAGGAAGGTTCAGTGCAAAGGACGTCCGGTACCGCAACTGGAGGATGTCACGGAGAAGGCAGGAATCCGTTTCCGCCATATCGCCAATCCGCTGAGCACATACATTGTCGAGTCGATGAGCGGCGGCGTCATTCTGTGGGATTACGATCGCGATGGCTGGCTGGACATCTATTTCACGAACGCGCCTACCATCGAGATGGCCCTGCGCAAGGAATCGGCTCGCGGAGCGCTCTACCATAACAACCACAACGGCACATTTAGCGATACGACAGAAAAGTCAGGCCTGGCGGCGCCTTGCTCCGCCATGGGCGGAGCAGTGGCCGACTACAACAACGACGGCTGGCCAGATCTATACCTGACGTGTCTCGGCGGGAATGTTCTGTTTCGCAACAATGGGGATGGCACGTTCACGGATGTGACCGCGAAAGCCGGAGTTGCGGACGGTCGCATGTCGGTTGGTGCGGCCTTCGGAGATTACGACCGCGACGGATTCGTAGACCTGATGGTGACCAATTACGTCGACTTCCAACTCGACCATCTGCCCCCGTTTGGCGGCAAGTCACTCTGCAAATATCGCGGCGTCGATGTGTATTGCGGGCCGCGCGGATTGAAGGGCGCAGGCGATTCGCTGTTCCGCAACAACGGCGATGGCACGTTTACCGACGTTTCCAAGGCCGCCGGCGTGGATGACCCGCACGGCTACTACGGTCTCGGCGTGGTTTGGGCCGACTTCAACAACACCGGCTGGCCTGACCTCTACGTGGCCAACGACACGCTGCCTAACTTTCTTTACCGCAACGACGGCAAAGGCACGTTCACCGAGATCGGCCTCGAATCCGGCACCGCGTTGAGCGAGACGGGCTCTGAGCAAGCCTCCATGGGAGTTGCCGTTGGCGACTACCTGCACAATGGACGTCCTTCCGTCTACGTGACAAATTTCGGCGACGACTATAGCGACTTGTATCGCAACGACGGGAACTGGATGTTTACGGATGTCTCTTACGCGTCAGGGGTAGCCTTACCCTCCTTTCCTGTTGTGAAGTGGGGCGATGCATTCGTGGATCTCGACAACGATGGCTGGCTGGATCTGGTGGCGGTAAGCGGTCATGTCTATCCGCAAATGGAAAAGGTGCCTGCCAGCGGTGGTTATGCGCAGACCAAGCTGCTGCACATGAACCAGAAAGATGGCAGCTTCTGTGATGCCGGCAATCTGGCCGGGCCGGCTCTCGAAGAAAGACGCGTGTCACGGGGCCTGGCGGTCGGAGACCTGTTCAACGATGGCAATGTAGACGTCGTGGTCGAGGATCTCGATAGCGCGCCGAT
>DATBAT010000472.1:0-8828 GCA_036271375.1 Terriglobales bacterium
CACGAAATTCAGGTTGACGTGCGCATCATTGCCGCGACCAACGTAGACCTCAAGCAACTCGTCAAAGAAGGCAAGTTCCGCGAAGACCTTTATTATCGTCTGAATGTGATTATGATCGACCTGCCGCCGCTGCGGCAGCGCAAGGAAGACATTCCATTGCTGGTGGAACATTTCCTGCAAAAGTATGCCGAAGAGAACAGCCGAATGGCAGGTCGCATGACCTCCGAAGCGCTCCGTTCTCTACTGACCTACTCCTGGCCCGGCAACGTGCGCGAACTCGAAAATGTTATCGAGCGGGCGGTGGTTCTCTCATCCGGCGGCGACATTGGACTCGACCTTATCGTCGACCACATTGCGGGACGCGGCAGTTCGTTCCCCGTTCTCGAACACCGTGCCGACGCATCGCTCTTCGACATCATCGAAGAATGCGAACGGCAGATCATCGCCGAGATGCTGGAAAAATGTAACTGGAACCAGACTGAAGCCGCCGACCGCTTCCGCGTGCCTCTCTCCACCCTGAATCAAAAAATCAAACGCCTCAACATTGAGATCAAGAAAAAAGGCCGCGAGTAAATTCCTTACCACGTAGAGGCAGGTGTCCTCACCTGCCCGCGAGCGTAAGCTCGCGTTCTTCCCTGCCTCTGCTATAGTTCCAGCTAGGAGCGAAAGAATGGCAGCAGGCGATCTCCTAAGCCGCATCGAGAGCATCTCGCCCAGTGAGTATGTAAAGGGCAAGCTCCTGTCCGTTCAGGACTACTCGATGCTTGCGGTCCGCTCCGTCGCGAATCTCTTCAAGCGGCCTCTCTATTTCGCGGACATGGCGCAACAAGCCGACATAATCGGATTCGGTTCGCTTCCCATCGTTCTCGCCGCCTGCTTCTTTACCGGTGCGGCCCTGGCGTTGAATAGCGCCACTACGCTCAGCCGCTTCGGTGCGCAAGCCGTGATTGGACAGCTCGTCTCCATCGGCATCATTCGAGAACTAGGCCCGGTGCTCGCCGGTCTGGTCGTCGCCGGACGCAACGCCTCCGGCATGGCCAGCGAACTTGGTTCAATGGTGGTCACCGAGCAAATCGACGCCATGCGCGCTCTGGGAACCGATCCCTTAAAAAAACTGGTCACGCCGCGCGTGGTTTCCACCACGTTCATGTTGTTCTTCCTCACCATTCTGGGCGATTTACTCGGCCTCATCGGCGGCAGTTTTGTTGCATCGATCATCCTCGGGCTCGACTCGCACGAGTACTGGAGCAACGCCTGGCAGACGCTGGTGTTCTCTGACGTGTTTATGGGACTGGCCAAGCCGATCGTCTTCGGGTTTCTGATTTCGACTATCGGTTGCTATTACGGCCTCTCGACCAAGGGTGGAACGCAGGGAGTAGGCCGCTCGACCACTGAAGCCGTGGTCGCTGCGATGATTCTGATCATTGCCGTGGATGTTTTCGTCACCCGGTTCCTGATGCTTATTCTTGGTTCTTAATCGCAGATTCTCAGATGGCGACTTTACCTCTTGAACGCGTCGGTTCCGCCGCTCCTCAGCCGGCTGGCGATGTAGTCGTGTTTGACAACGTGGTGTTGAGCTTCGAAGAGAAGCCTCTTCTCGACGGAATTTCCTTCCGCGTGCCCAAGGGCGAAACCAAAGCCATCTTCGGCGTCGCCGGTTCGGGCAAGAGCACGATTCTGAAACTCGCACTGGGCCTGCTCAAGCCCGACAGTGGACGCATCATTGTTCTGGGCGACGATGTCACAAAGATGAAGGAGCAAGATCTCTTCGAGTTGCGCCGTAGGATCGGAATGGTTTTTCAGGAGAGCGCGCTTTTCGATTCCTTCACCGTCCGTGACAATGTCGCGTTCCGGCTAATGGAGGAAGGAAATGTTTCCGAGGATGAAATCGACCGCCGGGTGCGCGAGGCGCTCAGTTTCGTCGAACTCGAACGCACCATCGACATGTTTCCCGCCGAACTGTCGGGAGGCATGCGCCGCCGGGTCGCGATCGCGCGCGCTATCATTACTCAACCCGAAGTGATTCTTTACGACTCGCCGACCGGCGGACTCGATCCTGTGACCTCGACCACGATCGTCGAGTTGATGATCAAACAGCGCGACGAATATAAGACCAGTGCCCTGCTGGTTTCCCATCGCTTGCAAGACGCCTTTACCATGGCGACGCACTATTTCGATCGCAAGGCCAACAAAAGTGCGCCGCTTCCGCCGCACTCACGGACGGAAATTCCGGTTACGTTCCTGGTGCTGCGCGACGGCAAGGTGATTTTCGACGGCGATGCCCAGGAGTTAAAGGCGTCGCGTGACGAATACATTCGGGAATATATTTCGTAGTAGCACGTGTAGCGGCAGGGCTTGCCCCGTCCCGAGAGCGAAGCAAGGAAACGTCTAACCGGCCTTGCGCCGCGCTTCGTGCATCTTCACCATATGTTCCAGCCGTTTGCGGCCTGCCTCGGTTTTGGTAGCCAGGCCTTCAACAATCTTGAACGCATTCGGATTGCTCGTCTTTTCGCGATACTGGGCTAGAAACGGCAGTATCTTGCCGAGCACAAACCACAGCTCGCCGTTGGTGTCGAAGAACAGTTCTTCGTTCAACGCGCCATGATTGACCAGGGAGACAGCCATTTCCCAATAACTCAATACCTGGCGGAACCAGGCGCTTTCCTGTGGGGGACCGGCGATGACCTTTTGGATGTCCTCGTAGCTTTGGGGCGAGAAGGTTGCGGCGAACCAATGACGCGCCTTGCGCATTTCGGCTTCGCGGCGAAGTTCGTAGAGTTGCAGGATCAGCTGCGCATCAGCAGTAGTGGCTTGCGGGGGCATCGTGGCCTTTCTTGGATTAGAAGTTTATGCGTCAGCCGTGGCGACGGCTTCCGCCGGCATCGGCCGCTCGTATTCGCATTCTTTATTCGGGCACGCAATCACCGGGCCGGACTTCAAATATTTTTCCACGAGGAAATCATTCCCGCAACTCGGACACTTTTCCGCAATCGGTTTGTGGGCCGCGGTGAATTTGCACTTGGGATAATTCGAGCAGCCGTAGAATGTGTTTCCCTTGCGGGCACGTTTTTCGACTAGTTCGCCATCTTCGCAGAGCTGACACTTCACGCCAATAAAGTTCTGCTTCACGTATTTGCAGTCGGGATAGCCGCTGCAAGTAGTGAACTCGCCGTAACGCCCGTGGCGGATCATCATGTTGCGATCGCACTTCGGGCACTTCTCATCGAGCGGAATATCCGGGACTTTCTTGCCCTGGTCGAGACGCCGGGTAGTCTTGCAATCCGGATATCCGGTGCAGGCCATGAACTGCCCGAAGCGCCCGCGCTTCAGCACCATCACGCGCCCACAGTTCTCGCAATATTCTTCCTGGGTTGTTTCCTGGACATCGGCCGTATCGAGGTCCGGCAGGTTGATCGGATTTTCTTTGGTGAAATTGCAGCTATCTTTATTCTCTTTGTCGTAAGAACTGCACGCGTAGAACGAGCCGTGCTTGCCCCACTTGATTACCAGCGGAGAGTGGCACCGCTCGCACTTCTCATCAGTCGGCTTCTCCATCCGCTTGATGTTTTCCATGTGCTTGCCGGCATACTTCAGGTCTTTCTCAAACTTCTTGTAGAACTCGGCAAGCGCGTCGGTCCAAGTCTCTTTGCCCTCTTCGATTTCGTCGAGATCCTGCTCCAGACGGGCGGTGTACGCGATATCGAAAATGTCGGCGAAGTTCTCCACCAGCAAATCGGTCACAACCAGGCCGATCTCCGTGGGAGTAAACTTGCCGCCTATTTTTTGCGCATACTGCCGCTCCTGAATCGTGCTCAGAATGGCGGAATACGTCGACGGACGCCCAATGCCGCGCTCTTCCAGCTCCTTCACTAGCGACGCTTCGTTGTAGCGCGGTGGAGGTTCGGTGAAGTGCTGTTCTGGCTTCAATTCTTTCAACGTCAGTTTCTGGCCCGGCTCCAACGGCGGAAGCTTGTGCTTCAGTTCGTCGTCTTCCTCATCCTTGTTGTCTTTCGACTCCTCGTAAACCTTGAGGAATCCGTCGAACTTCATCACCGAGCCGGTTACGCGGAACCAGAACGTCTCCTTCGAACTCTTTGCATCGATGTCGACCGTGGTCTGGTCGAACACAGCAGGCATGATCTGCGATGCGATGAAGCGCTGCCAGATCAGTTTGTATACCTTGAATTCGTCCTCTTTCAGGTATTGCTTGATAGAATCCGGGTGCCGCATCGCCGACGTCGGACGAATGGCTTCGTGCGCCGCCTGTGCTTCCTTCTTCTCTTTATAAGTGTTGGGCTGCGCGGGAAGGTATTGCTCCCCGTATTGCTCCTTTATATAGTCGCGAACTTCGGTCAGCGCATCGGCAGAAACGCGGGTCGAATCGGTACGCATGTAGGTGATCAGACCGACCGAGCCTTCTTCCCCCATTTCGACGCCTTCATACAAGCGCTGCGCGATCATCATGGTGCGCTTCACACTGAAGCGCAGCTTGCGCGAAGAGTCCTGCTGCAATTTGCTGGTGGTGAACGGCGGAGTGGCGTTGCGCCGGCGTTCTTTGCGCTCGACCGTGCGCACAACCCAATCCGCTTTTTCCAGGGCCGCGCGGATCTTTTCCGCGTCTTCACCATTGTTGACGTCGACCTTCTCTTCGCCCTTGCCTAGAAAGCGGGCATCGAACGCCGGTGGCTTGGACGCCGAAAGATTGGCGTCGATCGTCCAGTACTCTACTTTTTGGAAGGCTTTAATCTCACGCTCGCGTTCAACGATCAGGCGAAGCGCGACAGTCTGCACGCGTCCGGCGGAAAGGCCGCGGCGGACTTTGTCCCACAATAAGGGAGAAACTTGATACCCCACCAACCGGTCAAGCACCCGGCGCGCCTGCTGCGCGTCGACCAGGTTTTGATCGATGTCGCGCGGATGCTCAAACGCTTCCTGCACGGCTTTTTTTGTAATTTCGTTGAAGGTGACCCGGCGAATTCGTGGTTCCTCCGGCTCGTCGCCCTTCTTGCCTTTCTTCTTTTTTGCTTTTTTGCCGTTGCCCAATTCGTTGGCCAGATGCCAAGCGATGGCTTCGCCTTCGCGGTCCGGGTCAGGCGCCAGGTAGATGTGGTCCGCCGACAGCGCCAGCTTCTTCAGCTTGGCGAGGACCTTCTCTTTGCCCGGAATAACGATGTATTCCGTCTCGAATTCGTTCTCGACATCGACCCCAAGGATGCTCTTAGGCAGGTCCTTCACGTGCCCGAACGAGGCTTCGACAGTGAAGCCCTTACCCAGATACTTCTGGATGGCTTTCGCCTTACCCGGCGATTCGATGATGACCAAACTATTTGACAATGTTCCCTCAATCTTCGTTTGCTTTGTCCGAAGCTAGCATGAATGGGCAGTTAGCAACAAGTAACGGCTAGCTTCTGGCTGTTTGTTCCCCGCTTTCGGCGGGGCCCTGGTTGAAGCAAATTCCGCTTGCATCCCATGGAAGATTTTGGCGCTCTTACATGGCTTTGACGAAGTTTTTGCCCGGCAGTTGCTTCACTAGGCCAGACAACTCCAATTCAAAGAGAGCGGCAAAAATCTCGGACGAAGAGACATTTTGTTCCAGGCTCTCGACGATTTCATCGATGTGCATTGCCTCATCACTTTTCAATAGCGCCAGGATCTTCTTTTCATGCGGCGGAAGCTCCCGTTCACCAAATAGAGATGCGGGCTGTTGCTCGGACGATTCATTGGAGCCCGTAGGCTCCAGCGTAAGTCGCACATTCGCAGGGAGTTCCTCCCAAACGTCCTCCCACGTGGCCACCAGCTTGGCGCCCTGTTTGATGAGCGTGTTGGGCCCCCACGAGTTCTTGTTAGTCACGTTTCCAGGGACGGCAAACACTTCGCGATTCTGTTCCAGCGCGCAGCGGGAAGTGATCCGAGTGCCGCTATATTCCGCCGCTTCGACCACCAGAACGCCGACCGAAATTCCGCTGATGATGCGATTGCGAATGGGGAAATTTTGCGGCGCGGCGAAAGTCTGCAAAGCAAACTCGGAAATTAGTGTTCCACCGCTCGAAAGTATTTGATCGGCCAGCCGAGTGTTTTCTTTGGGATAAATGATGTCAACACCGGTACCCAGGACGCCGACAGTCTTGCCCTTAGCCTCGAGCGCACCGCGATGCCCTACGGTGTCGATGCCACGAGCCAATCCACTAAATATGACCAGGCCGCGAGCAGCTAACTCGCGGGCCAATTTTTCCGCCATTCCCCGGCCATAAGGCGTTGGAAGACGGGTACCCACCACTGCAATTCCTGGCTCGGACAGAATTTCTAGGCAACCCCGAACATAGAGCACAATGGGCGGATCGTAAATTTCCTTCAAGTTTGGTGGATACGCAGGATCGTCCAGCGAAATTATTGTGACGCCGGCCTCTTTGGCTTTCTGGCTCTCCTCTTTTGCCAGTTCGAGTGAGCGTCCGGTGCCCAACGATTGCGCCGAAACTGCCGTAAGTCCCGCTGCTTCCAGTTCCGTGAGCGAAGCGCGGAAGATCCCCGCAACACCGCCGAATAACTCCACCAGGCGCCGGGACCTGGTCGTCCCCAGCCCCGGCGTCAGTGTCAACGCCAGCCACTGAAGCGTCTGGTCTTTAATTTGGTTATCGGCTCTTCTGGGTACTGCCACTGCAGCTTGACTCACGACTCCTCCGGCCACTGTGCATCTATTACACCGGCCAAACGGGAAGTCAAGGTCACATGACACACTGCTTTGTTAGAATTGAACTTGTCCCGAATGAGGCGATTGCGCATATCGGCTATTTCCTACCTGAATACTGCGCCGCTGATGTGGGATTTCGAACACGGCAGCGCGGGCGAGCAATTCGATATTTCTTATACCGTTCCCTCGCAATGCGCCGCGCAACTGGCGGCTGGTACCGCCGACATCGGCATCATTCCTTCGGCCGCCTACACCGCAATTCCGAACTTGATCGTGCTGCCCGGGGTGGCGATCGCCTCCAAGCGGGCCGTTCGTTCGATTTTGCTGGTAAGCAAGATTCCTCTGGAAAAAATCAAGACAGTCGGACTGGATACCTCTTCGCTCACCTCGGTCGCGCTCACAAGAGTGCTATTCGGCAAATGGTGGGGAGGGGAAAGGCAGTTCGTTTCCAAGGACCCCAATATAGAAGCGATGTTGAAAGATTGTGACGCAGGTTTGCTCATCGGCGACCCGGCATTGCAAGTGGATCGCTCGCGCTACCTTACTTATGACCTTGCTCAAGAATGGATTCGTCTCACCGGCAAGCCCTTTGTATTCGCCTTTTGGGCGATCCGGCATGAGGCCGCGGAATCGGCCTCGCTTGATCTGAGCAAAATCTTTCAGCAGTCTCGCGATCACGGGTTGGAAGCGGACAGCCTCGACCGGATTTCCGCAGAATGGGCGCCGCGCGTCGGGCTCACCGAAGCCGATGTTAGAAGTTACTTAACCGAAAATATCCATTACACTCTCGACCAGGATTGCCTCGACGGGTTGCATCTCTTTTATAAATACGGGGTGGAGTGTAAAGCATTGTCATCGGCGCCGACGCTGCGATTTCCAGGCGCGACGACGAGAGCCATCATCTAATAGAAGTCGCTACCAACTGATTCGCCGAATGAGACTCTAAGGGATTCCCCCATGACGCCCCACCTACATGCCGCGCTGCTGGCTTCGATTCCGGCATGGCTGCGGCATTTGCGCGGCTTAGGTCTGCTGGTGCTGGGTTTAGCCGATAACTCCATCATCCCATTGCCCGGCAGCATGGATGTCCTCACCATCTGGCTGGCGGCAGGGCAACCCAAATTTTGGGTTTACTACGCTGCCATGGCCACACTTGGGGCGGTCATCGGGGGCTACATCACCTATAACCTGGGACGCAAAGGTGGCAAGGAAGCCTTCGAGAAGCGAGTTCAAAAACGGACCGCCACGAAAGTTTATAAACAATTCGAACGCTGGGGATTTTGGGCAATCGCAGTGCCCGCAATGATTCCACCGCCGTTTCCTATTGTTCCGTTTCTACTGGCTGCGGGTGCAATGCAGTACTCGCACAAGAAGTTTCTGGGAGCGTTGGCGACGGGGCGGGGAATTCGCTTTCTGGTTCTTGCCGGTCTGGCTGCGCTCTATGGCAACCACATCGTGTCGTTTTTCTCGAAGTATTATCTGCCAGCGCTTCTCATTCTTGTAGGGTTGGCAGTCGTCACCGGAAGCTACGCGCTCTACAAATATCTGAAAAGCCGTGAGCCGAAAAAACCTCGACGAGCGCCGCGTCGCACAGCCAACAAAGTAGCCTAGTGTGCTTCCTCTTCCGCCGGCGCGGTATCGGGTGTGTCTACCTTCCTCGCTATGGGTCCCGAGGAATTGTCAGGAGGTAAAAATTCTCCCGGCTCTTTGCCCGCCAGCGCCGCCTTCATGAAGTCTACCCAGATTGGCAGGGCTGCGCGCGCGCCGCTTTCTTTCGCTCCCAGAGATTTCTTTTCGTCGTAGCCCATCCACACTCCGCAAGTCGTCGCCGGAGAGAATCCCACGAACCACGCGTCCGTGAAGTCATTGGTGGTTCCGGTCTTCCCCCCTAAAGGATACTTCAACGTGTTGGCGGAGATTGCCGTGCCGTGCATCACCACTTCGTGCAGCATGGACGTCATGATTCGCGCCGTGCGTTCCTTGATCACGTCTTTCACGTCGGGAAAATCTTCCTCCAGTACGCGTCCCTCGTAGTCCGTCACTTTGATGATGTAACGCGGCGTTACCCGCACACCGTCGCTGGGGAATACGCTGAAGGCGGATGTCTGCTCCAGCAGCGTGATTTCGGCTGCGCCCAGCG
>DATBAT010000473.1:0-33959 GCA_036271375.1 Terriglobales bacterium
CCCCGAGAGATCGACGTCTCCGTTCGGCAGATAGTTGATTTGACCGGCTGGCGGAACGTCGAGCAATTCCGAGAAACGATCGCGCAGCCGGAATCCTTCGTAAGAACCAAAGAAAAAGAGTTTGTCCTTCTTGATCGGCCCGCCGATGGTCGCCCCAAAATTGTGATGCTTCAACGCCCCGGGCGGTTCGGAAAGGCCAAACGAATAAGGTTGTGCCGCCGTATTGTTGGGCCGGAAAAATTCGTAAGCCGATCCGTGATAGCCGTTGCTGCCCGATTTTGTCTGAATCGACACCACCGCGCCCGCGGCGTGTCCATACTCCGCGGAATACGCAGAAGTCACTACTTTGAACTGCTCAACCGCGTCCACGCTGGGGCTAAGGCTGTTGTCGTTGTTGCGGTTGCTGGTCGTCTCGACGCCATCGATCATGATGGAGTTGGCGAACTCACGCTGGCCGTTGACTGCGAGGTTGGAAGTATTTCCGCCCGCTCCCCCGATTACGCCGGGAGTTAGGCGCGCAAGTTGCAGGAAATTGCGGCCATTCAACGGCAGATCGAGAATTTGCCGCGACTGAATTACGTCGCCAGTCTCAACCGTCTGCGTCTGCAAGAGCGGCGGTTCGCCGGTGACCGTTACCGTCTCTGAAGTACTGCCTGGGGCCAGCACAAAATCCAGCCGCAGCTTCTGATCAACCACCAGCAAGACCTCGCTCTGCGTAACGGTCTTGAAGCCCGATTTGGAAACCGTAATGGTGTAAGTGCCCGGGGGTAAGTTGCGCACCACGTAGCCGTCGTTGTCGGTCTTCGATCTCTGGGTCAGCCCGGTGTTTTCGTTTCGCGCAACCACCTCGGCGTCGACGACAACAGCGTCCGTTGAATCCGCGATCCGCCCAAGGATCGACCCGGAAGTGGCCTGCCCAAATCCGCGCGGAGCCAGAGCAAGAATGAAGGCAAACACAACCAGAAAATGCGCACGACGAAGCCAGCACATGAAGAAGATCCCCCACGACTAAAAAGCGTTAGAAAACGATTACCTGACGCTCCGCGCCCGATTCGAAGCGTAAGAAACCCAGCCGCCGAAGGTAAAGCCCGCGAATCATGGTTGTCAAGATGAGGTAGCTGAAACGCTAACCGATGACGATCTTCTCCGACCAGGGATCGGCGCTTTCCGGTTGCACGCTGACCGGGGGCATCGGCGGCGGAGGAGGTTCGCTTGCCGCTTGTCCGTCTTTTGAAGGCGGCGCAATCGGGCGCGGATCGATCGGTAAAAACCCAACGTTTTGTGATGCCCACTTCGCCGCCAGGCCATTCAACGGACTCTTGGTGTTGTACTCCTGATATGCGATCATCCGGCCAATGCGGATGATCAAATCATCCAGCCCTTCCGAAGCCGCCCAGAAGTCGCCTATACAAACCATCGAATCGTCGAAGTTCGGATGAAACACCGGCGTCAACATGCGGCACTGCGGGGCTCTTCTCGGGTAACCCAGCGTCAGGTTCACTTCGAGGACGTGTATATCGCGCTCGAGAATTTCTCCCGAGCCCGCGACGTAAAGTCCGCGAATGTTGTAGGTGAAGCGGTAGATTTCCGGCGGAATGCCGGCCTTGCCTGTGACCTTGACCAAAGGCCAATCACGCAGCAAATTGTCGATCATCTGCTCGTCAAGAACCAGACGGCGCGTGCGTGGCGAAGGCATATTAAGAAAGCACCCCGGTCTTCTTCCAGCGGGCAATCCGGTTGATGTGGTACTGAATGTAGACCGTGCTGAAAAAGAAAGTCATCACGCCGGTCAGCGTCAGTCCGATATTTTCCTTGGAGTTGTAGTAATCCTCCACCGCGCTTCGAATGGCGAACACGCCAAACAAATAGACGATCGCACCGCCAAAAATAAACAATCCACCCAGCGGCGCGGCGCGCGGAAAAAGAATAGTGATCAAAATTCCCGTAATCATTCCCGCGGGATACATTGCGACCAGCACCATCGCCTTGTTGTTACCGCTGAGCTTGCGGGCCCAATTGGCCTGAATCAAGGCCCAAATCAAATTGAAAAGCTGCCGCGTAACTAGTCCGAGGATTAGAACGATCGACCAATGCCAGTTAGGCGGCAACTCTACTAACTGTGGTTCAGGCACCCAAACGGCTTCCCCGGCGGGCGCGACCGACGGAATATTTCCCAGGACCTGCGATACCGGTACCCAATCGGTCATCCCCTCGCTCTGGGCCAAGTCGTCGACCAACACGTTGCCCGACTGCACATAGCGTTGCAGATCGGAAAGACCATAGGGTCCGAACCGCTCATCTCCCCTTTTGACGAAATATTCCATAGCGCCTCTTCCTATGACTGGAATTGCACTCCATGACTGTCTTGTCCCACGGTGCAGATATCGATGACCGCCCAGACCCAACTCATTGGGCTGCCAAAGCCCAGAGTAAGCACGCTAATGCCCAGTTGCAGTGCCCCTTTTCTGGTGTAGCCGGCGTAAAAGTTGTGCGCGCCCAGCATTCCGAGCAATGCGCCCAGCAAGATGAAAGTTGTGCGGTTCTTCGGGTCGGTGACCGGCTCAGTCTGCGGCACAATTACTAGGATTTCGTCCGGCTCTTCAAAAGAACCGAACATCGAAGGCACAACCCGATTCGTGATCCGCTGCATTTCAGAAATGGTCGGAGGAGCTGCGGTCGGTGCGCCTCTCCCGGGAAGTGGAGGCGGAGGTGGCGGGGGAACCGGGGCTCGGGCTGCGGATGGCTCTGCCGGCACGGTTGTGGCCACGCTCACCAGCTCCGGCACCGACACACTCAGCTTTGGTTCTTCCGCGGGCGCGCACTTGCATCCGAAAATCGTGCATCCCCCGTTTTCCGCGTAACAGTCGGCGTGGTGCCGCGTTCCGCAACCTTCGCAAACGGTGGCGGATTCTTCCGCAGCAATCTGGTCCCGGCAATAAGGACAAACTTCCGTGCTCATGCCCGTTGCTTCTCCTTGTAGCGGAAGGAATAACGCCCCACCTGCAACAGATCGCCGTTCTGGAGTACGCGGCTTTGAATGTTTTGCCCGGCGCACTGTACCGCTCCGGTGGCGCGCAGTTGTACGCGCGATCCAGTAATCTGCACCACGGCATGCCGCGGAAGAATGTTCGGGTCTTTAAATAAATAAATATCCGATTCCTGGCGGCTGCCGATGCTGGTCTCGGACTTATAGAGAATGAACTGCTTGCCCGCCAGCGGACCGGACGTCACGTAGAGCCACCGGTCCTTCAGCGCGCTCTCCACCAATCCCATGCCAATGCCCGTGGCCATTCCCACCAGGGCGAAGCCTGCGATCCGGCTCGGTGCACCGCCTTTGGTGAACAGCGAAATCGGATCGAATATCACTCCTCCCAGTCCGGCGCCGATCATGCCGCCGATTACGCCGTAGGTGCCCTTCTTGGACGACTGTCCGACAATCCCGTAGACCAAACCACCGGCAGCACCAAAAACCATCCATGCAATTCCACGCGCGATCCACACCGCAGGGTTGTGATAGGACTGTGCCCCCGCCTGGTAACAAATACTCAACCCGATGTTGTAGATCATGTTGGCCATGAAATCGAATACGAAACCAAACATGAGCCCCAGCGGTAATGCCAATACTCCGCGCAGGAGAGCTTTTTGCACGGAGCGTTCCACTGCGCTTTCGGAGATCCCAAACCCTACGCACATCAGGGTCAGGATCAGCGGCATCATTACGTGGTTTCCCCAACTTGGCGGCCCATCCACAAATCCCGGTTCCGCTATCGCCCATCCCGCAAGCGCGCCGAGCAGTCCCGCAACGCCGAGATAGAACCAGCCTTGCAACAAGATACTGCCGCGCTCTTCCGAAACCGGCACAAACTGTTCCGCCGTTTCATTGATGGTTCCATAGGATTTCGCCGCACCTGCCTGCGGAGGAGGTGGCGCTGCGCTCGTCTCGGCGACCACGACGGTAGCAAGGTCCTCCAGAGTGATCTTGATCGGCTCTTTTTCACTTGGGTTGGGCATGTTCCCCCTTGGCGCCATCCGCTTGCGGTTTAGAAGTTTGGGCAGCACCTTCTGGCTGATGGCTCAAATATTCCGACAGTCGATCTAAAGCCGGGCCGGGAAGGGGCTGTCCGGTCAATGGATCGACAGGCACGGGCAACACCGCAATTTTGGGAAAGAAGAACCAGCACAGCAGGAATCCCGCAACTATCGCGGTTAGATAAGAGAAGAAGTTCGCCACCAACCGCTGCAACGAAGAAGAATCCGCCGGGTCGTCGTCTGGTATGGCGACCTTGGTCGATTTCTTCGGAGCGACTGGCGTTTCAACCTTTGAAAAATTCGGCTCAGGTTTACTGCTCACCTCGGCCCATTCACCGCCGCGGCCATCGACCACAGCAATTTGCGTGAGCCGTTCCAGCCTTTCGCCGACCCATCCAAAGCAGCCTTCTTCATCGGAGTGCGGATCGAATACCCACGCCACCTGCCCGGGAGAAGAAAAGAAGTGGTTGTGAATGAAGGTGTCGTGCTCGGAAAGAAACACGCCAAACCCGGGATGCGAGTGATACCAGCCCACGATGCGGTGGTCCGGATACTCTTTGTCTTTCACCTTATAAATGTGCTCCCAGGTATCTTGGGTGAATGTGACATGAGCGCCGGCCTCTTCCGCATTCAAGCCCTGGATGCACGCCTCGACTTTCACCGAACCATCGCGGTCATGTCCGATGAGCACTCCGCAGATTTCCGCCTTCTCAGAGGAGCGGGCATGCTGGCGAATTCGTCGCACCACTTCGCTATCGACGGAGAGTGACGGCTGTCTGGCGGCTTGTTTTGGTTTCTGCTTCATCGCGCTGCCTGTTGTATGGATAGCGGGCCGAGAACCTGCGGCGCATCGCCGTAAGGAATGTAGGCGATCTCGCGCTCGCCACTACGGGCGATAAACCCATCGAAGTCGGGCAATCCCAACTCGTTTAACTGTTTCGTGCCAAGCTCGGGTTCTCCCGAATAACTGTGCAAGGAAATTACGGTACGAAGCTGTCCGTCGTTCTTGCACCTGGCGTCTTCAAAGGGAATGCTGCCCAGGGGCGCGAACTTCTCTTCCTCTTCGTGGCACGACGGACAAACAAACTTTTGCACGACGTCCCGGCTGAACTCCACCACAACTTCGTCCGCGGCGAAATCCGACTGAGCGCGCCGCCTCAATCCTTCCAAACTCAACTCGCTCGAACTTTCAGCTAGATGCACCACCTCAGGCGCGACGTAGTGACTCATGCAGTCCGCGTTCGCGGTGTATTCGACGACGTAGGACGAGTGATTCATCCCCTCGAAGATGAAGCCCTTGCCTGCAAGGGTAGGCAAGCCGTGAATCAGCTTGACCGCTTCCTGCACTTGTATGCCGGCAATGATCGACGAAATCGTCGGCGTGGTCGGAATCTTTCCTTCCGGTTCAGGTTCAAGCGCAAGCAAGTTACAGGACAGGCGTTTCTGGAGCAACGCCCAATCCACCTCGCCAAGCGTGCATTCGTAGCATGGTGGGACCCCGGGCAGAAACGCGCGCGCCACCCCGTTAATACCCTCAATAGCTCCGTCGATCCATGGACGGTTCATCTTCCACGCCGACCGGTTGATCCACAATCGCGCCTCGCGATTGTCCAAGCCGGCAAGGACGATATCGCTCCACTCAAACAACCCAAGACCGCATCCGTGCACGATATTCGCAATCAGCGGTTGCACGACGGCATCCGGCGCAAGCGACCGATAGCCAGCCGCGGCAGCATCAGCTTTAAACTGCCCAACATTTTGTTCCCGGTAAAGGACAGTCCGCGAGAGATTGGACTCTTCAATGCGATCAAGGTCGACCACAACCACGTTGCGGAATCCCAGCAGCGCCGCGTTCTTTAAAATCTCGTTGCCCAATGCGCCAGCGCCGACCACCAGCAACCGGCAGGCGGCGATCTTCGCCTGGTCCCACCAGGGAATCAACCGCAACCGGCTGAAACGATCTTCGCGCACATCTTCGGCCAAAATGCGCACCATAGATTTTTACCCAGCCGTAATTTCTGGTTGAAGCCGCAGAATGTCCCCGTCCTGCACCTGCGCATCCGCCAGCGTCTGGCTGTCCTGAATCTGCCGTCCCGAGTTCTTGTGGTGAAACTTGTAACTCAAGGGCGCGCCATCTGGGCCGTTGGTAGGCAGGCGCAGCTTCTGCACCAGCACGGCGATGATCTTGTTACAGGGCGCGTCATCCGGTAGTTCTACCGGGACCCGTTTGTTTTCCGTTGAGTCGTAAACCGTGACGTTAATGTTCCCCATGCGTGTTCGGTCCGTTCTTGTTTTAGTGTTGCGAAGCTACTGCGGCTTTCTCGTGGGCAGCTTCGTCCGCCAGATAATCGCCAAGGTGTTTGCGCCCGGAGTCGGTGAAATCCCAGTTCGCGTCTTCCAGCAACGCGCTTGCGTGCACCGCGAAGTTGAGGTTCTCCGCGTTCGGGTCGCCATGCTTGTCGATCATGGAAGTGACAATGCCCACCAGGTTGCCTTTGTCATCGAAGACGGGACCGCCACTGTTCCCCGGGCTCACCGGCGCCGACATCTGGATGACGCTGCCGCTCAATCGCGAAATGATTCCGGTGCTCAAGGTGAAGCGCAGCCCCTCCGGATGCCCAATCACAAACAGATTCTCGCCTTCATTGGTCTGAGACAGTTTCACCAGCGGTTGTGAAAACGAACTACTACCCGATTCGCGCGGGACCCACAGCAAAAGCAAGTCAAGGTCTTTATGCCGGGCAACCACATCGGCAGCCGCCCAAGTGCCTGAGGCCATCGCGATCAGAGCGCGACTCTCGCCTTTGGAAAAATGCCAGGTCGGGCCGTCAAGCACGTGATGTGCGGTGACAAACAAGTAGCCGTCCTTGTTCGCCTCCAGCAACGTGCCCGCTCCAAAACTCCCGCTTGGCATCTCATGATGCGTGAACCACGAGCGTTGTGCCGGCGTGATCACCGCGACCAGAGGCTTCAGACTTTCTGAAACCGACTTGGCCGACATTGCTTCAGTCGCTGGCAGATGAGGAAATTCGGCCCGCTCATCAAGTTCACTCAGTCCGAGGCTCGCCACCGGCGGTAGAGGAACAAACGACACTGCAACCACTGCGCCGAGAGAAGTCAAGATGCCGCTGACAATCAGCAATGTGTTCATGAAGGTCGCCCAGCCATAGCGTGTCCGCGGCGGCAAGGTACGCATCGCGACCCGCAGGACCGCCGCCACGAAACATAACAAAGGGAGAACTAGCACCAACGGAGACACACACAACTTGGCCCACGTGGGTATGACCGGAGCTAACTTGGGCTCGACCTTAGCGGGTTGCTCCGCCGATGCCTTGGCGTCAGCGACCTCGGCAGGGCTGATGAAAATCTTGTCCATTCTTTTATGTGAGTGCTAACAGGGGAGAAGAAAAAGCAGGACATTGTTGGGTATTTTCTCGAAAATTGCAAGTGTTGCTTTAAGACACAACTTACTAACACTGAGTAAGCCAAAGTCTTCCTTATATTCTGCAATCTTAGTTCTGACCACCCGCGCCAGGCGCCCGAGCGCCAGTCTTTTGGAGCTTTTGTATTCAAGGAGATACAATTCCCGGCATGTTTCGAATTTTGCCTCTCGTTTTGCTGGCCTGTATTTCCCTTGAAGCTCCGGCGCAAGACCGTGTGGTCCAACTGCTCAAAGACTTAACCGACGCCCCTGGCCCTCCGGGCTACGAAGACCCCGTCCGCAAACTGATGGCTGAACAAATGAAGCCCATGGCCGACAAAATTACCTATGACGGCCTGGGTTCAGTCATCGCGCAGCAGGGAAGTGCCGGTCCTCGCATCATGCTCGACGCGCACATGGATGAACTTGGCGGCATGGTGAAGCGCATTCGTCCCGACGGATTTATCTCGATCCAGATGCTTGGCTACTGGCTCGACCAAGCCCTACCCGATCAGCGTTGGATCATCATCGGATCGAAGGGTCCAGTGTCCGCCGTTTCTGATTTGTGGGACGCGCACATTGCCCCGCACCAGCCCCCGGCGGCCGGTGCGCCGCGCGAGGTCTATCTCGACACAGGCGCGCGCACTCCCGAGGAGGTTGCGGCCCAGGGTATTTCTCCCGGCGATCCCATGGTTCCGGTCACGGATTTTCAGGTGCTGGGCAATAACCGCTACGTCGCTAAAGCCTGGGATGACCGCATCGGCTGCGCGGTCATGCTTGAAGTTATGCGCCGCCTGGCGCACACTGCGCACCCCAACCAGGTTTTCTATGCGGCCACGGTGCAGGAGGAAGGCAGCATCGAAATGCGCGGCGCGCAGACTTCCGCGCGGATCATCAACCCCGACATCGGATTTTCTTTGGAAGTAGGAATCGCCAATGACGTGCCGGGAATCGGCCCGGAAGCTGGACAGGAAGTGCTAGGCGGCGGGCCGGGAATGATGCTCTATACCTTTAGCGAATTGCCCAATCGAAAGCTCGTGGCGTTCGTGAAGCAGATCGCGGCCGAACAGAAAATTCCGCTGCAATTCGATTTTGTGCAGGGCTTCGGCGACGACGCCGGCGCTATCAAGTTGAACGGTACGGGAGTGCCGGTAACCACCGTGCTGGTGCCGGCAAGGTCCACCCACGCTCACAACGGAATAATCGACCGCAAGGATTTCGATCAGACGGTGGATTTAATGGTGGCCTTGATCCAAAAGCTGGACGCGATCGCGGTGGCCAAAGTGAAGACGTTTGAATGAATCACGTAGCGGCAGGTGTCCTCACCTGCCCAGCAGTCACTTAACAATTTGGGGTTTGCGCCGCCAGGTAAGAACACCTGCCGCTACGCAAGTTTACGTTGACGCCTCTTCCAACAACCCCTGCTCAAGCTTCTCCTGGCATTCGATGCAATGCCGCGTCCATGGCACGGCCTCGAGACGCTTGGCATTGATCTCTTTTCCGCACGAAATGCACTCGCCAAACTCGCCGCCGCGAATACGAATCAATGCGCCGTCGACCTGCGCCAGAATCCGCCGGTCATTGTTACTCTGCGAAAACAAAAATTCCTTGGTGTAAGAACTGGCCGCGCGATCGGCGACGTCTTGGGCCGTGCCTTCATCGACGGTCCGTCCATCATGCTCAGTTCTGGTGACGATGCGGCGAAGTTCTTCCTGTCTGACCTCGAGGCGCTTGCGGAAGTAATCCAGCTTTTTTTTGTCCATACTAGTCGGCGGCCCGCAGGCCGCGCTCACCTGATTTCCCTGGAAGTCGGCCGAATGCAAGGCAGATCATATTCGTACAATTTGAGATGCGTCAACCCGCATAGGGGATGGGTCGGGGCGCGCAGTGCCAGAATGGAAAACGCAAAGCGATTTTCAGCTATGAACTAGGAACTGAGAACTAGAAACTAAATTTCCGACCCAGATGTGGGAATCGAAGTTTCAAATTTCGGGTTTCCTGTGCCCCCCGTGTCCTCGGGGTTGATGCCCTTTGCCTACCGTGGCAAAGGTTCGGGCAAGCAAGCCAAGGTGTATCCCAACACCGCCATGGCCGCGGCGTTCTCTCGCAACTCCTGGGGGTTGATCTTGTCGAGCGTATCCGCCGGTGTGTGGTGATACTTAAAATAATTCCGCCCGTCCTGCTCGAGTCCAAAAGCAGGCACGCCCGCTTCCGACATAGGCCCGATATCCGCCTCAGGACTTTCGCCGACGACGTCTAGTAAATTCGCGCCAAACCCTGAAAGCATGTCCAGCATGGGCCGCAAGAACGGTACCGCCGCCGGGACGATCTTTGCCTGAAACCCCAGCGGATGCCCTGCTCCTGAATCGCTCTCGATGGCGCCGACGTGATTGGCGAACTCACCGCCGTGGGCTTTGGTGTAAGCGGTTTGACCACTGCCGAAGTTTTCCTCGTCCATCCACGCGATCACGCGGATCGTGCGCCTGGGATGCAGATGCAACTCGTGAATCAACTGCGCCGTCGCCATTGCAACACCAACTCCCGCAGCATCGTCGATGGCCCCGCGAGCCAGGTCCCAGGAATCGAGGTGGCCGGAGACCACTACGATCTGCTCGGGATGTTCCGATCCCTTGATGTCGGCGATTACGTTGTGCCCGAGCACCGGAGCTCCGGTCTGCGACAGCAGTACCATATGAATGCGGACCTTGCCCTGCGCCGCCAGGTGAGAAATCAGTTCCGCGTCTTCGCTGGCCACCGCTCCCTGAGGAATCCCTGCCGGAGTGCTCCCTCCCGTATGCGGGATGCGATAGTCGGCGTCTCCCACCGACCTAACCAGCGACCCGACTGCCCCGAGGTCAGCCGCTTTCTTCGCTCCCTCGCCGCGATAGACGACTGCCTCACCGTAGGCCTCAAAGGCCTTTCCGCCAGCGGCCTTTTTCTGATCATAAATTTCGTTGAATAGAACGATCTTTCCCGCGACTTTTTCGCGGCCCAGAGCCTTCAATTCGTCAAAGTTGCGGACTACCACAATCTCGGCGGTGAGCCCGTCAGGTGAGGTCGGAGCATTTCCTGACAAAGCGGTCAGCACTACCTTCTGCGTTGTTCCCGGAGTCTGTCCCGGCCACTCCACCAACTCGGCGGTCTCGGCCCCTCGAGTCCACTTCGGCACCTTAACTTCTTCCAGGTGGACATCCATTCCCAGCTTGCGAAGTTCGTCGGCGACATAAGTAGCGGCGAACTCTGCTTGCGGAGATCCCTCCGGGCGCGGCCCGATATTTTCCGTGATGTGCGCCACCTGTCCCCAGGCATAGTCACTGGTCAAGGCGGCATCGCGCAGGGCCTTCAGTTCGCCTCTCAATTGCGGCGAATAGGAGTCCTCAGCCGAGGTAGGAGTTGGACGCCGGCTGTATACCGACGATGTCGTGGTGGGCGTCTGGCAGAAGCCAGCGGATGTAACAAAGCAGAGCGCCATGCTGGCGAGAGTTTTCGGGATCATCGTGAAATGAGTTTATCGCTTTTTGAATCAACTTCTGGATTCTCGCTTCAACGCTCTATCTCCCTCCACAAACCTGTTTTAGCCAAAAAAGCGGCCCCGTTTCCGGGGCCGTTTCAAAAGAGACTATTTGGAAGGATTTAAGAAGGGGCGTTGCTGGGCGCTGTACCGGTTTCTGGTGCAGCTAAACGAAGAGCGCGAGAAGAATGGAGAAGAGTCACCTGTTGCGGCCTCTTTTGTTACTTCTACATAAAGCACTTGCCGAACCAAATACGCCCATAGTGCGATAAATGAACTCGTCTCCCCTATCTAATTGCAAAGATGAATGTTTACTCAATAAAGAAGGGGAATGGCTGGTCGTCGCCATTCCCCTGAATTTTACCCAAGTGCAAAACCTTGCACATTCCGTGCACGAGTCTTCTGTTGGCTAGGAGTTGCCCGCCACGGTGCGCAGCTTCCCGGGCAGGAAGTGGTACGGAGGCCAGGGACCACTGAGCACGATTTCGCAATTCTTCAACTGCCGGGCAGCCGTCGAATAGCGGTTTTGATATTTTTCAATGGATTTGGAATCGATCAGGTGGGCGATGTCGATCATCATTCCGTCGGAAGATACCCGCTTGCAGCTGATCTCTTCCTCCAGCGGATTGAACATCTTGTGTACCTGAACGGAAAGGGCCCGAGCTTTGGTCTGGCGCTCCCGGTCCTGGGAAGCCTTTTCCCGCAGTTTAATGAGATAGTCGCCACCGACCGTGTCGGGCAGAACTACCTCAGCCAAGGCCTGCCGCAATGAGTCACCTTTTACTAGAACTTTCAGGTGCATCTCAGCTTTGCCCTTGAGTTTAGCTACGCTTTGGCCGAATGTTCGGCGGTTGGCGCGGACGGCCTGACGCAGAGCGTCGTCCGAGTCGAAAATGGTCCCGAAGCGGAAGGGCAATACGGTGCCGGTCCG
This sequence comes from Terriglobales bacterium, assembly GCA_036271375.1. Lineage (GTDB taxonomy): Bacteria > Acidobacteriota > Terriglobia > Terriglobales > Acidobacteriaceae > DATBAT01. The sequence goes on from DATBAT010000473.1 coordinate 11,893, forward strand.
GAAACAGACGCTTACGACACGGGCATGCTCGAGGACATGTTTCTCTTCGAGTTTGGCGTCCGTCCGGTCGTATTCGCTGACGATGACAGCAAAGTCACCACTAGGGTAGCTGAGTACCGCAGCTCCGTTTACGCCTTGAACGCCTTCGAGGAGGAAGGGGCGCCGGGTGCGGGTTCCGTTGGAAAGGGTCTGGTGCTCAGTAATGCAGTAAGCGTACCACGCCATATGAGGTCTCTCCGAACCTTGAGGTACTGCGGACATTGCTGGTCCGAGTATCCGTTTACAGTTGGCTAACGACCTTTTTTACCTAGGAAGAAAGGGCAGTGCTTTTGACGAGATCGAACGTTTTTGCTGTCCCACGTCCGACAGGCATCTTACTGCTAAATGGGCTTAAATTGCAACCATTTCGTGGCACCGGGCATCATGGCGAAGGGGAGGCGAAAATCGTTTACGTAAACGATTTCTTTATGGGGATTTGCACATTCCGTCTGTTGCCTTACCAGCAGAAGACCTTACTTTTTCTTTCGTTCGGCTAAGGCCCGCATCGTAGTCCGTTCATGAAGTTCAGCGGTGACTACGCGCAGCATTTCGTCCCATGGAGCCGGTTTCCCGGTCCAGATCTCGAACTGCCGGGCAGCTTGGTGGACAAACATCTCTATGCCGGGGATCACGGCCACCCCTCGGGCATGCGCCATCTGGATCAGCCGAGTTTCCGCCGGGTCATAAACCATGTCGAAGAGGAACTTGGTGTTGATCTCGTTCTCGTTGAGAGGCGACTCTTTGGAATTGCCCATTCCCACCGGCGTGGCGTTGATGATCACGTCAAAGCTGAGCTTCTTAAGGTCTTGACGTTTCGCCGTGCGCGCCCGCGCCTGCCGCGCCAACTTCTGCCCTGCGGCTACGCTGCGATTCAGAACGTAAACTTCGGCGCCACGCTCTTTCAATCCAAACACCGCAGCACGCGCCGCGCCGCCGGCCCCTAAAACTAAAATGCGAGCGTCTTGCAAAGTAATACGCTGTTCGAGCGGACGCACCACACCGGCCGTATCGGTGTTGAATCCATAAAGCTTTCCATCCTGAGCCCGGACCACCGTGTTGCAGGCACCCACTTTCGTGGTATGCGCGTCAGTGTTGTCTAAGTGCTTCAGGATGGCCTCTTTGTAGGGCATGGTTACGGAGAGGCCGTGAATCGGAATATCGCGCACGCAGGCCAGCAGATCGCTGAGTTTTTTGGCATGAAGCGCAACATACACGCCGTTCACATTCTCGCGCCGCAAGGCCGCGTTCATAATCGCCGGAGAAAGCGAATGCGCCACCGGATCGCCCACTACGCCATACACCTTGGTCGCAGTATCGATCTGCTCAATGCGATAAATATTGCGCAGTACCTGGCTTGTGACTTGACCGGGCGCGGTCTTCTCTTCCGCGTTGGCGGCAGCAAAGGTAAACGCGCTGCCGGCGCGAACTCCCAGCGCGCGGCTGATGAATCCCTGCTCGCCCATACACATGCCGATCAGCGAATGCCGATCGCCGTTGTGCTCGAGGAACTTCATCATGGTCACGTTGTCGTAGAGCGTGGTCGCCGTTGAGACCACTTTGTAGAAGTCCGCGGGGATGGCGGTCATCTTTGTCAAAGTCTCGTCCAGACTCTTGGTTTCGCGGAAATCGTGAAAGGAAAGGATTAAGCTCACGCGAGACCGCAGTCCAGCGATCAGCGCAGGTTTGCAGCGCAACGCCGTTTGTAGTTCGACATCCACCAACTGGCATCCGGCCGCCGCCGCCTTGGAAAGAATGTCCAGTTGAGCGGCAATCGATCCTTTGAACTTCCCACCCGCGGCATCCCGGCGGCAGGTGGCAATGCAGATGGAATGCGGGTTGTAGTCAATGAACTTCTTGATTTTGGGCAAAGCCAACGCAGGCTTGGCAAGGTAATCCAAACGGAACTCAATGAAAGGGTTATCGCGAACGAGCGCCTCGGCCCGTTCGACCATGTCAGAGGCATCGGTGCCGATGACGGCTACGCAGACGCGGGGAAGGCGCAAGTGCGCCGCCCGGGGCACGTAGCGACTGAGAGCGCTAGTCATAATTTGAGAATCGGAAACCAAAAGTCGGTTGTTAGGGTCGGCGCGATATTACAGGCGCGTAAACACGGATGCAACAATCGATTAAGGAACTTTCTACTTTACCTCAAGAAACTATCCGACGTACTGGCGTGGCACCGGCGTAACCTTGACCACCCACCAGGGGGTTGCTATCGTCCGGGCTGGAACCCTTTTAGTTTCTGCACTTAGCGGGCAGCACCGCCATCGATGTGGTCGCGCCTGGGAGGTAACATGAAGAAAATAGGACTTTTACTGATATTGGGCCTCAGCGTCGCTGCCTACGCTCAATCCACCGCTGACGTGGCCCCAACCGCCAACACTTCGCCCACCGCTGCAAGCTTCCCGTTTGAGCGGATTCAGGCACCGACCAACGCCGATCTTTACTGCGCCGGCTTCATCAGCCAGACGCATCAGCCGGACGCCAATTACGTCGCCGGTGGGTTGAACACTCCGAACACCACCCGCTTTGTAAACGGCGACCTGCTTTACCTTTCGGGCACCGGCTACCAGCTCGATAAGGAATACACCATTCTCCGCGAGATCGTGGACCCGAACGAGCACGAAGCTTTCGTTGGTCAGAGCAAACTGATCAAGTCGGTCGGCCAACCTTATGCCGAACTGGCTCGCGTTAAGATCGTCGACACCCGCAACAAGATGGCAATCGCGCAAGTTGAATTCAGCTGCGACCCGATCGTTCCCGGAGATGTCGCGGTTCCATTCGTCGAGAAGCCGACCGTTTCGTTCCATCTGCCGGTACGTTTTGACCGCTTCGCCCCGGCGAATGCCAAGACCGCTGGCCGTATTCTGATGGCCAAGGACTTCGACACCGAACTCGGAACCGGTATGAAGGTCTACTTGAACGTTGGCACCAATCAGGGTGTCAAGACAGGGGACTATTTCCGCGCGGTGCGAGGCTACGAAGCCGACCGCCACAATGAAGTTGATTCGCTCTCATTTAAGGCCTCGACCACCGAAGACACGCAGAAGGTCTCGCCGTCGATGGATCCCAACTTCCTGACCCGCACTAAGGGACCTACCATTCACGTGGCCGACATGCCCCGCCGTTCGGTTGGTGAAGTCGTGGTTCTCAGCACCACCCCGACGACCGCCACTGGCATGATCGTGTTCGCTCTGGAAGATGTGCACGTGGGCGACAACGTCGAGTTAGACGAACAGCAGTAGTTCGTTTCGAAGTTCACAGCCGGAGAAGAGCGCAAGCTCTTCTCCGTTTTTTTTGTCCCACGAATCACGTAGAGGCAAGTGTCCTCACCTGCCCGACGCCGGGAACCACCACGTTCTTTGGGTCCGTGATGAAAGTTGCTCGGCAGGTGGGGACATCCTTCGACTTCGCTCAGGACAGGCTCTGCCCCTACGTGGTTCGTATTTTGGTGTATATTCTTGCCGCGAGACACCGAATGCGAAAACTCATTGTCCTCTGCCTGCTTTTGGGCTCGGCTTATTTCTGCCCCTCCCAGACCCCCGAATGGAAACAGCTCTTCAACGGCAAAGACCTCACCGGATGGAAGCACGTCGGCCCCGGCAACATGACGGTCAACTCCGATGGCCTCATCCAGACCCACGCCGGCATGGGCTTGCTCTACTGGACGGGTGGCAAGGTGGGCAACTGCGTGATCCGCGTCGTCTTCAAGATGCGCGATGAGAATGACAACTCCGGTGTCTACATTCGCATACCCGTCGAGCCCCGCGAGCCCTGGATGCCCGTCCACTATGGCTACGAAGTTCAGATCGACAATCACCCGGAAACTTCCAAGGAAGACGACTACCACGTCACCGGGACGCTCTACTCGCTTACCAAGCCGATGGCGAAACCTGGTAAGCCCGGCCCCGAGTGGAACACCATGGAAATCACTCTCGACGGCGACCGCACGCTGGTTTCGGTAAACGGCGTGAAGGTGACCGACTACAAAGAAGGTATGGCGGTGCCGGAGAAAAAGTTCGAGTTTGAACCGGAGCGCGGGCCCCGCCCCAACAATGGATACTTCGGGTTACAAAACCACAGCGACAACGACATCGTGTTCTTCAAGGAAGTTGCCATCAAGCCGCTCAAGAAATAGTTCAAATCGAAAAGGGGCCACATGAAAAGAAGCGATTTCTCCCGCCGCCAATTTCTAGGGATCACCGCGTCCGCCGCCGGCGCAACTCTGGCCGCCAAAACTGTTTTGCTCAATCCGGAAAAGATTTTTGCCCAGGCTGTGGCTCCCAGCGACCGCATACGCTTCGGCATTATCGGCATTGGCATGGAGGGATCTGGCCTGCTGCCTGCCGCCATTCAATTGCCAGGAGTCGAATGCGTCGCCGCCTGCGATCTCTACGACGGACGCCATGCCCTCGCCAGAGAAATCGTCGGCCGCGCCGACCTGCCGGTCACTCGCCGCTATCACGAATTGCTGGAGAACAAAGAAATCGACTGCATCGTAGCCGCCGTTCCCGACCACTGGCACAAGCAAATCGTGGTGGATTCAGTGAACGCCGGAAAGGACATTTATTGCGAGAAGCCGATGTCGCACTCCGTGGCCGACGGAGTCGAGATGGTTGCGGCCCAGCAGAAAACCAAACGCATTGTGCAGATCGGCTCGCAGCGCGTGAGTTCGGTGGTTTGCGCGAAAGCGAAGCAACTGGTGGACGAAGGAAAGCTCGGCGATTTGATGATGGTCGAAGGCTGGCTCGGCCGTAACGATCCCACCGGAGCCTGGGAATATCCGCCGCCGCCCGATCTTTCTCCGCAGACCCTCGACTGGGACACCTGGCAGGGAACGGTCCCCAAGCGCGACTTCGATCCAAAAATTTTCGCCCGCTGGCGGTGCTGGAAGGAATACGGCACCGGCGTCGCTGGAGATCTGCTGGTCCATCTGATCAGCGGAATGCAATTCATCCTGGGCATTAACGAAGCGCCGATGCGCACCATGGCGATGGGTGGAATTCTGCGCTGGAAAGACGGACGCAACATGCCCGACGTCCACGCGTCACTGTTCGACTATCATGGTGTCCCGGTCTACATGCGTCTCAACCTAGGGACCGAAATGCCCGAGACTTATCGCTTCCAGGGCTCGAAGGGCATCATTGAGGTCACCGAATTCACCGTCACCTACACTCCGCAGCCAGGACAGGACTCGGGCCCAAGCTACTACACGAGTTCGTTCCCCAAGCCGTTGCGCGACGAATATCTGAAGACCTGGCACGACGAACACGATGCCAAGCCGGGGAAAGAGCCTGCTCCGGAGTCGGTGATCTACCGCAGTGTTTCTTTCGATGATCTGAAGCCGCATCTGTGGAACTACTTCCAGGCGGTACGCTCGCGCAAGCCGGTTGTCGAAGATGCCGTCTTCGGACACCACGCCGCGCTAGCCTGCCACATGGCGAACGAGTCCTACTTCCGAAAGACGCAAGTGACTTGGGACGAGGCGTCGAAGAGCATCAAGTCGTCGTAAGCCAAAAAATAACAAGTGTGGGGCGGACACTCTTGTCCGCCTGCTCTCCGTTCGCGAGTCGGGTCGCGTAGGGGCAGGTGTCCTCACCTGCCCGGCCGTACCACAGAGTCGAAAGCTCTAAGCCTCGTGCCACCCGCCGGACGGACAAGAGTGTCCGTCCCACATTTTTAGGCAACTCTGCTTAACGGCCAGATCAAAACATCCAGCCGTCGTGAAAAATGCAACAGCGGTTTGACCGCCGGCAACGAAATTCCCGCCGCATGCGCCATCGTGTTAGCTTCCACTTCCCACTCCGCGTCCTGGAGCGGCCATTGCTCGTGATGAATTTCGCCGCAATACACTCGGTCCCTGAAAACGGTGTACAGGCAATACCGTTCCGACAGCCAATGTGCCAGACTGCCGGGCTCGCGCAACTGCACTGGCTCGATTGGACGATAACGCCCCCGAAACTCACCCGATGAATCCCGCCGTTGTGACGAATAGCGAATCCATCCGTCCTCTTCTGTCACTGACATCCGCGCGTGAAAGTAGGGAAGGTGATACAACCTGCGAGCCCCGCGAACTGCGGGCATACTGGCGGCATCCAGGCTGAAGAAAAACACACCAGGCTTACCGTCAAGCCTTACATAGGTGCGAACGTTCAGCTCAGGGAACGCAGACACTCCGGGAAACGCCGGCAATCCGCGAGCGCGAATTCCGCTCATGTGAAAGGGAGCGATTGCCAGCCAGCAGGTCCCATCAAAAGTATCGAGCTGAAGTTGCGCCGGCACCAGCGCCCGCATAATTTTCGGCTCGATCGGCCAGTGCGCAAAAAGTAAGTCACGCCAGGTTTGCCGCATGATCCAGCGGCTGGCGGGAACCGGCCACGGGCGATGCGCGACAGAATCTAACAACGAATGCAACGTTAACTCTTCCCGCGGGCACGCTCCACCGCCCGCAGCACTGCGCGCGCCTTGTTCATGGTCTCGTCAAATTCGCGCTCGGCGTCCGAATCAGCCACAATACCAGCGCCCGCTTGCAAATACGCTTTCTTGCCTTTCATCAGCATGGTGCGGATCGCGATGCACGAATCCAGATTGCCGGCGAAATCCGCATAGAGAACGGAACCGCCATAAACCGAGCGCCGCGTGGGCTCGAGCTCTTCGATAATCTGCATGGCCCGAACTTTCGGTGCGCCGCTAAGAGTGCCGGCAGGAAAGCAGGCAGCAAACGCATCGAGCGCGTCGAGTTCCGGACGCAGCTTACCCTCGAGCGCTGAAACCAGATGCATCACATGCGAATATCGCTCGACGTACATCAGGTCGCGCACCTTCACCGAACCGTATTCGCTGACGCGTCCCAAATCGTTGCGGCCGAGGTCCACCAGCATCACGTGCTCAGCGCGTTCCTTTTCGTCTTCCAACATCTTCTTCGCTAGAAGCTGATCTTCGGCCTCGTCTTTGCCCCGTGGATGCGTGCCCGCGATTGGCCGGTATTCCAACTTGCTGCCAGTCACGCGCACCAGCATTTCCGGAGATGACCCCAGCACGTGGGTGTCGCCCATGCGCAGAAAATATAAATACGGCGAAGGGTTCACCGTCCGTAGCGCACGGTAAATGTCAAAAGGATCGACTTCAGGCACGAAGTCCAGTCGCTGCGAAAGCACCACCTGAAAAATGTCGCCAGCCGCGATATATTCTTTCGCGCGCTCGACCGCCTGCATGTATCCGGGTTTGGAGGTTCCGGCGTGGACCTTTAATTTCCCTTTGGCTTTATTCGATTTCTGCCACTGCGCCGGCCGCAATCCCCGAGCCAGCTTTTTCTCCAAGACCTCGATATCCGCCACCGCGCGGCCATAGGCTTTGCGCGGTTTTTCCCGCGTGAGGTCGGCGCTAGCGATGATGTGGATCTGATGCCTGAGGTGGTCGAAGGCAAGCAGTCGGTCGAAGAGCATCAGCACACAGTCGGGAAGTGACAGATCATCCTTGGTGTCGTTGCCTATATTTTCCAGGCGGCGAACCGCATCGTAAGAAAAATATCCGACCGCCCCCGCCGTGAACGGGGGCAGTCCAGGAATCAGTGCCGGACGATGCCGACGCAACTCCTCTTTCACGATTTGAAACACGTCGCCTTTGCGCTTTTCTGTCCGCTTGCCGTGTTGCAGCGTGACTTCATCGCCATGTGCGCGAATCTGCATGTAAGGCCGAGCACCGACAAAGGTGTAGCGCCCGATCTGTTCGCCGCGTTCCACGGACTCCAGCAGAAACGCATCCGGTTCGTCGCCGGCGACGGCAAGAAATGCCGACACGGTCGTCAGCAAATCGGCAGGCACAGACTTCACGATGGGAATCAGCGTGGATTCGCGGGCGAGCCGGGAAAACTCTTTATAGTCAGGGACGGGCATGGGGTCACTCATTATAACGGCGTCCGATCAATCGGTAGAGACGTTGCTTCGCAACGTCTTCGGCAGCGCCCCCGCCGCTGCAGGACGCAGCGGAGCTGCGTCTCTACGCAATGATCGGATTTCCGCCCCCAACGGTAACCACCCCGGAACCAGCGAATGAATTGACGGAATCGCATTGCCGTTGGAAGATGACTGCACATTCGTGATCGGGGAGTAGTATGCGCATTAAATTCTGGGGGGTACGAGGGTCGATCCCTGCCCCGCAACCGGAAAATCAACGCTACGGAGGCAACACCTCCTGCGTCGAAGTGCGCGTCGGCGACAAAATTTACATTTTCGACTGCGGCACCGGTATGCGGATGGCTGGCGAACAGCTCATTCGCGAATATGCCCAGCGACCTATTCTCGCGCACGTATTCGTCTCGCACTTTCACTGGGACCATATTCAAGGCTTCCCCTTCTGCGCGCCGCTCTATAACCCGCAAAATTCTTTCGTGTTTCATTGCTCCAGCCGCATGCGCAATTTGCGCCAGGTAATGGAAGAGCAGATGTCGTCCCCCTATTTTCCGGTGCGGCTCAGCGAGATGAAATCGCAGTTGAAATATCACGACATCGAAGAAGGACGCCTCCCGCTCGACGACATGAATGTGCAGACCATGTGGCTGAACCATCCGCAGGGCTGTATGGGATTCCGGCTTGAGACCAAAGAAGGCATCTTCGTTTATGCGACCGATAACGAGCCAGGAGACCCGGTATTCGATAGGAATGTCCGCAAACTGGCGGCGGGAGCGGATGTTTTGATCTACGATGCTCAATACCTTCCCGACGAATACGCCGCCGGACGCCGCGGCTGGGGACACAGCCACTGGCGCGAAGCGGTAAACATCGTGATGGAGTCAGGCGCGAAGGAGTTGGTGCTCTTTCATCACGATCCCTCACACGATGATGCTGTGCTGGATAAAGTGGTGAAAGAGGCGAGCAATTATTATCCGAAAGTAAGGGCAGCGGCAGAGGGTTCCGTGATCGAGGTTTAAAGGTGTTTCACCACGGAGCCACGGAGAAAACCTAAAATAATCTGTCATCCCGAAGCGCGTTTTTTGCGCGAGGGACCTTACGACAGTCAAGAGTATGTGTGTCGTAAAAAAGACCGTGCGTGCTGCTTGCCGCGAAAAATTCCCGGTTACATCTTCCGAACAGCCTTCTCATCTCCATCTAACTTTCCACCCGTCGTAAGGTCCCTCGCGCAAAGAGCGCGCTTCGGGATGACAGTTTAATTTTTGGGGTTGGTCTTCTCCGTGGCTCCGTGCCTCGGTGGTGAAAAAGCTCAAGTTTCCTCCCTATGTACATTGACCTTTCGCTGCTTGCTTCACGCTATTGCGGCTGCATATACTCCAGAGGTTCCGCGCCTGCGCCGACGCGACCTTCCCGGCGTTGGCCTGTGCCCAATCTGATACGCAATCTTCGGAGATTAAGATGACTACCGTAGCTGTCGAGCAGGAAATTAACGCCTGGGAGGAACAGGCTGCACGCTTTGATCTGGCAGCCAAAAAGCTCAACCTGGACGAGGGACTGTGGAAGGTCCTGCGTTATCCCAACCGCGAAATCATACTGCATATTCCCGTCGCACTCGACAACGGCAAGCTCGAGGTCTATACCGGATTTCGCGTGCAGCACTCGATCGCACGTGGTCCCGCAAAAGGCGGCCTGCGCTATTCCCCCGACGTAACGCTCGACGAAGTTCGTGCCCTCGCCAGTTGGATGACCTGGAAATGCGCTGTCGTGAATATTCCTTTCGGCGGAGCCAAGGGCGGCATCATTTGCGATCCGCACAAAATGTCGCAGGGTGAACTCGAGCGCATGACCCGCCGCTACACCGCTGAACTGATCGAATTCATCGGTCCCGAAAAAGACGTGCCCGCTCCTGACATCAACACCAACGAACAAACCATGGCATGGATGATGGACACCTACTCCATGCATATGCGGCAGACGGTCACCGCCTGCGTCACCGGAAAGCCGATCAACATCGGCGGATCTCGCGGACGCCGCGAAGCCACCGGGCGCGGCATCATGATCTCCTGCAACGAAGCCGTGAAAAAACTCGGCATGGTGATGGAGCAGACGCGCGTGATCGTTCAGGGATTCGGCAACGTCGGCTCGAACGCCGCGCGCCTGATGTCAGAAGCGGGTTACAAAATTATCGGCATCGCCGAAATGGGCGGCGGACTTTACAACGCCAACGGCATCGACGTCGAAGCGCTTTGGCAGTACAACCTCAAGAATCGCACCATTCACGGATTCACCGGCGCGGACAAGGTTGTCAATCCTCTGGAGTTATTGGTCACGGACTGCGACATCCTGATTCCCGCCGCGACCGAAAACCAGATCACCAGCCACAATGCCGCGCAGGTAAAGTGCAAGATTCTCGCGGAAGGCGCCAATGGACCGACCACGTTCGCCGCGGACGACATCCTCGCCGATAAGAACGTGTTCATTATTCCTGACATTCTTTGCAACGCCGGCGGCGTCACCACTTCCTATTTCGAGTGGGTACAAGACCGTCAGGGATACTTCTGGAAAGAGTCGGTAGTAAACGAGCAGCTGGAAGAAATCATGAAGGCGGCGTTTGACGACGTGGTCCGCTACGCCGAAACGCACCAGGTAAACAACCGCATCGCCGCCTACATGCTGGCGATCGATCGCGTTGGCTACACCATCCGCCAGCGGGGAATCTACGCGTAGGGGAAGAGCGGCTCACGTAGGGGCAGGTGTCCTCACCTGCCCGGCGATGCCAGCTTACTCATTTTTAAGGTCTGTGGTGAGAGTTGCTCGGGCAGGTGAGGACACCTGCCCCTCCGTGAATCGCCTGCGATTGCTTCCTTCCTCCGCCTAGAGGATAATCAGCCGGGGACCTTTCCGCTCCGGTGAACCTGCCCAATTCCATCACGCTGACCCGGATCTGCAGCATCCCGCTGCTAATCTGGATTCTCTCCACCCAGCGCTTCGCTGGCCTTGACGGTCAGAAAGAACTGCTGGCCTCAGCGTTGTTTATAGCGGCGTCGATCACAGACGGCATCGATGGATACCTCGCCCGCAAGCGCGGCCAGATCACCACTATGGGCATGCTGCTGGATCCGCTGGCCGATAAGCTCCTGATTGCCGCGGCCTTCGTCGTGTTGGTGCAGTTCAACCCGAGCCTGGTTCCAGCTTGGGTGGCAATCGTCGTGATCGGCAGGGAATTCCTGGTCAGCGGCCTGCGCTCGATCGCCGCATCCGAAGGCTTCACCATCGAAGCCAGCGAACTCGGCAAGTTCAAAATGCTGGTGCAGATTGTTTCGGTGGTGGCGGTGATTCTCGACCATCGCTGGAAGGAATGGCCGGTCGGCCCTTACATTTTCCCGGTGCACTGGATCGCCTTCATCTCCATCTGGTTCATGGTCTTTCTCTCGCTGGTATCGGCGTTCGATTACTTCAAGGGGTTCTGGTCGAAGATTGACCGGCAATCGGTGAAACGCCGCCGCCGGACGTTCGTTCTAAGCCGCCGCAGGAAGAATGATGTGCCCGCCACCTGAGGTTTCTCCCGGAGAATATTCTGCGGAAGAACGATCTCTGCTCTTAAAGCTAGCCCACGACGCAATTGCGTCAGCCCTGGTCAAATCTGAAATTTCGTTGGAATCGCCTACCCCGCATCTTGCGGAAGCACGCGGAACCTTCGCCACGCTCTACCATCGTGGAAACTTGCGCGGTTGCGTCGGCCATGTTTTTGCGGCCTCGTCTCTCTACCGAGCGGTAGCAGAAACCGCGCAGGCTGCGGCGTTTCAGGATCCGAGGTTTGATCCAGTGACCGCGAACGAACTCCCGGGACTGGAAGTTTCGTTGAGTATCCTGTCGCCTCTGCGCCCTATCCTGGCGGAAGAAGTAGAAATCGGCAAGCATGGGTTATTGATCAGCATGGCAGGCAGGCGCGGCCTGCTTCTGCCGCAAGTGCCCGTCGAACACGGCTGGAACCGCATTCAATTCCTGGAGCAAACCTGCCGCAAGGCGGGCCTGCCGTCAAATGCCTGGCAGGAAGCCAAGCTGGAAGCCTTCACCGCCGAGGTGTTTAGAGACTGACGTGGGACGGACACTCCTGTTCGTCTGCTACCAGAGGCAAAACCGCAATTCGCGATTCGCGCCAGTGTCGAAGGCGAAGTCCTTGCCACTGCCAGACGGACAAGAGTGTCCGTCCCACATTACTTTCCGCTAGAATAATGCCAGCCTATGTCTTTGACCAAAGCCCAAGCCCTCGACTACTTCCACTCCGACGACCTCATCGGCCTCGGCATGGAAGCGGACGCCGTTCGCCGCCAGAAGCATCCTGAGGGCGTGGCCACCTACATCATCGACCGCAACATCAATTACACCAATTTCTGTACCGAATACTGTACCTTCTGCGCGTTTTACCGCCCGCTGAAAGGCCCCGCCGCTAAAGAGGGATACATCCTCGACTTCGAAACCATCTACGACAAAATTCAAGAAACCGTCGATTACGGCGGCACCGGTGTGCTGATGCAGGGCGGCCTGCATCCGGATTTGAAGATCGACTGGCACGAGCAGATGTTGAGCGGCATCAAGCAGCGCTTTCCCAAGATTCATCTTCATTGTTATTCGGCGTCAGAAATTATTGCCATCGCGGAATACAGCAGCCTGACCATCCGCGACACTATTGCCCGGCTCCGGGATGCCGGTCTCGATTCGATTCCCGGTGGAGGCGCGGAAATTTTAGACGACGAGGTGCGCTACAAAATCGCTCGTCTGAAATGCCTGACCGAAGACTGGCTGAACGTGCATCGCGAAGCTCACAAGCTTGGCATGCGCACCACGGCCACCATGATGTTCGGCGTAGGAGAGAATTTCGAGAACCGGATCAATCATTTTCAAAAGCTCTACGAGTTGCAGGAAGAAACCGGCGGGTTCACCGCTTTCATTCCGTGGAGCTTCCAGCCGCAAAACACCGCGCTGGGCGGACGCCATTGGGAAGAAGCTACAGCCGTGGAGTATCTGAAAGTGCTGGCCATCTCGCGGCTGTATCTTTCGAATTTTCTGAATGTGCAATCCAGTTGGGTCACCCAAGGCCTGAAAGTCTGCCAGATGGGATTGCGCTTCGGCGGCAACGATGTAGGTTCGGTGATGCTGGAAGAAAACGTAGTGCGCGCCGCGGGAGTGACTAATTGCACTACCGAAGAAGAACTGCGCCGCATCATTCGCGATGCAGGGTTTAGACCAGCGCAGCGGGATACGCTGTACCGGCAGTACTTCCTGAATTAAGTCTCTATCCTTTTGTCATCCTGAGCGGAATGAGTCGTGCGCGAAGCGCATGGCTCATGCAGTCGAAGGACCCCTACCGTCTCACCATGGATTCGGACTCCGGAGGAATTCTCTTGGACGACTTCAGGTAAAAATCCCTTTCCGCAATCGAAGTATTGAAAAGCTGCAAGGGATCCTTCGACTGCGCATGAGCTTCGCTTCGCTCACTCATGCTGCGCTCAGGATGACAAAGTGGAAAGAAAGTTTTACGAGTAGCGTTCCTTCATGAACTCCCCGATCGCCTGATAGGCCCCGCGCAGCTTTTCTTCTTGCGGCAGGAACACCACACGGAAGTGCTTCGTTCCCTGCTTCTGCCCGAAGCCCGAGCCATGTACCACCAGCACATGCTTCTTCATCAGTAATTCTTTGACGAAAACATCGTCGGGTTCTGGAATCTCGATTCGCGGAAAGGCGTAGAACGCGCCCTTCGGCGACACGCACGAAACCCGCGGAATCTCGTTCAGCATTTTCACCGTCAGATCGCGCCGCGAACGCAGCTTGTTGTTGACCTCGACCAAGTGATCTTGCGGGCCTTCCAAAGCCGCCTTAATTCCATACTGCTCGGGATGGTTCGCGCACAAGCGCGCCCGCAGCAGGCGATGCATGCCTTCGATGTAAGGCTTCACCACCGATGCGTCCCCAGTGACAATGCCCCAGCCCAGGCGCCATCCCGGTGCAAGGTAGTTTTTCGACAAGCCGCCGAAGGTCACCACCGGAACATCGGGAGCGACCGAGGCCATCGAGATATGCGGCTCGTTGTCCAGCACCAGCTTGTCGTAAATTTCGTCGGAAAAGATGACCAGATTGTGTTTACGCGCCAGTTCGGCCACCTGCTCCAGCATCTTGCGCGTACACATCGATCCCGTCGGGTTGTTGGGATTGATGAGCACAATCCCACGCGTACGCGGCGTGATCTTGTAGTGGACGTCGATCAGGTCTGGCTGCCAGCCGTCTTCCTCGTTGAGATCGTATGTCTTCAACTCGATGCCCAGTTTGCTGAGCACGGCGGAGTAGAGCGGATAATCCGGCTTGGGCGTGAGTATCGTCTCACCCGGATTCACCAGTGCGGAGAGGCCAATGTCAACCGCCTCGCTCGCACCAGAGGTAATGAAAATATCCTGAATGCTGGTAAAGCCCTTTCGCTCGGCCTCCTCACGGATCGCCTTCAACGCTTCAGGAATTCCCGGCGACGGCGCATAGCCATTCTTGTTGTCGCGCATGGCCTTGACTACAGCGTCGACCACGTGCGCCGGGGTTTCGAAATCAAAAATATTCGGATCGCCAACCGTGAGCGGCAAGATCTTGTGACCCTGCTTGGTGACCTCGTCGGCGAGGCCTGCGAGATCGCGGATGGCATAACGCACATTGTCGAGCCGCTTGGCTGCCGTAATTTCACGCATTTGAGTGGCTGGCATTGATCTCCTGGGTGTTACCAATACTAATAATGTGGAGCGGGCACCCTCGCCCGCTAAAGCTGGCAGCGAAAACACTGGTGATGTCTTAAGGTACTGCTTAGCGGGCGAGGGCGCCCACTCTACATTCAAACCCCTCTACTCGCCGCGGTCAATCTGCGCCTTCTGCAGCGTGTCGGAGTAATCCACGTAGACCGCCTTCCACTCGCTGTAGAAATCGATCGCGCCAATTCCACCTTCGCGATGTCCATTGCCTGTGGCCTTGGTCCCGCCAAACGGCAAGTGAACTTCCGCGCCAATCGTCGGAGCGTTGATGTAGGTGATACCGGTCTCTAGGTCGCGCATGGCGGCGAAGGCTTTGTTCACGTCTTTCGTATACAGAGACGAAGACAGCCCATACTCGATGCCATTTGCGATCGCGATGGCGTCTTCCAAATCCTCGCAGGCCAGAATCGAAACCACCGGCCCAAAAATCTCTTCCTGGGCGATACGCATCTTGGGATCGACATCCGCGAACACGGCCGGCTCCATGAACCAGCCATGTTGATAAACGCCGTCGGTCAAGCGGTGTCCGCCGGTCTTCAATTTTGCGCCTTCGGATTTCCCAACTTCGACGTAATTAAGATCGCTCAACAATTGGCGCTCGTTAATTGCCGGCCCCATCTCGGTGGTTTCATCGAGACCGTTGCCGACTTTCAGCCGCTTCGCGCGCTCGACATAGCGCTCAATGAACTCACCGTACACACCTTTCTGTACGATGATGCGGCTGGTGGCGGTGCAGCGCTGTCCGGTGGTGCCGAAGGCTCCCCACAATCCACCTTCAATCGCCAAGTCAAGATTGGCGTCGTCGAGCACGATCATGGGATTCTTCCCGCCGAGTTCCAACGAGCAATGCTTGAAGCTTTTTGCGGCGGTTGTTCCCACGGTGCGGCCCACCGCGCTCGATCCGGTAAACGAAATCGCGCGGACGTCGGGATTCTCTAACAACGGCGCGCCCGCGTCTGGCCCAAATCCAGTGACAATGTTGATGACGCCCTTGGGAACTCCTGCATCGGTCAGCGCGCGCACTAAATTAAAAGTGGACAGCGGAGTGTCCTGCGCGGGTTTGATCACGCAGGTATTCCCGCAAACCAGCGCAGGCAACAGCTTCCAGGAGGGAATCGCCATGGGAAAATTCCACGGCGTAATCATTCCGCAGATGCCCACCGGCTGGCGGATCGCCATGGCAAATTTATTCGGCAATTCCGAGGGAACGGTCGGACCAAACAGACGGCGTCCCTCGCCCGCGTTGTAAAAGGCGGCGTCGATGGCTTCCTGCACGTCGCCGCGCGTCTCTTTCAAAATTTTGCCCATCTCGCGCGTCATGTCGTGCGCGCATTCTTCTTTGCGCTCCATCAGTAAGGCAGCAGCAGCAAAAATCATCTCGGCGCGCCGGGGGGCAGGCACCAGTCGCCACTTGGCGAAGGCTCGCTTGGCGGCGTCGACGGCAGCGGCAACATCCGCTGGGCCGGATTTCTGAAAGATGCCGACGATATCGCGAGTGTCGGCGGGATTTTGGTTCTCGAAGGTTTCACCAGTCGAGGCGTTCACCCACTCCCCGTCGATAAAGTTCTTGTAGACCTTGGGTCGCACGCCGGTGCTGGGGATGGTTGGACTGGTGAGCAGATCGGTAGCCATGAGAGCCTCCGTTTAAATCCTACAGGGAGGGGAAATTAGCGGCAAGGTGGGACGCACAACGCATCACGAAACACGTAGGGGCAGGTGTCTCACCTGCTCGAGCAACTTTCATCACAAAGCTTTAAAGAGTTGAGGCTCTGGTCCAGGTCCGGGCAGCTGAGGACACTGCCTCTATGTGAGCACGAATTCATTTTCCCGCCATGGCGCTTTCTACTTCATCCGCCGTATGCGGAAGCTTTGCGGTCAGGTTCACCAGCTTGCCGTCTTTATCGACGTAAAGGATGTCTTCGATGCGCACGCCTAATTTTTCATCGGGAATGTAAATCCCGGGCTCGTCGGTAAAGACCGATCCCGGTCCCAGCGGGACGTCGTAGTCGCCATCGTCGTGAACGCCCAGCCCGACGTAGTGGCCCAGCCCATGGATGAAATATTTCCCCAGCGGCTCGCCATTCAGATCTTTACCGTGCGTGTTGATGTATTCGTACGCCACGTCGTAAAGGGAACCAGGCTGGCCCTTGCGCAAATGCGTTTTGCCCGACTGGAACGCCGCCATCGCGGCCTTCTGCGCGCCCAGCACGACGTCGTAAATCTCGCGCTGCCGGGCGGTGAACTTGCCGTTCACCGGCATGGTGCGGGTGATGTCGGAGGCGTACAGCGAATACTCCCCGGCAGCGTCGATAACGACCGTGTCGCCGCTCTCCATGGTCTGGGAGTCGTCCGAGTAATGCAGCACCGTCGAATAAAATCCCGAGCCGACAATCGGCGCGTACGCTGGACGCTCGCATCCGCGCTTGCCCCACTCGTATTGCAGTAGCGCAGAAATCTCGCGCTCGGTGACGCCGGGCTTGATGGAGCGCATCGCGGAAAGCTGCGCCGCGATGGAAGCATCGGTTGCTTTGCGGATGCGTTCAATCTCTCCAGCGTCTTTAGAGGTGCGGAGAGAATCGATCAACGGCCGAAGGTCCATCAGCGAGTAATAAACCGGAAACGCGTTAGCCCTCTTCAACCATTCGAACGGCGTTTCGGAATTAGACGTCTCACCCGGCGCGGGTACATCGGTGTATACCGCGCCGCGCGAGGACGGCAACAGCTTCACCAACTCATTTCGCAACTCGTCGATCACTTCGACATGATCGAATCCCGTCACCTTGGTTGCGTTAGGACTTTCCGGCCCGAGCTTCGGTCCCGTCCATTTCTCCTGCGCCGCATTGTGGTTGGGTAGGAACAGAATTTCGGTGTAAGGCTTGGAGTCCGCGGCCGGAACGAGTAGTAGCGCCGCCCCTGGCTCGGCCCATCCGGTGAGATAGAAAAAATTGTTGTCCGGGCGATAGCCGTAAAGATCGTTCGGTCCCTCCGCTTCATTCGGAGCAAACAACAGGACCGCGCCGCCGCCGGTTTTGGCGGCGAGAGATTGCCGCCGCATGTGATAGTCGGCGTTCGGCTGGCGATCAAGAGCGAAGCAGGAGCAAGCGACGAATAGGATGGGAAGAAGAAGCAGATTGCGCATAGTCAGAAGCCTAGGATGTTACCACTGCCGTGTCTCGAAACCTGAAACTCGAAACTTGAAACCCGCGCTACACCCCCACCGGAAACGGCTTGTTATGACTCTCGCTACCGAACGACAGCCCGGAGAACCGCCCCTGCAACAGAGACATTAAGCCGGTGTACCAATACCCGAAAACAAAAAGCAGCAGGAAGGGAACCGTAATGTAATTCTCATTCGCGATGGCGTAGTAAACCGTCATTGCGAAGTAAGTTCCAATCGCCATCTCGACCCAAGGCACCCATCCCAGCCGCCGCCGGTACTTGTTGGCGCGAACTCGATCCACCTTGGACTCGACCCGATACTTCGGCGTCCGGGCAAACGCGCTCTGGTGGCCCAACAGGGCCTCCAGCACAGCTTTGCTGTTGGTAATGGTCAGGCCAATTCCCAATGCCATCAGGCAGGGTAGGAACAAAAGCGCTTTGGGCCATGTCCGCGGAAACAATTCCTTCTGCGACACCAGATAAAAACTGGAGATCGAAAACGTCGACGCCATGAAAAGAGGCAAGTCGATGTACATCATCTGAAACCATCCCTGATAAAAGCGGATCACCATCGCCGGCAACAGCAGCACCGACAACACAATCATCAGCGGATAGCTCAGGTTCGCCGTCAAATGAAACCACGCTTCGAGCTTGACGTGAAACGGCTGATCGCTCTTCAACACCCGCGGCAAAATCTTCTTACTGGTCTGGATCAGACCCTTTGCCCAACGCGCCTGCTGCGTCTTGAACGCCGTCATCTCGACTGGAAGTTCTGCCGGACACTCTACGTGCTGCAGGTAAACAAACTTCCATCCCGCAAGCTGTGCCCGGTAAGAAAGGTCGGTATCTTCGGTGAGCGTGTCGTGTTCCCAGCCGCCGGCGTCTTCAATCGCCCGCCGCCGCCAGACCCCCGCAGTTCCGTTGAAATTGAAAAACACGCCGCTGCGGGCGCGCCCGGAGTGCTCCAGCACAAAATGCCCGTCGAGAAGAATTGCTTCAACTTGCGTCAGAAAAGAATAATTGCGATTGATGTGCGTCCAGCGCGTCTGGACCATTCCAGTCTGCGGCGCGGTGAAGTAATGAATTGTCTTCAGCAGAAAGTCTTCCGGCGGCACAAAGTCCGCGTCGAAGATGGCGATGAACTCGCCCTTTGCCGACTTCATACCCTCGGCCAATGCGCCTGCCTTAAACCCCTCACGATTGGTGCGATGCAAATAGCTGACGGGAAACCCCTTCGCGGCGTAATGATCCACAATTCCCTTGGCTACTGCCTGGGTCTCGTCGGTCGAATCATCCAACAATTGAATGTCAAGTTTGTCCAAGGGATACTTCAGCCGGCAAATCGAGTCCAGCAGCCGCTCCACCACGAACTGCTCATTGAATATAGGAAGCTGCACCGTGACCCGCGGCAGGTCGGCGAACTCACCCGGCGGATCGGTCGTCCGGTTCTTGCGATGCTTGTAATAAAGGTAGACCAGCACGTAGCGGTGCATGCCATAAGACGCCAGCAACAACAGCACAATGAAATAAGGAACCAGCAGCGCCACGTCGAAGGCGTTGACCTGGTAAAGCCCCTGAAAGGTGGTATCGAGGAAGTGCTGGCGAATGTATTGGCCAATGCCGCGGCTGGCCAAAAACAGTCCGAAATTGGACACCGAAATAGCAGCGCTAAGCAGGAATCTCCCCCTGAATCGGAACAAGCGATTGTACTCGAGAGCGCAAAAACTTGCGGTCTAAGCGGAGCCTCCCCCGTCGTCCGCGTCGGAGTCATAGCCCAAAGGTAACCTCTCAGGATAAGTCCCTAAAACCGGTTCCCGAGAGGCCTCACCCAAGCCAGTTAACCCGAGAAAAAAGCAGGGAGTTAGCCCTAAGCTCTTTGACCCGGGAAACGCGCGAATTTCTGCCGCGCCATTTGACGAAAAAGGCTCAATCTCCTTAAGAAAGTCGATTTTCTTACGAATTAGCTTGACAGTCGAAATCGGGCTGGGATAAACATCCTAGCCGAATAGTAATCGTTTACGAAACGATACTAAAAACACCCTCTGTCTCACACCCCCGAGAGGGTGAACGATAGAAAAGTTGCCCAAGAAATGGTGCGGTTCCAACAAAGTTTTGGAGGCTAGTACATGAATTCTTCTTCGTCTGCCAGCGCGATGAATCTCGCGCCCAACCTGAAGCAGCGCTGCCTACGGCCACTCGTAGTGCTGGGCTTGCTCCTTTTCGGTCTATCACTGTCCGCTTTTGGCCAATCGGCCACGGTCGTCGGAACCGTAACCGACCCTTCCGGCTCGGTGGTGCCGCATGCGACCATCACGGCAACCAGCGTCGAAACCAACCAGGTCCGCACCCTCACCACAGCCGACGACGGCCAATACGTAATTCCTGACCTTCAAATCGGTCACTACAGCATTCGCGCCGAAGCTGCCGGCTTCAAAATCGCCGAGCAGAAGGGCATCGTCCTCAACGTCGGCGACCGCGCCCGCATCAACTTCGCGATGGAACTGGGCGGAAACAAGGAAACCGTCACAGTCGAAGCGACCGCCGTGCGCGTCCAATCGGACAGCGGCGAAGTCAGCTCCGTCATTACCGGGCAACAGGTCACGCAGCTCGCGACCAACGGCCGCAGCATGTATTCACTGGCCAACCTGACCCCTGGCGCTTCCAGCGGACAGGGCGACTTCCAGACCCCAACCCCAGTTGGTGGCGACGCCAACATCAGCTTCAACGGACTCCGCGAAAGCCACAACCTCTACATGCTTGATGGCGCGGAGAGCAGCGATCGTGGCGGTGGCGGCGGTTCCGACGTTATGCCATCCATGGATTCGATTGCCGAGTTCCGTATGTTGACCTCGAACTACAGCGCCGAATTCGGCCTGTCGTCGGCGGCCACGATGACGGCGGTGATCAAGTCGGGAACCAAGACCTTCCACGCTTCGGCCTGGGAGTTCTTGCGCAACGACGCTTTGGATGCCCGCAACTACTTCAATCCGGCTCCTAACAAGGTCGCCGAACTGCGGTTCAACACCTACGGCTTCAACGTGGGTGGACAAGTTCCTCTGTGGAAGAGCCATCCGACATTCTTCTTCTACAACATGGAATGGCGCAGCCTGATTCAGGGCGGATTGACCAACCAGACGGTGCCGTTGACCAGCGCCTACGGAGGTGACTTCGGTCCCTCGTTCACCAACGCTACCCTGCACACACCTTGCGCTTTCCAAGTGTCCCCTGCCATTCAAGGTCAACTGACTGGAGCCGGACAGACGCTTAGCACTCCTGCCGCTGACGGAAGCTGCACGGCAGATACCGCATCCAGCGGTTCTAACTTGAAGGCCTTTACCAACAACACCATTCCGACGTCCCTGCTGGATCCAAACTCACAGGCTTTGTTGGGCGCTGGCATTTTCCCAGCACCAACCAGCGGAGCCCAATTCATCGGCGGCAACAACTCGCCGACTAATGTTCGTGAAGAGATCGTGCGTATCGACCATCAGTTCAGCGATCGCTTCTCTGTCTTCGGACACTTCCTCGACGAACAGATCAGTCAAACCTTCGGTACTTCGATGTGGAGCGGCGACAACGTTCCAACAGCCAGCAACACATTCGGCAACCCCTCCTACAGCGCGGTGGTACACGCCACCTTCGCCATCAATCCCCGGCTGCTGAACGAAGTGGCCTTCAACTACAACGGCAACCGCATTGCGATTATTCCGCAAGGCGTGGTTGCGCGGCCCAGCGGCTTCAATGTTCCCGAGTTGTTCCAGGGCAACAATACCAACCGCATACCCGAGATCCACCTCGCCGGCGTGACCGGCGCGGATTACACCACTTCAAGCTGGCCTTGGAACAACAAAGCCGACGACTATCAGATCCGGGATGACATTTCCTGGACCAAAGGCGCCCACCAGATCCGCATGGGCGGAAGCTGGGCTATCTACAAAAAGGTACAGGACCTGTTCGGACAGACCCAGGGCGGATATACCTTCAACAATACCTACACCGGCAACGACTTCGCCGACTTCCTGTTGGGCTACGCTGACCAGTACAACGAACTGGCAGTGCAGGACAACGGCTACTGGAACAACGTCTCGTGGGCGGCTTATGTTCAGGACAACTGGCGGGTCAACCATCGCCTGACCCTGAATCTCGGTCTGCGCTGGGACGGCGTGCCGCA
>DATBAT010000474.1:0-2751 GCA_036271375.1 Terriglobales bacterium
TCTCGCAGGAAATTGCGCGCCTCAGCGGCGCCGAGCATCTTTCTTTCTACGATTCCATTAGCCCGATCGTCGAATCAGATTCCATCGACATGTCCAGGGTTTATATGGCGGCGCGCTATGACAAGGGCACCGCCGATTACATCAATTGTCCGATGTCGAAAGAAGAGTACGACCGCTTCTACGATGCGCTGATTTCAGCGCAGGCTGTCGAGCAGCGTGAATGGGAGAAGCTCAACTATTTCGAAAGCTGCCTACCCATCGAAGAGATCGCGCGCCGCGGACGCGACACCTTACGCTTTGGCCCGATGAAGCCGGTCGGGTTACGCGATCCGAAGACTGGGAAGACGCCGTACGCGGTAGTGCAGCTGCGGCAGGAAAATCTGCGGGCGGATTCTTATAACCTCGTGGGATTTCAGAACCACATCAAATTCGCAGACCAGGCCCGCGTGCTGCGGCTGATTCCGGGACTAGAGAACGCGAAATTTTTGCGCTACGGGCAGATCCATCGCAACACTTACATTCATTCGCCATCGTTACTTGGCGAGACCTTGCAGATGAAGCAGCACCCCAATGTCTTTTTCGCCGGCCAAATATGCGGAGTGGAAGGCTACGTCGAGTCGATTGCCACCGGGTTGATGGCGGGGCTATTTGCCACCGCGTTGGTGGAGAAGCAACAGATGGTCGCTTTGCCACGGGCGTCAGCCTTCGGGTCGCTGTTACATTACATCACTCACGCCGCCACCAAGACTTTTCAGCCCGCTAACATCACCTTTGATTTGCTGCCCGCGCTCGAAGTGAAAGTCCGCGACCGCAAGGAACGGCACCGATTGCAATGTGAAGCAGCGTTGCAGGCAGTGGCGCCGTGGATCCAGCAGATGGTTCCCCAACCGCAACCAGTTCCACAAACATAAAAGTTTCGTCCCTGGCGGATTAAGAGCACGGTCGCCCCGAACGAAGCCGAGGGATCTTGTGTTTGGTTTAGGTTCGTATCGGAGTCCGTATCTCGGTTTGTATCAGGGTCCGTAGCTCGGTGGTATCAGGGTCCGTATCAGGGTATGCCTTCAGGCATACCGTTAATCCTCTACGCCGACCCGCCTTTAGGCGCTGCTGCGGAGAACCAACATCCTCCGCAAGCCCCATTTACAACAACTGGCAAACACCACAATTCATTAACCTTATTCATCCAATCTTTCCTCGAACTAACCATCCCACAAATGCGTATCTCTATCATCGGGCTGAACTGCCTCGGCTTTCTTTCGCCGCCCTCGCCCGTCCAATACCGCAATGGTCCTGCGCGATCTTATCGGCGACGTCTTCCGCACGCTTTGGGCGCACAAGCTGCGCACGTTTCTGACCATGTTCGGCATCGCCTGGGGCATCGTATCCATAGTTCTCATGGTGGCGGCCGGCGAAGGACTGCGTAAGGGACAGGCAGAACAAGCCAAGAACCTCGGTAAAGACGTGATGATCGTCTTTCACGGCCGCACCAGCCTTCAGGTCGGCGGCGCACGCGCCGGCAAGAGCGTGACCTGGGACGAAGCGGACGTACCGGTCGTGCAACAGGAATCGCCAGATTGTGAATACGCCATTCCGGAACTCGAGCAGGATACGGTCCGCATTCACAGCAACTTCAATAACGCCGCCTTCACCGTAACTGGTTCGTTTCCACCGTTTGGCGATATCCGCAGTTTGACCGTCGGCCAGGGTCGTTTCTACACCTGGGAAGACCAGGCGCTGGGCAACCGCGTAGCTTTCGTGGGCAGCGACGCGGTCAAGCAACTTTTTCCCGGGCGCAACGCGATTGGCGAAAATATCTATCTCAACGAGATGCCCTATCGCGTCATCGGAGTGATGGCCAAAAAGAAGCAGGATTCCAGTTACGACGGCTGGGACGTAAATAAAGTTTTCGTCCCTTACTCCGCAATGCGGCGCGATTTTCCCAATAAGCCTCCGGGCTCCGCGACCAACTTCGACCAGTTCCTGGTGACTCCAAAATCGGTCGAGCGCCATGAAGCCTGCAAGTCAGAACTGCGCAAGGCGCTGGGACGGTTGCACAACTTCAATCCTATCGACAAAGAAGCTTGCCCCATATGGGACACAGTGCAAGAGGCCCAGGCCTTTCGCCAGATGACCGATGGCATGAAATATTTTTTAGGCGCAGTCGGGTTCGTCACCCTGTTTCTCGGCGGTTTGGGCGTAATGAACGTGATGATGGTCGCGGTACGCGAGCGCACGCGTGAGATTGGCGTCCGTAAAGCTCTGGGCGCAACCGCGCACACGATTCTTAAGCAATTCTTTTTCGAGGCGCTGCTGATCGCCTGCGTCAGCGGAGGTCTGGGGCTCGCCGTCGCTTATGGCATTTGCGCGTTGGTGAACATGCTGCCCATGCCGGATTTTTTCGCCGGACTTGTACCGACGTGGAAGAGCGGCGTACTCGCGACCTTCATGCTAGGCGCCATCGCGATTCTGGCATCGCTGTATCCCGCGCGCAAAGCGGCGTCGATCGATCCCATCGAGGCGCTGCGTTTCGAGGCCGGTGGGTAAAGGACCTTGGTCGTTGGGAGTTGGGAGTTGACCGTTCGTCGTTGGTGATCTAACGAAGCTGTTAACAGCGGGGATTAGCCAACGACCAAAGGCCAACGACCAACGACAGCATCTATGTTATTCGAAATCATTCTCGAAGCCTGGGTGGCGCTGAAGCGCAACTACACCCGCTCCCTGCTCACCATGCTGGGGATCGTCTGGGGCATC
>DATBAT010000475.1:0-13899 GCA_036271375.1 Terriglobales bacterium
TGGAGGAAAGCGGAGGCCAGGCGCGTAAGCTCTCAATCGAGGCCCGCGCCTACGATGATGCAGTCGCCTTTCGCTACCTGGTGCCGGAGCAGAACGTGCTGCGGAGCGTGCGGCTGACCAAAGAGGCGACGGAATTTCGCATCGCGAAAGATGCCACCACATACTCCCTGCTTTTGCCGAACTTTCATTCGATGTATGAGAGCGAATACGTCAAGTTGCCGATCAGCGCATTTTCCAATCAGGGTGGGGTCGCGAGCAAAGTGCTTATCGGGCTGCCGACCTTGATGGAGGTCCCCGGGGTCGGCTGGATGGCGATCGCGGAAGCTGATCTTCGAGGCAACAGTTCGATGTACCTGACTAATCCGTCAGCCAGTTGGCTTGGACACTGGTTTGAATCGGTGCTCTCGCCGTCTGACGACGAACCCGATGTGATCACCAAGAGTTCCCTTCCCTATCACTCAGCGTGGCGCGTGCTGCTGGTCGGCGACGGGCCGGGAAGGTTAGTCGAATCGAACGTCATCACCAGCCTGAATCCGGAAAGCGAAATTGCTGACACCTCATGGATCCACGCCGGACGCGCCACCTGGGATTGGTGGAACGGCAGTCTGAACGCCGAGGGAAAATCAGCCTTCACCACCGACACCATGAAGTATTACGTCGACTTCGCCGCCAAATCCGGCTTCGAGTACATGCTGGTCGACGCCGGGTGGAGCGAGCCCAAGGACAGCATGAAGATGAACGGCAAGGTCGACATCCCCGAGCTGGTGAAGTATGCAGCGGGCAAGGGCGTCAAGATTTGGATCTGGCTATATTACGGTGCGGTTGACAGCCAGATGGAAGAGTCGTTTCCGCTTTACGAGAAGTGGGGCGTCGCGGGAATGAAGATCGACTTCATCGAGCGCGACGATCAGCGTGGCGTCAACTTTTATTACCGCGTGGCAAAGGCGGCCGCCGAGCATCACCTGATGGTCGACTTTCATGGCTCGACCAAGCCCAGTGGCCTGGAGCGCACCTTCCCCAACGTTCTTGGTTACGAAGCCGTGCTCGGCATGGAGCAATCCAAGGCCGGAATGCGCGACAATCCGGATCACCACGCGACCCTGCCGTTCACGCGAATGCTGGCTGGGCCAATGGATTACACCCCGGGGGCATTTCGCAACGCGACGCGCGAAGCGTTTGAACCGCGGATGGAATCTCCCATGGTGATGGGAACGCGCGCCCAGCAACTCGCCATGTACGTCGTCTACCAGGCTGCGTTTCAGATGGTGGCGGATTCACCGCAGAGTTATGTCGGACAGCCCGAATTTCAGTTCATACGCGACACTCCAGCGACATGGGACGAAACTCTAGTCCTTGGTGGCACGCCGGGTGAATTCGCTACCATCGCCCGCCGCCACGGCAAAGAATGGTTCCTGGGCAGTCTCACCAGCTGGCACGCTCGCCAGCTGGATCTGCCACTGGACTTTCTGGGCGATGGAAAATTTACTGCGGAGATCTATGCGGATGCCGACGATGCTGCCCAACATCCGACCAAGGTCCGCATGGAACGCAAAGTTGTGGAGCGAAGCCAACACTTACCCGCGAATCTGGCACCGGGCGGCGGCTATGCCGTTCGCTTTGTTCCGGCGCCCTAGCCTTCGATCAGGAGCATCCATGTATGCGATACCTCTGTTTAGCGGTCATCTTTCTCGCCACTCTTGCCAATGCTCAAACGCCGCCGGAAGCGTTTTACAGCGTTCCTCCGGTTGACGCGCCGGAGCTGGCCGCGCGGGGCCAGTATTCGGTGGGCGTTCGCACCGTTGAACTCAAGAATCCTGGACAACCCGACATCCTGAATTTCGATAAGGCCACAGGCAAGGCGCCGATCTACGATCGTCCGCTGACGGTTGAGGTCTGGTATCCAGCTATCGTTCCTGAGGATGAACAGGAACGTACCAGCTACAACATGGCGATACCGAACAGCGAAGGAAAGACTGTTTCGGTTTTGGGCAAGGCGCTGCGCGATGCGGTTCCGGTGAAGGAGCAGCGTTTTCCGCTGGTGGTGGTTTCGCATGGCTATCCGGGCTCGCGCTTCTTCCTTACTTACTTAACGGAAAACCTTGCTTCGAAGGGCTACATCGTGGCCGCCATTGACCACACGGACTCGGTATTCGGCGCCATCCGCGGATTCCCCAGCACATTGCTGAATCGCTCCAACGATCAACTGTTCACTATCGGCGCACTCGAAGAGATGTCGCGCAAATCCGGGAATTTTTTGAACGGCCTCCTTGACGACACCCACGTGGCCATCATCGGCTACTCGATGGGCGGATACGGCGCACTCACTAGTGCGGGCGCAGGCTACAGCAACAAAGCTATGGGAGCGACGATCGTTCCTGGCGGATATCTCACCGATTTGACGGCGGGCAACCCGAAGTATTCCGCGCGGCTGCGCAAAGAAGTCAAGGCAGTTGTAGCGATTGCGCCCTGGGGCGAGCAGCCTCCATTCAACAGTTGGGACGCGGATGGCCTGGCCGGAATTCACATTCCAATGCTGATGATCGCCGGCGACCAGGACGACGTGTCAGATTATGCCAACGGCATCAAGCCGGCGTTTGACAAAACGGTGAACTCTGACCGCTGCCTGCTGGTCTATGAGAATGCCCGCCACAATGTGGGAGGCAATCCCGCACCGCCGGGGTTGACGACGTTCAGTGCGCGAGAATCGTTCGAAGAGCCGGTCTGGCGCAAAGAACGAATCACCGCCATCAACCAACATTTCATTACCGCTTTCCTTGATTTGTATTTGAAAGGCGACGCAAGCCGGAGCGCCTATCTGCATCCCCTACCCGAGAAATCTAATGAGGGCGTCTGGCCTCTCGCCCAAGGGGAGTCTGTCGGCGCTAAGTTCAGCGATGGTAAGGGTTACTGGAAAGGCTTCCAGCGGCGCTGGGCGGTTGGACTGGAAATGCACTGCGTAGACGCCAAACACTGATTCCCCTACCCGCGACCTTCAATGTGCAAAGTTTTGCGGTTAAAGGAATCGTCCCGATCTGCAAGTTATTGTCGCTCTAGGACCTATTTGGCAGGAAGTTTGCACATTCCGGTGTGGGAAGCGGAAACGCTCAGTAGCAAACCGAGTGCAAACGCACCGGCACTGCACCCAGACTTGGAGACCAATTCAATGAAAAAAACAGTTCTGACACTTTGCCTTTTGTGCGCAAGCCACGCCTTTGGCCAGTATTCGGCCCCCGTTCTTAGCTCTGAACCGCAGAAATTTGAGGTGCCCACCCACGAGCAGCAGGCCACTCAAAAGGATATGGGAATGGAAAGGTCGCTATTGATTACCAGCAACAGTTCCCACGAACACGGCATGCGGCCCTTGTGGGAACTCGCGCCAGTGAAAATTGAAACCCCTCTCGGCGACACCGCGCGCATGCTGAAGAAACAGCACGAGGGTTCGAAGAAGGCCGATATCGTCTGGGAAAACTAAGTTCGCTCGGGGCCGGCGGCGTCTTTCTATGAGGGTCGGGCGCCGCCGCGCTTGCTCGCTCTGGTCAACTGGCCCGCCTTCCTGCTACAACCATGAGCATGAAAGTGCTCTTCATTGGCGGTACAGGAATCATCAGCACAGCCTCCACCGAATTGGCCGCCAAGCGCGGCATTGACCTTGTCCTCGCCACTCGCGGACAACACAAAAGCGATCTTCCTGCCGGCGTGAAATCGGTGGCTGTCGACATACACGATCTCCCGGCCGCCAAGCGCGCCCTCGAAGGATTGTCCTTCGACGCGGTCGTCGACTGGATCTCGTTCACGCCCGCCGACATCGAGCGCGACATCGAACTCTTCCGCGGACGCACCAAGCAGTTCGTGTTCATCAGCTCGACCAGTTGCTACCAGAAACCACAGTCGCACTATTGGATGACCGAGGCGACGCCGCTAGCCAATCCCCATTGGCAGTATTCGCGCGACAAGATCGCCTGCGAAGAGCTTTTGATGAAGGCCTATCGCGAAGAAGGATTTCCGGTCACGATCGTCCGGCCTTCGCTCACTTATGGCGACACCCAGATTCCCCTGGTCACCAACACCTGGGAAAAGCCGTACACCATCGTCGACCGCATGTTGAAAGGCAAGAAGGTTGTCGTGCCGGGAGATGGGACTTCGCTTTGGGTCATCACCCACAACAGCGATTTTGCGAAGGGCCTCGTCGGATTGCTGGGACACTCGCAGGCCATCGGGCACGCAGTGCAAATCACGTCCGAGGAGGTCGAGACCTGGGACCAGTACTACCGAATTGTCGCTAACGTACTTGGAGTCGAGGCCAAAATCGTTCACATCCCTTCGGATTTCATCGTTGCCTGCCGCCCGGAAATGGAAGGCACACTCCTCGGTGACAAGAGCGTGAGCGTGGTGTTCGACAACAGCAAAATCAGGCGATTCGTTCCGGACTTTTGCGCGACCACGCGTTTTTCTGAGGGCATCCGCCGAACCATTGAGTTGTTCCGCGCCGATCCTGCGCGACAGGCCGTAGATGAAGAATCCAACGCGAAGTGGGACAAGATGATCGACGCGTACGAAAGCGGACTCGCAACAGCCGTGAAGGCATTCAAACCGCAGCCCGTGTAGAGACGTTACTCTGCAACGTCTCAGCAGGCCTATGAAGCTGCGTCGCTACAGGAACTTGACACACTCAACGCTGAATCGTGAAGGTATAAGTTCCTGCGCCCGCCTGATAGACGCTTTTCGAAGGATCCCGTAGAACAAATGCCACGTCCGAACTCTGCCCAATGTCTTTCCCGCCTTCCATTACGCGGGCCGTTGCATCTCCCGGAAAGTAGATCATCGCCGATGTGTTCGCCGGTACCACTACGTTCCACGAAGTGGTATTGCCGTCCACCTTCCAATCCGAAGTGATCGTGCCATACGGCGAATCAAAACTCGCCTTCGCCGAACCCAACTCAGCATTGAACTCAGGATGCAGCACGATCTTGTGGAAGCCCGGATCGCTGTGGTCTTCATCAATGCCTGCCGCGTAACGGTACAGCCATTCCGCTACCGCCCCGTACGCATAGTGGTTGAACGAATTCATCGACGGGTCACCCATCATCTGGTCGCCGTTCCAACGCTCCCACATGGTAGTTGCGCCATGTTCGATCATGTATCCCCATGACGGATAGGTTTTGTTGAACAACAGTTCGTAGGCCACATCGCTGTGCCCGCTATTGCTCAGTTCCAGCATCAGATAAGGCGTTCCCAGGAATCCGGTGGTGAGGTGGCCGTCGTGCGCTTTAATGTCGTCGGCCAACTTCTGCGCCACAACCGGCCGCAATCCTTCCGGCAGCAGGTTCATGTGTAGCGCGAGCACGTCGCTGGTCTGGCTGCCGGTTCCAACCGTGCCGTCGGGCTTCACATATTCCTTGTTGAAGGCCGCACGGATCTGGTCGAACAGCCTGGCATACTTGTCGACATCGGCAGGGCGCTCCAGCACCTGAGCGATGTGCATCATCAACGAAGCGTCATAGGCCCAGAACGAGGTAGCGATCAGATCTTTGGAAGTCTGGCTGCCGATGGCGAGCCAGTCGCCGTAGTCGTTGCCGCGCTCTTTCAACCATAGAAAATTAGGGTTGGCGCCGCCGATATGGTCCATCCACTTTTCCATCGACTCCCAATTTTCCTGCAGCAAGCGAGGATCGCGGAACTGCAGATACGCGCTCCACGGAATGATCACGCCCGCGTCGCCCCATCCGGCAACGCTTTCGCCCGTCGGCCCTACCCGCGGCGAAACATCGGAGTATGCGCCGGAATCACTTTGTGCGTCGCGGATGTCGGTGGTGAACTTGTGAGAGAACGCCGCGAGGTTCGCATTAAACGACGCCGTGCGCCAGAAGACTTCCGCGTCACCCATCCATCCCAGGCGCTCGTCGCGTTGTGGGCAATCCGTAGGGACACTGAGGAAATTGCCGCGCTGGCCCCAGAGAATGTTGCTCCACAACTGGTTCACGATCTGGTTGCCGGTTTCGAACTGAATGGTAAACGGAGCGTCGGTGTAAAAGACCACACCTTCGACGGCGTCCGCAGTTGGAGTACCGGGGTAGCCGGTGACCTCCACGTAGCGGAATCCGTGGAAAGTGAAGTGCGGCTCAAACGTCTCGCTTCCCTTCCCGCTGAGCGTGAAGGTGTCAGTGGCTTCGGCGGTGCGCAGATTTTCGGTGTAGAGTTCCCCGTTCGGCTTGAGCACTTCTCCGAAGCGGAGGGTGATCTTCTGCCCCTTCTTGCCGGAGGCTTTCAGTTTGGCCCATCCCACCATGTTCTGCCCGAGATCAAACACGAAAGCTCCGGGCGTGGGATTGGTTACGCTTTTCGGCTTCAGAGTCTTGTTGACGCGCATGGGTTGAAAATCTTGCGCCACGATTGGAATCTCAGGAGCGTCCGCCACCGCCGCGTGTCCCCAGCGCGCGTCGGAGAACGATGCCTGATTCCATCCCGGCTGTTCGAGGCGGGCGTCGTAAGATTCACCATTGTAAATATCCGAATTCACGATCGGCGACTGCATCGTCTTCCATGAATCGTCGCTTATGACAGAGTCTTTGCTGCCGTCGCTGTATTCGATTTCCAGTTGCACCGTCAGGCGCATCGGCGGTGGTCCGAAGTTGTAGCGGTTCTGCAGCCAGCCGAGTCCGTCCGCATACCAACCGCCGCCGAGGATCGCCCCCAAAGCATTCGCCCCCTGCTTAACCTGCGAGGTCACGTCATAAACCTGGTAGACGATGCGCTTGCGGTAGTCAGTCCAGCCGGGCGCTAGAACATCGTTGCCCACGCGCTGCCCGTTCAGAAATAGCTGGTAAGTTCCCAGCGCGGTGGAATAGATACGCGCCGAACGAACCACCTTCACCACGTCAAACTTTTTGCGAAAGGCGTCGATCGGTTCTGCCGGCCACGGCGTGCCCAGCACCGACTTACCAATCTCCGCGACCTGCGACGTACCGGACCACGAAGCGTCATCGAACGCCTTGGCAGTCCATTTCGTGTCACTTTGACCAGTGGTCGTCTTCCAATCAGGGCCGGAGATAAAACGCTGCATT
This sequence comes from Terriglobales bacterium, assembly GCA_036271375.1. GTDB lineage: Bacteria > Acidobacteriota > Terriglobia > Terriglobales > Acidobacteriaceae > DATBAT01. The sequence continues at coordinate 7,062 of DATBAT010000475.1, forward strand.
TTTCCGCCGGGCATTTCTACCCGCAACATGGCGATGAGTCCAGCACGCGTTGTCGAGCCGTCATCCGGCACATCGACCGTGACTTCCGACGCAATGGAGTTCGCGCCCTTCATCACTTGCTTGCCGACTTGAATCACGCGGAACGAGCCCCAGGGATCGCGCCTGCGTCCAAACTTGGTCATCGGCGAACTCTCGAGCACTTGCTTGCCGTTGACCCAGACGGCGATGTCGTCCTTACCGGTGATCAACAGCGTGGCGTTCTTCGGCGCCTGATCGAGCGTGAAGTTGAAACGAAATTCATGCTTGCCGGGTGTAGGTTTGTTGAGCGCATCTTCCCCGCTGGCCCAAATCCACTTCGCGCCGGAGGCGTAGTCGCCCTGTTCGACTGCCATCTCACGCGTGATCCACTTGGCTTTCCAATCCTGTGCGGAGAGCAATCCCATCTCCCACCAACTCGGCTGGCTGTAGCCAGAAGCCTGGCCGTCCTGGTCCCAGGCACGCACCTGCCAGTAGTAGCGGCGGCGCGATTCGAGCGCCGGGCCGCCATAAGTCACGTTTACTGATTCGGAGGACGCCACGCGACCGCTGTCCCAGACATCGGCCTGCTCTTTTGTCAGACCGTCGGCGGAACTGGCGACACGAATCTCGTACGCCGTCTGCTTTGCGCCGCGGCGCGTGTCCTGGATTTGCCACGAAAGGATCGGTTTGGCGATGTCGATTCCCAGAGGCTCGTTCATGGCTTCGCAGCGAAGCTGCGCGGGAGCACTTGCCTGCGCCATCGCGGGAAGAACGAAAGCCAGGATAAACAAGATCCAGCAGGAAGATCGTTTCTGCATGGGCGCCAGGCAAAGATTTGTCGACACGGGGAAGCCTCCGGTGATTACTTAATTTTTGGGCGAGATGGTTTCGGGCGCGAAAAACTCAGCCGCGAAAGTTTCCGTATTGTACTTGTTTTCCTTATGGATTAGCAGCGGAATCAGCGCGAGGGATGTTCGTAGCGCAGCCCTATGCGGAAAAGCACCGGTGGCCCAAGGTTAGGCGTAGGCGTGCGCGCGATCTGGTAGTTCTGGTCGAACAAGTTCTCCGCTGCAGCGAATATTTCGACTCCGTGACGCAGCGCGCGCGAGGCCATGGCATTCACCACAAAGTATCGGCCCAGCGGCAACTGGTTCTGGTCGTCATCAAATTGCGACCCGATGAAGCGTCCCTGAACGGTGAGCAGAACGCGTTTCGGATTCCAATATCGTCCCTCCAGCGTGAACAATTGCCGCGGCACTTGAGGAACGTTCAGACCAACCAAAGACGGATTTGCCTCAAAGCTCAGGATGCTCGCGGCGGTGTAGGTGTAACCGCCGGAAATCTCGAAGCTCTGATTCAGGTGGTACACGCCGTCGAATTCCAAGCCCTGCGATTGAGTACGGCCCAGATTCTGCCGCTGCCGCGTAATCAACGTCGGCGTATTGCTCAACGTCACGTTGGCGATGGGATTGACGATTTGCGCCCAGAAATAGGTTCCGCGCAGATCGAGTTTTCCGGCCAGCGATTTCAGGTTCACGCCGCCTTCGGCTCCGGTCAGGTGCTCCGCTTCGAGCGCCGGATTATTCTGGGTCACGGCATTTCCCTGGCGGAAGCTGCGGTAAAGCTCGTTCAATGTCGGCGCGCGATAGGAGCGATATCCCGACGCGGTCAACGAAAGGTTTGAGGTCAGCGAACGCAAGATTGAAACTCGCGGGCTAAACGCATTCTCCGAGCGGTCGGGAAAATTCATCACCACCGCCGGGCCGGGGTTGGCAATCGGCGTCCGGCTGAACACCCCTTCCAGATTGCGCCAGTTGTCGCCACGCACTGCGGCGATCACAGTCCACTTGGAATAGAGACGAATGATGTCCTCGGCGAAATATCCCAACGCCCGCTGGCGGCCTCCGGAGACATTGGTGAAGGTGTGCGCGCCACCCGTAATGATCTGCTCTTCGCTGGCGCCGATACTCTCGCGGAAATCAACGCCGCCTAACAAAGTCTGATGCTTGCCCAGAGCGCGCGTCCACTGCGCGCTTGCTCCTTCGTCTTGCGCCGGAACGTGCTGAATATTGGTCAGCGCCTCACTCATGCGGTCGGAGGCAATCGACGAGAACCGCTGGTTGTAACTCTCGGTGTCGATATAGGTCCTCAGCGAGAGAGCGCCAATCGCGCCCAGTTGGGTATCGATTCCCGCTGCACCGCTACCCATGCGAGTGTCGTTGGTTTGGACCGGAGTACCGTTGTTGCGCGAATCGGTGAAGAATGTTCCCCGCGCGAAAGCCCGGTTATTTTCCTTCCATTGATATCCCACGCCTGCGCCGACCGTCCCGTGCTCGGAATTTATCGGCGTGTCGACCGCGCCGCGCAGGGACGACGGCACCAAAATGTAGCCATCGCTGCGGTACAAATCAGATTCAACGTGGCCTTCCCATTTGCCAATCTTTTGTCCGGCCCACAGAGAAAGATCGGGAGAATTTTCATTTCCATAAGAAGTTTCCAGCTTGATCGCTGGTCCCGATGGCTCGCGGGTAAAAACCTGAATCACTCCGCCTAGTGCGTTGCTGCCATAAAGACCGGAGCTTCCGCCGCGAAACACTTCGGCGCTAGCAATCGCTTCCCGCGGGATGCGGTCCCAATAGACCCACCCACCAAAAGGATCGAGCAGCGGAATTCCATCTTCCAGCACTAGAGCACGACTGGCGCCGCTGGCGCCTAGTCCGCGAAGAGAAACACCTAGCGTCGTGGGATTACCGAAACGGCTGCCGCTACGGCGAAACAAGCTGAACCCCGGAATCTGCCGCAGCATGTCATCAATCGACAGCGACGGAGAGGCCTTCACATCGTCTGAGGAAAGCAACACGCTACTACCCGGCGCCTCACTCAGTCCAATCTGGGTGCGAGACGCGGAGACCACGATTTGTTCGCTGGCAGTCGCAGGGTGAAGCGTAACTTGCAGACCAGAACTCAAAGTCCACGGTTGTTCGATCACCGCGAACCCCGCAGCCTGCACGTTGATGGTGCCGCTCTGATGCGGCACCGCATCGAAAGAAAACCCGCCACTCGAATCGCTCACCGCGTGCGCGGTGAATCCCTCGCTTCGCAATGTGACTTGAGCTCCGACAATCGCCGCGCCCGAGCTGTCTTGCACGCTTCCCTGCACGCGTGAACTCTGAGCAAAAACAAAGGGGAGAGAAAACAGTAACAGCCAGAGCAGGTAAATTTTAGTCAGAAGGCGCAACGAGGCTGGCTCTCTTTCTTGGACCAAAGACACCACAACCCGCATTCATTTCTTCCTGTAAATCGTGTTACCGTGTTCAAGCTGAAATCGCTTCCAGAATGTTACTCAGTGTCCGTAAACATACCATGAATCGACTGAGAATCTGTGTTGTGTTAGTCGCGGCGGCGCTGGCGGGATGGGCTTTGCGAAGCCATTCCACGCACGCCGCAGAAGCCGATCATCAAGACTGGCCGGTCACCGGAGGCAACTCCGCCAACAACCACTACTCCAGTCTTGCTCAGATCAATCGCGACAATGTAAAGGACCTTCAAGTCGCGTGGACATTCGACGCCAAAGATTCATTCAACGGATCTGAAATTGAATGTAATCCCATAGTTGTAGACGGCGTGCTTTACGCGACCACCGCCAGGGTAAACGTCATCGCACTCGACGGCGCAACCGGAAAACTGCGCTGGCGTTTCGATCCCAACACCAATCACAAAATCGGCGCCTACATCGGCGGCAAAGGACGCAATCGCGGAGTCACCTACTGGAGCGACGGTAAGAACAAACGCATCTTCGCCGGAGCCAATCAGTATCTTTATTCACTAGACACAGAAACTGGCAGGCCGGTAGAGGCCTTCGCCGACGGCGGCAAAATAGATCTGCGCGATGGACTCGGCCGCAAGCCCTTGAACTGGATTCAACTCACCAGCCCGGTCGTGGCTTACAAAGATCTGGTCATCGTCGGCAGCAGCATGGGCGAAGCCATGCCGGCGTCGCCCGGCGATATCCGCGCTTTCGACGCGCTGACTGGAAAACTGCGCTGGACATTTCACACCATCCCGCATCCCGGTGAATTTGGCTACGACACCTGGCCGAAAGATGCCTGGAAGTACAGCGGCTCGGCCAACAACTGGGCGGGCATGTCGCTCGACCGCGAACGTGGCTTGGTATTCATTCCGCTGGGTTCAGCGGTCTCTGATTTCTACGGAGCGAACCGCGTCGGCGACGATCTGTTCGCCAATTCCCTGTTGGTGCTGAAGGCTGATAGTGGCGAACGCGTCTGGCACTTTCAGACTGTGCACCATGACATCTGGGACCGCGACCTTCCCACTGCGCCGACGCTGGTTACCATCAAACACGACGGCAAAGATGTGGACGCGGTCGCGCAGCCGACGAAAACTGGATTCGTCTACGTGTTTGATCGCCAGACCGGCGCGCCGCTGTTCCCGGTCGAAGAGCAAAAAGCTCCGGCGTCTGATTTGGAAGGCGAGGTCACTCTCCAACTCAGCCGTTGCCGCTGAAGCCGCCGCCGTTTGCTGTGCAATCGATTTCGGAAGCAACTTTGACGCAGCGCACTCCTGCGGCCCACGCCGCAGTGCTGGCGCGCTTCAAGAAGATGCGGACCGGGGGAGCGTTTCTTCCGGGCAGCGAGCAAGGCACAATCGTCGTCCCCGGATTCGACGGCGGAGCGGAATGGGGCGGTGCCGGCTTCGATCCCGACACTGGACTGATCTACATCAACGCCACCGAGAGCGCGCACATCATCAAGATGATCAAGCAGGCCCCGCGCACCGGGACCGACACCGGAAGAAGTCTGTACCTCCGCGAGTGCGGTGCCTGCCATCGCCCGAACCTCGCGGGATCGCCTCCCGAATTCCCTTCTCTCGTCGACATCTCCAAGCGGCGCAGCGAAGCCGACATCACCAAGCTGCTGCATCAGGGTTACGGTAGAATGCCCAGCTTCGCACGCCTGGGCGACAACGTGCTCGACGCGATTCGTGACTTTGTCTACAAAGGCGAGAATCGAACCGTACAAGGAAAAGTAAACACCGCTTTCGACATGAAGTACCGCTTCGACGGCTACACGCGGTTTCTGGATCCGCAGGGATACCCCGCGATTCAGCCACCGTGGGGCTCGTTGAATGCCATCAACCTCAACACGGGAGAGTTCGCCTGGAAAGTGCCGTTGGGAGAATATCCGGAACTGGCCGCAAAAGGCGTGCCGACCACGGGAACTGATAACTACGGCGGACCGGTGATCACCGCCGGAGGCCTGCTGTTTATTGCGGCGAGCAGTTACGACCACAAATTCCGCGCGTTCGATAAGTCGACAGGAAAGATGTTGTGGGAGACCAGTCTACCCGCGGCGGGAAATGCGACGCCGGCGACGTACGAAATCGACGGACGGCAATATGTGGTGGTTGCAGCTGGCGGCGGGAAAAGCTTCGCGGACCACGATGCGCCATCGGCGTCGATTTACGTGGCGTATGCTCTGCCAAAATAAAGCCACGAATTTCCGCCGGTCAACATAGATCAAATCTCAAGAAAAAGATCCGTGAAAATCCGTGCAAATCAGTGGCAGCCCTAGGCTCTACCAGTACGTGAAATTCACCTTGTCCAGCCAGATCGCGTACGGGGCCTGGTCGCGATTTCCATCCTGCTGATAATTGATGGTGACGCCGTACCAGTCTTTTCGTGCCGTGGGACTGTCCGTGCGCCCCACTGGCGACTTCAGATCATTCAGCGTGATCGACTTGAACACCAGGTGATCGTCATCGGTGCGCTGGACTTCGATCACCAGATGGTTCCACTCATTCTCTTTCGGATTGCAGGGAATACCGCTCTTCACCCAATGCTTATGGACGTTGTCCCAGGTGTCCCATTCGTGGCCGGCGGCGATGCGGCATTCGTGTCCCCAGATAAACGACTTGCCGTTGAAGAACTGGTTGATGTCGAACTCGAGAGCCTGCGACAGCGAAAGATCGGAGCCGAAGAAGTAGGCCTCGTAAATAAAATTATGCAGGGTCGGCACCAGAGTCTTCTTGCCGTCTTTCAAATTTTGCGAACTCAGGTCGCCAATCAAGTGGTTGTTCCACAGAATGTCGCCAAACACCGTTTTGCCGCCTATCTCAAACTGGGTCGCGTTGCCGGTTAGCGCGGGCGAGTTCACTCCCTGCACCATGCTCCAGGTGGCTTGCGGTCCGGAGGGAACGCAGGTCGAGCAGATCGAATAGTTGTCCGCGGGCAATAGCGCGTACCCGGTCCATCCACCGCGTTGATGAAGATTCGCCAGGACTGTGCTTTTGGAACTGCCCCCCGATGTGGGCGCTGGAGGCGCAGGACTGCCTGCCGTTGGTTCAGTCGGTTCAGGTCCGGAAGCCCTGGGGGCGATGGTTCCACCGCCACAACTTATAAAGGAAAGCGAAATCAAAAACAGCAGGCTGGCACCCGCTCGGGGGATGAAATTTGTGTGTCTCATTGCATATGGGACTATGGCAGCGCCAGTCCCGTTTTGGGAGATTACGTAAGGCCGTTCCGCCTTTGTTACCCGCATTACAAGCGGCCAAACTAAGGTTATTGAACTTTGAGGGTGAGTTTGATGGGGTGAGACACTCCCGAGGCAGAGGCGTTGACCGTGATCTGATAAGTCCCCGGCGGAGTAACTCGCGGTGCCGCAGATCCACTTGAACCGCCGCCACCACAACTGGCGAGAAAAAGGCACAGAACGCAGGAGGTCAGCCCGACCTTCAAGCGTGGATTCTTGACGGCTGCCAGGAATGCGAATGCAGCCAGCGGCAGCAACAGACTCAATCCCGC
>DATBAT010000476.1:0-4118 GCA_036271375.1 Terriglobales bacterium
AGTGATGAAAAAAACTTCCCTTGGTCAGCCCCGCCGCCTCGCAAACATCCTCAATGCGAGTCGCCGTGTACCCCTTGGCCCGAATCACCCGCAGCGCTGCGTCCAGAAGCTTAGTTTTCGATTCGTGCTGTGCAACCAAAGCCCCCATCCCCCACCTCGATGGAAAACAACATACCTACCAATTGGTATGCTTGTCAACGATATTAATTTCCACAGGTTATGTGGCTGGACACTCGGGGGAGTTTCTGGAGCGGATGAAGAATTCAGCAGGCGGCCTGTAAGCCGAATTTTGTCGAGGACGATCATTCCTCTAGGCGGCGCATTACTGCGACGCTCATAGCGACCTACCCGCGGGTTTGGCGCGCCGGGCCAGCACGCGCGCTGTCGTTTGCACGGCAACGCTTCCCGCCTATTTGGTCTTGCTCCGTGTGGGGTTTACCATGCCTCCGACTTTACAGCCGAAGCGGTGCGCTCTTACCGCACCTTTTCACCCTTACCTCATCCTTGTGAGATGCGGCGGTATTTTCTCTGTGGCACTTGCCGTCCCGAAGCCTTGACGCTCCGGTCCCGGACGTTATCCGGCACACTGCCCTGCGGAGTTCGGACTTTCCTCCCCCGAATACCTTGCGATATTCGGCAGCGATCGCCCAGCCGCCTGCCAACTCCATCATACGCAAGTGGCAGCATGTGATCGATGCGGCGTGTGACGGAAGTAGCCCCATGCACGGCACCCATCAATGGTTTAGAAGCCTACTCCGCAGATTCCGCAAGGAATGAAGCACGGGTACCCGGTACATGCGCTATTTTCCCAAAGAATCCTTCCAGTGTTTCGCAAGACACTCCGCAACTGAATTTATAGTGCTCGGATCGTTGCCGGAGTAGCGGTTGGGTTTCCGGCAGGTATAACTAAAGGCCACGTCTTTGGACTTGACATCGATAATCGACATGGTGACTCGATTGGACGCTCCGGCGTTGTACATCCCATATTGCAATTCCCTCGTGATTCCCTCAAAGATTGAACCGTGGTTGGTGTTCATCTGGAATCTCGCCGTGTAGTCGGCCTGAGCGGGATCGACGGTGACCGTCACCGGAACTTTTTTCTTTTGCAGCGCCGCTGTGAAATATGGAGTAAAGGCCCGGTTGGGATCGAGGTAAATCTTGTGCATTTGTGCGGCGGCCGCCGCGAGTGGAAGCATCGCTATAACGGCTGCGATGAGATACTTTCTGAATTGCATTTGACGCCTCCCGAAAAGTCGAAAGGAGTATAGCGCGGGCGATTCGGCACGTCAATCCGCGTAAAGCTCGCCCAGCCGCCTGCTAAGGCGATGACTTCAACCCATGACGATTGCGTTCGTAATTCTCACCCACCACGCTGGATGATGAATCCAGATTTGCACCGCGAAGATCTGACACGCGATCAATGCCGGCGGCGCATAGCGATAGACGACGTGGACTTTGCGATTGACGATCAGATCGCGTGCGACGCCCAGCAAAATCAGCGCATCAACGCCCACATAGAACCATGCAAATGGAATTATCGGGAAGCGCCCGAAGCCTGCTGCGGTCAGCGCGCAAGTTGCGATCAACACCAGCCGGCGATGATATTCCGGCTTCTTACGCCAATAGATCGCCAACCAAAAAAATATCGTAAACGACGCAATGTCGACCATCTGAATGGAGAAGAACGTGTTCACCCCAGATTGATGAAGGCGGACGGTCCTGAAGCGGTCCATGATGATGGCCGTCCAAATCCCCAGGACGGAAATCAAGACGGCGAGTGCGGCGCCGAACCAGCCAGTCAATCGGTGCAGCTTGACATTATGGGTGCGCACCAAAGCGGATTGGAAGATGAAGAATGCCAGCCATCCGGAAAATACCGCTCCGTGAACCCAGAGAATCCATGGGCGCGGGGGCGCCGCGTGGATCAGGTTTTGATCGACCGTATGGCTGAAACCGTAGATCACCGCGACGGGGATCAGCAGCGACATGCAGAAGTAGAAATACTTGTTGAGAAAACGAGAAAGTGAGGATGCCTTGGTAATGTCGCGTGGCTTCGCAGCTACCGCAAGGCGAATCTGCTTGGTGGCCATTGCACAAACTCCAATGGATCAGGATGAGGTGGAAGTATTGCTTGGGAAGGGGAGGGCCAGAATAGCACCCAGATACAAGGAAAGTCTTATTTTTCGCAGTACACACGGAACGCGGCAGTGATCTGCCGGACGCTGACGCCCATGGTATCTGAAGCGTAACGGAGGTAACGCGTAATGTGGGGCGGTGTACGCAGAATTGCGAGGTTTCGGTTGCTATGATGGTGGCCTGGGTACAACAGCGGCCGCGAAACCCAACGCCACACCCCGATGCGAAGGAGAAGTATGGCCACATTTTTGGTTACAGGAGCTGCCGGATTTATCGGCTCCTGGTTGACGCAGGCACTTGTCGAGCGGGGCGAGACGGTTCGCGCTCTGGACAATTTTTCAACCGGCAAGCGTGAGAACCTGACGCCCTGGCAAAATGACATCCAGATTCTCGAGATCGACTTGCGCGATGAAGATCGTGTCGCCAAGGCCTGCCAAGGTGTCGACATCATTTTTCACGAGGGCGCGATTCCCTCGGTGCCTCTCTCGGTCAAGGATCCCCGCACCAGCCACACCGCCAACATCGATGGAACCTTCAACCTGCTGGAAGGGGCGCGCCATGCGGGCGTCAAGCGGGTGGTGTATGCAGCTTCTTCTTCCGCCTACGGCAATCGCAATCCTTTGCCGCAGCTGGAAACCATGCTGCCCGGGCCGCTCTCCCCATATGCCGTGCAAAAGTTGCTGGGCGAACTCTACCTGCGCAGCTATTGGGAAGTGTATGGACTGGAGACGGTGGCGCTGCGCTACTTCAACATTTTTGGCCCGCGGCAGGCCCCGGACTCTCCTTACAGCGGCGTCATGGCGAAGTTCGCGACCACAATGCTGGAAGGCGAACAGCCCACCATTCATGGCGACGGCGAACAGAGCCGCGACTTTACATATATAGAGAACGTCGTCCAGGCAAACTTGAAAGCGTCGGCTGCGCCCGCGGAAAAAGTGGCGGGACGCATGTTCAATTGCGCCTGCGGGCAACCGTACACACTGAACCAGACCTATAAGCTGATTGCCGAGCTAACGGGATACAAAAACCCGCCAAAATATGGCCCTGCCAGGGAGGGCGATATCAAACACTCCTACGCCGATATCTCGGCCGCGCGCGAAGCATTCGGATACGACCCGAAAATCGGTTTTCTGGAAGGATTGCAGCGCACCGTGGACTGGTATCGCGAGCAGCGTCAGGCCCAATCGCGAAAGATGGTCGGCGCAAGAAACTAAGTTGCGCAAAAAAGCCGCTCTGGCTTTGGGCCACTGGCAGCGAGCGCAAACCTCGTGGTTGAGGAAGCGCATGTTCAAAGTTGAAGGATTGTGCGGCGTAGTTGAAGGATTATACGGGCTAGTTGAATGATTATGCGGCGTAGTTGAAGGATTATGCAGCGTGCTTTCTGCGGCAAGCGCTTTGGCTGCATCTTGATGGATGGAAAACCTCATCTAATTCCGGTTTCCACTGCGGATTTGCTGAAAAAACGAAAAGCGGTTTGCCCCGAAACCGCGGGCGATGAAGAAAATACATTGCCTCGAGATAGGCTCGCCGGGGAGTGCTCCTCTCTATTTTATCAACTTCGGAACAGTTGAAGCGCCAATAACAAAGAAGCGGTTTTCTCATGGCAGGCGACCGGCATGGTTCCTCTGCGGCCAACCATCGTGGACTGAGGCGTCGCCACGGGACCCGCGCCGACCGCATTTCAATCGGCCACTCGGCATCGCGGAATGCCAGGGGGGCTTGCAGGAATCCATTCACCTTAAACCTGGGTCCCGACTGTTGGCGGCCCTGGATGAGTGCCTTGCCCTGAAGTCGACAATCAAATCCGCATCAGGTCGACACAAGCCGACATATGAGGACCAATCGATTGAGAGATTCTGTTCGCCACGGCTAGGAGGCCGTCACAATGGCGAAAAGAGTCAAGAAACCCAAGAGCGTTCTGAGGCTCCCCGACCTCGATTATTCCAAGTCGGCAGTTCTCAACAGCCTGCCATCGGTGAACT
>DATBAT010000477.1:0-17147 GCA_036271375.1 Terriglobales bacterium
TACCACGGTCAAGTTCGGCAAGTTCAGCCGCTTGAAGTAATCGACCAGCACCGGTGACGCAAACAGATGGTCAACCGGGATATTAAAAAATCCCTGAATCTGCGGCGCATGCGGATCGATCAGGAGCGCCCGGTCCGCCCCGGCTGTGGTTAATAAATCCGCCACCAGCTTGGCCGAAATCGGCGCCCGCGGCTTGTCTTTCCGGTCTTGCCGCCCGTAACCGTAATACGGAATCACTGCCGTAATCCGCCGTGCCGACGCCCGCTTGAGCGCGTCGATCATCAGCAACAACTCCATCAGGTGCAAATCCACCGGATGACAAGTCGGCTGCACCACGAAAACATCCGCGCCGCGGACATTCTCTTGAATCTGCACGTACGCTTCGCCATCCTTGAAGCGCGTTACCTGGGCCTGACCGCGAGTCAGTTCGAGAAACTTACAAATGTCGTCGCACAGAGCTAAGTTCGCCGTCCCACAAAAAATCTTGAACCGGTCGTCTACCCGCGCCCGCTGAGGTTTACGTTCCGGCTTCTCATCGGAACTCATCTGAGGCTTCTTCTCCGTAGCCGCCGCTAGAGTCGCCATAAGGAACCCTCAATGCAACCGAGAATCTGGAACTGAATCCAACCAAGCGGTGATCTGGCTGGGCCGCTAGGATTCGAACCTAGACGAAGTGCTCCAAAGGCACTTGACCTACCATTAGTCTACGGCCCAGTGTTTGCTCGATGTAGAGACGCCGCTTTCACAACGTGTCTAACCGATTTCAGGAACTAGCTTGCGAGGACTCTAGTTTAAACAAACTAAAACTCCCGCACCAGCCACTTCTTCCAGTACTGTTGCCGTCCCAAAGTCTTCGTAATGACTGACGAAGTCCCGATCTTGCCTAATTGCGCCACGGCTTTTTTCGCGGCCGCCTGCGAGCGGAACAACCCATAAAGCGCCGAGCCCGACCCGGACAGCGAAGCGTAATACGCTCCTGTCTTTTCGAGCACACGCTTGACCTCACGCAATTCGGGATACTTAGGAAATACGACCTGTTCGAAGTCGTTTTCGATCCCGGTACGGACAAGGTCGAGAAGTGGGTTCCCGGCCCGGCCCCTGCCTGAACTGCCAGGGACACCGGATAAATCTGAGCTCAGCCAGCCCGAAACCCGCCGACCGAACTCATTGATTCTATCGGAGGATGTGGTTGCGGTCAACGAAACACGCGTAGAGGCAGATGTCCTCATCTGCTCTGCCCTACCAGTGAACGAGTCCCAATCCCTAAACGCCTTTGGCGTAGAAACGCCAATATCAGGCGTAGCTACAACGCAAACGACTTCCGGCAAATCGGGCGCAGGATAAACTTCCTCCCCGCGCCCCACCCCCAAAACCGTCCCACCAATAAGAAAGAGAGGCAAATCCGATCCAACCGAAGCGGCGATCTCTAACTTGCTGGCGGAAGACAACTGCTTTCCAACCGCGCGCTCCAGCCCCAGAAGCACCGCCACCGCATTCCCCGAAGCCGCACCCAACCCGCCGCGCACCGGCAATCGCTTGTCGATCAAAATCAAAACTCGCCCACGAGCCCGCAACCCAGCCATCACCAGTTCCGCCACCCGCCAGCAAGTATTCGTCTCATCCCGCGGGACCCGAGAGTCCTCACACAGAATCTCAATCCCACGTCCGCGCACCACTTCAACCCGAATCAGATCGTGCAAAGCGACGGTTTGATAGATCGTCCGCAGCTCATGAAATCCATCCGCGCGCCGCGCGCCAATACACAGCCCGAGATTAATCTTCGCGAACGATCGGACAATGACGCCCATGGCGGAGACGATTCTATCCCACGTTGCTCGGGAAACTAATTGCTAAAGGAATCCGCTTCCCCTTGCTGCGGGCGGCGCACTATACTCCCCGGCAAACACCATGACGCGAACCACCGCTACCTTCAGCCTCATCGCCCTAGCGGCACTATTGACCGTCGGCATGTTGGTAGTCCCACGAATCTCCCAGCCGCTCGACTATCACAATTTCGCCGACCAGCGTTCGTTCCTCGGAATTCCAAACTTCGGCGACGTGACTTCCAACCTTCCGTTTGCCTTGGTGGGCCTTTGGGGTTTCGTCGCGCTTCCGAGCTTTCGGTTTCAAGACAAGCGCGAGCGCTATCCCTACTTTCTGGTCTTCCTCGGGCTATTTCTAACCGCTTTTGGCTCCTCTTATTACCACCTCTCTCCCAACAACGCTCGCCTGCTCTGGGACCGCCTCCCCATGACCATCGTCTTTATGTCGCTGGTCTCTGCGGTAATTGCCGAACGCATCAGCCTGAAGGCAGGCCTGTGCCTTGCCCCTCCGCTGTTGGCGTTAGGAATTGGGAGCGTTTTGCTGTGGTACCGAAGTGAGCTTTTAGGTGCTGGAGATCTCAGACTGTACGCGGCCGTCCAAATCTACGCAGGACTGGTCCTGCTGATGGCGCTGGCCTTCCCGGCAAAGTACACGCGTTCGCGCGACTTGGGGGTAGTGGTGGGTTTCTACGCGCTGGCCAAATTGCTGGAAACTCTAGATCGCCCTATCTTCGCCGCACTCCACTTGGTTAGTGGACACACCTTGAAACATCTGGCAGGCGGCGCAGCCGGCTATTGGATCTTAAGAATGTTGCAGAATAGAAGAGAAGTCACGCTGAATGCTGAGTGCTAATTGCTGGACGCTGCTCTTCAAGTTCTCCGCTTGTAGTAGATGGCGAACTCAAATCCCGGATTCGCCGGAAACAACTCCGCCACCTTCCGCAGCCGCTCCGCCAACTGCGTAGGCGCGAGCAGCGGATAATCCCGTTCCCGCAAATCGTAATAATCCACGTCTATATAAAGAGACAGCAAGTAGATCGAAATCGCATCGGCAAATGCCGCCGAGAAAAACTCGTTCTTTGCCTTCTCGATGTCGGTTGCACCCAAAGCCGTAGCCGCCTGTCGCGCCTCCCAGGCATCGAGCGAGGTCTCTCCGCGAACGTTTGCCACCGCCTGCTTCCAAACCAGGTCGGCAAATTCGTTGGAGATCCCGGCGCGCTCCACCACCGCATGTCCAACATTGATATAGAACTCAAACGCCACGGAGAACTTGTCGTCCATCAGCCGCGTGGAAATGAAGACGCACTGCGAGTCGCCCAGATTCAAATTTCGATGGCAGACCGCGTTGTCGCTAAGCGCCACGTCATAACGTTCGGCGATGACGGTTTCATCACCTTGGTTCACCGTCAGCGGGACGAAGTAATAAGCCTTGCGTTGCAGGGCCGTGGCCGCGGAATTGGGCACAGCCGCCACCATCCGTTCGAGGTCAGCGGCAGAAACCGTTACCTCGCCGGAGATGGCGAAACAAACGCCATTAGGGGCCTGTGAAACCGGAGACTGTCGAACCACTTCAGCCGGAGATCGCGTAATCGGCGGCGCTGCCTGTGACATTCCACTATTTTAGCGCATTGGCCTTCGGACTGATCCGCGTTGCCGCAGAGTCTTTGACTCTTCCCCGGCGCTGGCCTAGAATCGGCTGAGAGCTACTTATGGGCGGAAAATTAGGTCTACCCGAAATACTGATTTTGCTGGCGATCGCACTCCTGATCTTTGGCCCCAGTAAGCTTGCCGATCTCGGCAAAGGACTGGGCGAAGGCATCCGGAATTTCAAGTCGTCAGTGAAAGACGAACCCCCGGCCGACGACAAGAAGTCCTAGACGGCTTGGTGCTCGCGTAACATCTTCCACACCAGCGGTATGGGCAATCCCACTACATTGGTGTAATCCCCTTCAATTTTTGTAATCCAGCGCGAGGCGCCGCCTTGGACGGCGTATGCGCCGGCTTTGTCCATGGGCTCGCCGGTGGCGACGTAGGCCTGGATTTCTGGCTCGGTAATCCCATCCATGGTGACGCGCGTGGTTGCCGCGCGCACGTCGGCGGGAAATGAATTTCCTATCAGGCAAACTCCGGTGATGACTTCGTGCTGCCGCCCGGATAGCAGGTGCAGCATGCGGATCGCATCCTCTTGATCGCGTGGCTTGCCCAGGATTTCTCCGTCGACTACGACGATGGTATCCGCTCCTAGAACCGTTTCTCCCGGAAGAACACTGAATACAGCCATAGCTTTTTCACGTGCCAGCCTTTGGCAGAAACTCTCAGGCGTTTCGCCGGCTTGAAACTCTTCGGGAATATCTGCGGCTTGAATCGAGAATGAAATAGCCGCCGCTTGCAGCAGTTCGCGGCGGCGGGGAGACGCTGAGGCGAGGATCAGCACGAGATCAATTCTATGCGGTTTCCAAACGGATCGTGGATATGGCAACGCCGCACGCCTGGGATGTCGTCAACTTCCTGCACGGGGATTTTCGCCGCACGCAATTTCGAAAGTAGAGATTCATAGTCAACGCAACGCAAAGCGGGATGCGCTTTCTTCGCCGGACGGAAATCGCCTTCGACCCCCAGATGAATCTGCACCTCACCACTAGCGAACCAGCATCCCCCGCGCTTGGCCAGTTCCGGCGGCTTGGGAATCTCGGACATGCCCAAAGCATCGCGATAAAAAACGCGCGCCCGTTCTTCTTCGCCAGGCGGCATGGCAAGTTGCACATGATCGATGGCAATAAGCGACATCTGATATATCTTACCCGGCGGGTCACCCCGAATCTCTCTGTGAACTCCGTGACCTCTGTGGTTAAAGATTTTTGCCGCTACCAGCAAGAGCCTAACCACCAGAAGCTTGATGAATGCTCCGCGATTCCTAACTCACTGCTAAAATCAACTTGCCGCCTTTATCCATGAAGTCCTCTCACATCCGAAATTTTGCCATCATCGCGCATATCGACCATGGCAAATCCACGCTTGCCGACCGGCTGCTGGAGCAGACTGGCTCGCTGACCGCCCGCGAGATGCAGGCGCAGGTGCTCGACTCCATGGATCTGGAACGGGAGCGCGGTATCACGATCAAGGCGCACGCCGTCCGTATGATGTACACCGCCGAAGATGGAGAGACTTACCAGCTCAATCTGATCGACACTCCCGGGCATGTCGATTTCTCCTACGAAGTTTCGCGGTCCCTGGCGGCGTGTGAAGGTGCGTTGCTGGTGGTCGATGCATCGCAAGGTGTGGAAGCCCAGACACTGGCGAATTCTTATCTGGCGATCAATCACGGCCTGGAGATTATTCCCGTCATCAACAAGATCGACCTGCCCAGCGCCGACATTCCGCGCACCAAGGAAATGATCGAAGGCGCAGTTGGACTGGATGCTTCCGACGCGATCCTCATCAGCGCTAAAACCGGACAGGGCGTTGCCGACGTGCTCGAAGCTGTGGTCAAGCGTATTCCCCCTCCCAAGGGTGATGCCGACGGCAAGCTCAAAGCGTTGTTGTTTGACTCTTGGTTCGATCCCTATCGCGGGGTGATTGTGCTCGCCCGTGTGATGGAAGGCCGACTACGCAAAGGCCAGAAGATTCGCTTCTGGTGGAACAATCGCGTACTCGAAGTCGAGACTCTCGGTGCGCTCACCCCAAAGCCGGTAGAGGTCGCAGAGCTGGCGGCAGGCGAAGTAGGATTTCTCGCGGCGAACATCAAGAATGTTGCCGACACGAAAATCGGCGACACCATTACCGATAACGCCGACCCTGCTGATGCGCCGCTTCCCGGCTTTGAAGAAATCAAGCCGATGGTCTTCGCCGGCATCTACACCATCGAAGCCCACGAGCACACGCAACTGCGCGAAGCGCTTGAAAAGCTGAAGCTGAATGATTCGTCATTCTTCTTCGATCCCGAAAGCTCTGTGGCGCTTGGCTTCGGCTTCCGCTGCGGCTTTCTCGGCTTGCTCCATATGGAGATCATCCAAGAGCGTCTGGAGCGTGAGTTCGGGCTTGATCTGATCACCACCGCGCCCAGCGTCCGCTATAAGGTCACCAAAACTGACGGCGAGATGGTCGAGGTCGATAATCCTTCGCGCTGGCTGGGACAAAGCGAGATCGCCAAGGTAGAAGAACCGGTGATCCTCGCTACCATTCTCACCGGCGAAGAATACGTCGGAGGAATTCTTAAGCTGGTGGAAGACAAGCGCGGCAAGCAGAAGACGTTCGAATACGTCGGCACCAACCGCGTAATGCTCCATTACGAATTGCCGCTGAACGAAATTGTGCTCGATTTTTACGACCGGCTAAAGTCCGTGTCTCGGGGATACGCTTCGCTCGACTACCACCTCGCGGGCTACTGGGAATCGCCGATGGTGAAGCTCGACATTCTCGTGGCCGGAGAAGCGGTCGATGCGCTGTCGATCATCGTGCATCGCGACTTCGCTTACGAACGCGGCAAGGCGCTGGTCTCAAAGATGCGCGAACTGATCCCCCGGCAGATGTTTGAAGTGGCCATTCAGGCGTCCATCGGAGCGAAGATCATCGCCCGCGAGACGGTAGCTGCAATCCGCAAAAACGTCATCGCCAAGTGCTATGGCGGTGATATCAGCCGCAAACGCAAGCTGCTGGAGAAGCAAAAAGAGGGGAAGCGGCGCATGAAACGCATTGGCCGGGTAGACATTCCGCAAGAGGCTTTTCTAGCCGTTCTGAAGGTCGGGGACGGATCGTAGTGATTCGCGAAAACACTACAAACAAAGGCGCAAAATCGCCACCGATCAGCGGAGGGTCGCTTTTCTCTTTGTGCAAAACTCATTTGGTTGCACGATTTCCGCTTTCGGTAACAGAGCCATTCACCCGTCTTTAATACGGGCTAAGTCGATGATTCGCAGGGAAATAGGCGATTCCCAGGATTAGCTGCGGCGTCCAAAGCCGAGTCCCGAAAACGCACATCTGCCACAGAATCAGTGCTTCCACAGTATTTTCCACAGGCAAAATCGACGGATTTGCTCTTGAAATTTCGGGGTTATTCGGGCTCAATCCCGCCGCCCAGCATGGACTCGAAGCGCGTGGACGCCTTTAGGAAAGCCATGCGAACTGTACCAGTGGGGCCGTTGCGCTGTTTGCGGATAATCAGCTCGGCGACACCATCCAGCTCAGGCTCGTCGGGTTTGTAGACCTCTTCGCGGAAGATGAACGCCACCAGGTCGGCATCCTGCTCGATCGACCCCGATTCGCGCAGGTCAGCGAGTTGCGGACGGTGATCGCCCGATCCCCGGCTCTCTGGCGCGCGGCTTAACTGCGAGAGCGCAATCACCGGAACTTTCAGTTCTTTAGCCAAAGCCTTTAGCCCACGAGAAATGGCGGAGACTTCCTGCGTGCGGTTTTCGTAACGGCGGCCGCCTGCGGTCATGAGCTGAAGGTAATCGACGATTACCAGATCGAGCCCGCCCTGCGACTGCTGCAAGCGTCGCGACTTTGCGCGCATTTCGCTGAGCGAGATGCCCGGAGTGTCATCAATGAAGATGGGAGCATGCGTCAGCTTTTCAAGCGCTTGCGCGATCTTGCGGGTGTCGTCCTGCCACAGCGATCCGGTGCGGAATTTGTGCGAATCGACGCGCGCCGCCGAACACAACATGCGTTGCAGCAGCGCTTCGCTCGACATTTCCAGCGAAAAGACCGCGACTTTCTTTTGATCGTTGATCGCCGCATTCTCGGCGATGTTCATGGCGAACGCCGTCTTGCCCATGGAAGGACGCGCAGCAATGATAATGAGATCGGAGCGCTGCAAGCCGCTGGTCATCTCATCGAGGTCGGCGTAGTGAGTGGCGATTCCCGTAATGCGCTGGCCGCGTTGCAGCAGTGCATCGATCGAGCCGAATTTCTCCTTGATGATTTCCTGAACGCCCATGAAGCCGCGTCCTATGCGCTGTTCGGAGAGTTGGAAAATCGCCGCTTCAGTGTCGCTGAGAATTTCTTCGGCGGGGTCGCTCTGATCGGCGGCTCGCGAGATGGCCGCGTTGGCTGCGTGAATCAATCCCCGCAGCATCGACTTGTCGCGAACGATCTTTACGTAATGCTCGATGCTTGGCCGGTCCGGTACGCCGTCGAGCAGGCTGGAAACGTATCCGACGTCGCCGATCGATTCCAGTTCCTTGGTGCGGTCAAGCTCCTCGCATAGCGTGATCAGATCAATGGGGCGCGAAGACTCCGCCAATTCGACCATGCGTCCGTAAATCTTGCGGTGCGAGTCGAGCGAAAAATCTTCGGCGTGCAGATGCTCGGCCGCCTGGTTGTAAGAAAAATTGTCGAGCAGGATCGCGCCCAGAATGGAGCGCTCCGCCTCAACGTTTGCCGGCAGGCTGTGAGCGAGACTGTAGTCGGTAGTTGCCACTTAGGACCCGGAAGGTGTGCTGATGTTAATCAGAATGAAGTTGTGAATGTTGTGAATGAAAAACATTGCAGAGGAAAACCCATCCCAATTTGAAATGTTTTAGGCAGCAAAGTTGCAACGGCCCATCTTCAACGTTTGTCACTCCGACGGAGGGGAAACTCTGCTCTTCGCCGATAGTGGCGATGCGGTGTTGCACAAGCCAGAGAAGGTTCCGCCCTTCGGTTCGAACTGACGATGGTTGGAAATACGAGAAAAGTATAAGGCGAACAAACAGCGAATCACAAGTGATTAGCTAGAAGCCAGGAGCTAGAAGCGGTCGTCGAAAATAAATACGGCCCGGGCCAGCCACCCGAGCCGTATCGCTTGCGCAAATGCCGTCTGCCTGCATGTTTCCGCGCGAGGCGGTTACGTGGTTCACGGGACCCAAGTCGTCTCCGTAGAGAGCCTGCTTCTCCGCGAACGCTGCGAACCCGAAGATCCGCCGAATTACATCGGTTGACGGCTTAGTCACTCGGTGAGGAGGACTTAAGAGGAGGCCGCAACGCCCGGGCTTCGCTTTCGCGTTTTACCGCTCGGAAAAACCCTCCAGCAATTCATCCTCGAGAATTTGCTGGCAACCGGCACCGCTGTAACTCTTGCAGGCATGCCAGACATCCACGCATGCTCTGGAAGCACTTTGGGGCAAGTGGCTTTCTGCCGCAATAGAAAACTCGTGCTGTATTGTGCGAAAGCTGTGGACGACGAAACTTCTTTGTGGAATTCAACGGAAAACCCGCCGACGACTTTGCAGTTGCACAATTCTAGTGGCGGAAATGACGGACGCCGGTGAAGATCATCGCCAGTCCAAGACGGTCAGCGGCTTCGATCACCTCGGGATCGCGCACCGAGCCGCCCGGTTGGATGATGGCGGTCGCGCCGACTTTGGCAATCTGCTCGACGCCATCCGGAAATGGAAAGAACGCGTCGGACGCGGCGACGGTGCCTTTCAGCGGCAGGACAGCTTTCATGGCACCGATCTTCGCGGAGTCCACGCGGCTCATCTGACCAGCTCCGACGCCGACACTCTGCCCATCGCGCGCATAAAGGATGGCGTTCGACTTCACGTGCTTGCAAACTTTCCAGGCGAAGAGGAGCGCACGCTTTTCTTCGTCGGTGGGCGGGCGCTTGGTGACGACCTTCAGATCGGCGTCCGTCAGTTTGCGCAAGTCGGCGTCTTGCAGCAGAATTCCGCCGGAGACATTCTTCAGCACCCATTTTTCCGGGGAGTGCGCGATTTCAACCAGCCGCAGATTTTTCTTGCCTGCGAATGCGGCTTTGGCCGCGTCATCGAAGCTAGGCGCGGCGATGACTTCGAGGAACAGCTTGGCCATTTCTTCCGCCGCAGCGCCGTCAACAGGGCGGTTGACCCCGATCACTCCACCGAATGCCGAGACCGGGTCAACTTCCAATGCTTTTTTATAGGCCTCCACCAGCGTCTTCGCCGTGGCGGTGCCGCACGGGTTTGTGTGTTTGATGATTGCGCACACGGTTTCGTCGAACTCCTGCGCCAGGTCCCAGGCGGCTTGCAGATCGACGATGTTGTTGAAAGAAAGCTCTTTGCCCTGAATCTGTTTCGCGTTGGCGACGCCCTTGCCCGAGCCATCGGAGTACATCGCCGCGTTCTGGTGGGGGTTCTCTCCGTAGCGCAGGTCGGCGGTTTTTTTGAACGACAGACGCAAGCTGGCCGGAAAGCCTCCCGCCGCCTGGATCTTGTGGTCGTCGCCAATTTGCTCCAGCGTTGAGGCAATTGCCGAGTCATAAGCGGCCGTCGTGGCGAAGGCTCTCTGCGCCAGCCGCCATTTTGTAGATGACGAAAGCACGCCGCCCGACTTTGCCATTTCTTCCGCAATCGCTTGGTAATCAGTCGGCGAGGTCACCACCGCAACATCCTGAAAATTCTTGGCTGCGGAGCGGATCATCGAGGGCCCGCCGATGTCGATGTTCTCGATCAGTTCTTCGAATTGCACTCCCGGCTTCGCCGCGGTCTTCTCGAACGCGTAGAGATTCACCACCACCATGTCAATCGCCTGAATACCGTGAATGGCGACCGCATCGCGATGGGCCGGATCTTCGCGGCGGTGAAGAATACCGCCATGCACTTTGGGATGCAGCGTCTTGACCCGTCCGTCCAGCATCTCGGGAAAGCCGGTCAAATCAGAAATATCCTTCACCGTGATGCCCGAGTCGCGCAGCAGCTTGGCGGTCCCGCCGGTCGAGACCAGTTCGACGCCCATACCAGCCAGCTTGCGGGCGAACTCCACCAGTCCAGATTTGTCGGTCACGGACAAGATGGCGCGCTGGATCTTTTGAGACATGGAGGACCTTTGAAGTGGGATTGGTGCAGCCAGAAAATTCTACCAGTAGTCAGGTGAGGAAAACCTATTCACCACGGAGACAGAGACACGGAGAAATACAGCGACCAATTTCGGGAGTGGGTGGCGGAAGGAAATCTCTCGTGGAGGGTATTAGATCTTTGCTTTGGCTTTGAGGCGTACGTCGCCATCCTGCATTTCAACGGTGAATTCTACTGCGTGGCATCCGTACTGTTTACGGATTTGCTCGGTCTTCTTTTCAACGAACGACGCGAAGCTGTCAATGCTTCCGGAGACGTCTTTGCCAGCCTTCTTCTTGGCGTCGGCGAGTACGTGGAATAACTTCTCGACCTGTCCTCGTTCGGCGTGAGCGTCGGAGCACTCCATGCTGAAAATGTCTCCGGCAGCTTCGTTCGCGACCGCCACTCCGTAGGCTTTGTGTGCTGGCTCGTTTTGTTCAGCCCGAACTCCAGCCACGGCCAGTAGCGCGTCTTGCGGACGCCGATAGCCTTCTTCTTTAATGCGTCCTTTTTTGCGCCACAAATCGCTGTAGACCGCGTATCGCTGGGCCAGTTCGTTGTACCGGTAACGCTGCATGAAGCTCATGCGTCCGCCATCGCTGAATTTGCGCAGCAAGTTCAACACCTTCCACTCAAGGTCGGTGGGAGGCTTTTTCGTCGGATTGCTGAAGTAAATCTCGTACTCAATCTTCAACCTGCGAAGGTGAGAGTCGAGCAGCGACAGCTCTTCGTCGATGGCCAAGCGGAGATCTCCTGCTACTAGTCTAGGGATTGGAGGGGCCCAGGGCGAGGTGCCAGGGGGCCACCGAAGGGATGGAACCAAAGTACCTGTCCTTGACCGCTGATGCTACTTCTTCCCCTCAAACATCACCCGCGCCATCTCCTCCGGTGATGCCGTCTCCGGATTCTCCGCCTTCCACCGCATCGCAGCGGTAATGCGCGTGCGTCCGCTGGGATGGTCAAAGAACAGAACCTCCTCGACTGGGCCGGGATCCATCTTTCTATATTCCCCCAGCAGCAGATCGACGTTGGCTTCCCCATCGGGCTGGCGGGCGGTGTTCAGGCCGTACATGTCAGCCTCGAACTCCATGGTGCGGGTAATGGTGTTGCCGACCGGCGTCGTTATAAAGAAGTAGAGCGAAACCACGATCACCGCCAGCGGCAAAACAGCCACGTCGGTCAGTCCGCGAATCCCCCAACCTGCGCCCCATCGCGCCAGCGCAAAATTCATCCCCCACGCAAGGAAAGCAAATGCGATCACAATGACCACGCCTTCCATCACCAGGCTCTTGTAAATATGGTTCAGGACGTAGTGGCCCATTTCGTGGCCCATGGTGGTTTCGATTTCAGGCAGGGTGCAGCGCTTCAGCAGATTGTCGTTCAGCGAAATGCGCATGGTCCGGCCCAGGCCGCTCACGTTGGCACTCACGCGGTCTGACTGGCGCGAGGCGTCGAACTCGTAGACGTTGGTTGCGGGAATGCCGTTGGCCCGCGCCAGGCTCAGAATGGGATCTTTAATGCGTGCGTCTTGCAGCACGGTGTACTTGTTGAACAGCGGGGCCAGGTAGACCGGAGCGATCAACGAGACGAAAGCCAGAAACGCGACGCTGACGATCGCTCCCCAAACCCACCAGGTCTTGCCAAGCCGGCGCACCAGTGCGAAGAGCGGCACAACGAGAATGGCACCCAGAACGAGGTTGGCCGCCAAGCCAATTGCCTGATCGCCGAACCAGGGCCCGAACGTCTGGTTGAGCAGTCCGTATTTGTGTTCACGAAAATAGCCTTCGTAAACCGTCATCGGAAATGTGAGGGCAGTGGTCAACGCCATGAACTGAACCCAATAGAGCACGGTTTGCAACCATCGGAATCGCGTGATGCGTTCCGCAAGATTGCGCATTCCAACTGACAGGTGAAAGCGCAACAAAATCCACATCGCCAGCGTCAGAATCAAAAAGTCCCACACCAACAGCCAGTAGCCCCCCTCGAAGTAGGCGTTCGATCGCGCCCGCTGGGAAGCGGGCATCTTGGCAAGATAGGTTTCCACGGCCGCGTGGACATCGAACGCCGGCCCGGCAGCCTTCGTAGCGGCAGGACTGGCAATCTCGTTGGGGGATTTCGACTGCCCTGCTGCCAGCGTGCAAATCCCCAGCAGCACAAGAACATAGACGATCCGTTTTAGACTCTCCATCAAGCTTCTCCTACGCAGGCTGCGACGCATCCCTTTTTACCCACCGGTATGCCGCCACGGAGTTCTTCCAGAAGTACTTCTCGGCTGCGGCCCGTCCCTTGCCGTTAAAGTATTCGCGGACCAAACTCAACTCCGCCTCAAAAGGCAGCCACTGATCGCTGTTCGGCCAGTCACTGCCATAAAGCAACCGGTCCTCGCCGAAGATGCCAAAAAGCTCGTCGAGCCGCGCGCGATAGAAACTTAACTCCCGGGGAATTTTCCCATCCACTCGCCGCAGCACTTCAGAAATTTTCACGAAGACTTGCGGGCGCTTTCCCAACTCGTGCAAGTCGGCCTCATACGCCTTGAGCGCGGCGGCATCCGTCGGCGGCGTCAACTGTGGAAGGTGGTCAAGAATCACGCGCAGCTTGGGAACCAGGTCGGTCACGCGCAGGGCGGCAGTGACTAAGGCCGGAGTTTGATTGGCAGTATCCAGAGAGAGGTTTGCATCCGCGAGTTCTCGCAAGCCGGCCACAAACTCCGCCTTCGAAAGCTCGCGGCCTAAATCGCGGTCCCAGATATTTCCGTAGCGAATCCCGCGGAACAGAGGATTCTTCAGAAAGCGCTCCAACTGCTTGCGGAACTCAGGCTTGCCCGGCTCAAGATCGCCGACCGTCCCCACAACGATCTTGTCCTTCGCCGCCACATCGAGCACCCACTGGTTGTCCTCTAGCCAGGGGCTGGCCTCGACTTCAATCGCGCCGACGATGCCGAGCGGCACTGCAATCTTGCGATAGCGGTCCGGAAACGCCGGCTGGTAGAGAATGCCGTCTTCCTTCGCCGGCCAGGGCACACCTTGTGGTCGTGCCGTGTCGAACAGATGGATGTGCGTGTCGATGATGGGGATCGGTGTCTCTCCCCAGGCAAACGTAGAAAAGCCCGCTGCCGCGGTCGCGCCGGCAGCGAGCGAAATAAAATCTCTGCGATTCATAAACGGTTAGTTGCCTTCGAACGACTTCAGCAGGCTCATTCCTGATTCCAACAAGCTGCCTTGCGCCGGGACCTGTCCGTTGGGCGTGAGTTTGTCCAGAATCATGGGCAGAAACTCGGCCAGCTTCGATTTTGCTGCATCGGGTGAAATTCCTGCTTGCTCCGCCACCTGCTGCACCTGCTCGGTTCCCAACACGTGCTGCACCTGGTCCGGTGAAATTTGCTGGTTCTGTCCGGTGCCGACCCAGGAATTGACCAGATCGCCCAATCCCTTTTCGTGAAACTGCTGCAACAATCCGGAAACCCCGCCCGGCTGATTTTGGATCATCTGTAGAACCGCCGAGACCATCGGGTTCGAACCACCGCCCGCGCTGGCGACTGCTTTGCTGGCCATATCCTCGAGAAATCCCATAACTAAACTCCTTGGAAAAAAGATAGCCCGGGCGCGCGCGGCGCTCCGGGCTGCAAAACGGTTGAACTACTTCTGCTTGGCGATAACCATGTCTTTGATCTTCGCGTAGGTCGCAGCGGGAACGATCTTCTTCTGTACCAGATCATTCTTCTTCGCGTAGGGACGGCCATCGATAATCTTCTGCGAATACTTGTCGCCGATGCCGGGCAACGCCTGCAACTGATCTTTCGTAGCAGAGTTCAGGTCGAGCAGATCGGTGGCCTTGGCTTTGGTCATCGACGCATCTGCCTTCATCGCGTCCTGCGCCACGGCGCTTCCAGTGACCAGGGTCAATGCGAACAGAGCAATCAAAATGTGTGTAAACAAATTCTTACGCATGTTTTCTCCTTCGTTCGTCGCGGGCGCGGTTCAGCAACGTCGAGCACCGGCCAGAAGGGATTATATGGGCAGTTTGGTTTTTGCGCCGACTATCTAGGCCATCACGTAAGATGCACTAGTTAATGCCGCCCGGACCCCAGGCCCCTAATGAAACCGAACTGGCACGCTTCGGCTACCGCCAGGAACTCAACCGCGAACTGGGATGGTTCTCCAGCTTCGCCCTCAGTTTCTCCATCGTCGCCGTCACCACCGGCCTCTTCACCACCTATGGTGCTGGATTGCAAACCGCCGGCCCTGCTTTCATCTGGACATGGCCGATCGTCGGCGTCGGCCAATTTCTCTTGGCGATGGTGTTCGCCAAATTGGCCCGCCGCATTCCGTTATCAGGGTCGGCATATCAATGGACGCGTGAATTAGGCGGCCCAAACCTCGCGTGGTGGGCCGGATGGCTGATGATCATTCAGGTCACCGCCGGACTGGCCGCCGTCTGTTATGCACTGGCGAGTTATGCGTTGCCCGCCGTTGGCATTGCCGCCAGTGACGGCAACGTGATCGCCGCCACGTCGCTGATTTTGTTTTCCATTGCCGCAATCAATCACTCCGGAGTGAAAACAACCAGCGTCGTGAACAACATCATGGTGGTGGCGGAAATCGTAGTCATTGTCGTAGTCGGATTTCTCCTGCTGACGCTGGCCGTCGTACACAAAACGAACTCATTCCATTTCTTGTTCACGCATCCCGGACCTCCCGGCGGCTCCGCCTTCCTCGCTCCGCTTGCGGCGTCCTCGCTGATGGCCGCATGGACGATCACCGGCTTCGAAGGTGCGGCAAATCTCGCGGAGGAAACCAAGCTTCCTGAAAAGCGGGTTCCGTTCGCCATCCTGTCGTCGGAAATCTTCAGCGTCATCATCGGATTCCTAATTCTGCTGGGATTCACACTCGCCATCCCTTCGCTCGAAGCCGCAACCCAGGATGCCGTTCCTTTCGCCTACATCATGAACCATCACTTCCCCCACCTGTTCACGACCATAGTGATGTTCATCATCGTGGCCGAAATTTACGCCTGCGCTCTGGCGAACTCGGCGATGCTGATGCGCGTAGTGTGGGCAATGGCGCGCGACCGGCAGTTGCCCGGCTCGGAATGGCTGGGCAAGATCAGCGCGCGTAAAGTCCCCGCCAACTCTCTCTGGCTGATGACCGTTTTAACCGCGCTCTGCGCCTGGTGGGCAAAGCTGGTGATTGTGATTGCCGGTATCTCGGGCATCGCCGCCTACATAACCTATGTAATGGTCGTAGCCTGCGCTCTGCTGGGAACACTTCGCATCGTGCCGAGAGCGCTGGCTGCGGCAACGCTGATCTGGATATTGATTTGCCTGGGAGCGCTGACTCTTCCGCAAGCCGCGCGGACCAACGTAAAAGCCATGCTGGTGCTGGGAATAGTGGGATTGTGCTTCTGGTGGGCAACGCGCAAGTCGCGCGCGGCAAGCTAGCCACCCGAGTTTGCTCTTTAAACTTTGTGGCGCTCCGAAAAAAATCCGACCTTGAGCAGGGATGAGAGATACCCTTGTGAGCCCAATGGGATTCATGCATGATTGCGGGATGAATCGAAGCCGGATCGGTGCGTGGTTCGCATGCGCAATGGTGATGGCCGTTTTGAGCTGTGCGGCGGCAGGACAACCCGTCTTCAACGTGAAGCACTACGGCGCTACCGGACTCAAGAGCGACGATGCCCGGCCCGCCCTCCAGAAAGCTATCGACGCATGCGGCAAGGCTGGCGGGGGCCGCGTGTACGTTCCACCCGGAGAGTACACGTCAGGGCAGCTTCATCTGCGTTCGGGCGTGCGCCTGTATGTAGAGGCGGGCGCAACGATTTACGCCACGCTTGATTCCAGCCAGTACGACGGCGCCAAAAACGCCGCGTTGATCTACGGCGAAGACCTGCGCGACATCGCGCTCGAAGGCGCAGGCACGCTCGATGGACAGTCCACTTACGAATGGCGTCCTAACGAAATCACCGACCACTACATCCTTTCGAACCAGCATCAGATGGAAGCCGCCGGAAAGCCGCTGCTGCGGCCGTTTCCCAAGGGCTTTCCCAATGAAAAGATATTTCCGCGCATGGTCCTGCTGCTGCGCTGTGTGGACGTGCGGATTGCGGGGTTGAAGTTCCTTCGCTCACGAAGCTGGACAATCAATCCTTACGCCTGCAAGCGGCTGGTGATTGATGGGGTGTACATCTACTCGAGCCAGAAAGACGGCGTATGGGCCGATGGCATCGATCCGGACGGTTGCCAGGACGTACACATTTCGAATTCGACGATTGAGACCGGTGACGACGCAATTGTTTTTTATTCGACCGACAACTGGGGGCCGGTACTGCCCACCGAGAACGTGACGGTAACGAACTCCCGGCTTTCATCGTCGTCCAGCGCGATCAAGTTCTGCGACGGGAACAGCCGCGCGGTCCGGCACGTGACTATCAGCAACGTCAATATTACGAACTCAAACCGCGGCTTGGCCTTCATGGTTTTCGATGGCGGCATCGTGGAAGACGTATTGATTTCGAATGTGACCATTGACACGCGGCG
>DATBAT010000478.1:0-20223 GCA_036271375.1 Terriglobales bacterium
TTTTCGCCTGCTGAACCTGCTGATGATGATGAAGATGGTGGTTAGTCATGTTTGGTGGTGAAAGCCTTCATCAGAAAGTCGATGAACGGGATCGCAGACGAACAGCTCGTCCGCCCAATGACCATGTCCGAAAACCGCCAGTTTGCACCCGCCCTAGGTGAGAGAATCACTGCATGGAGCTCCCCGACAAAGAGGCCTGCTACCGCGCTTTACAGAGCCGGGACACCCGTTTTGACGGCCTGATCTTCGTCGGGGTGAAATCGACCGGAATCTACTGCCGTCCCATTTGTCCCGCGCGTACCGCGAAGTTTGAGAATTGCACCTTTTATGCTTCCGCGGCAGCCGCGCAGGACGCCGGCTATCGTCCCTGTCTGCGCTGCCGGCCGGAAACTGCGCCGGACGTGGCCTCCTGGCGGGGTACGTCGAATACCGTGTCCCGAGCCCTCGCCCTGATCGGCGAAGGCGCGCTGGATGGCGATGGCGCGAGCGTGGAGAAACTTGCCGATAAACTCGGCGTCGGCGAACGCCAACTCCGCCGACTCTTCCTGCAGCACCTTGGCGCTTCGCCAATATCGGTGGCGCAAACCCGTCGCGTTCTCTTCGCCAAGCAACTTATTCATGACACGCGCCTGCCCATGACGGAAGTTGCACTGGCCGCTGGGTTCAGCAGTGTCCGGCGGTTCAATGAAACCTTCCAGACTTTATTCCACCGTCCTCCGAGCGCCTTGCGGCGGAAGACCTCCGCAAATGTGGAAGAAGGAATCATTCTGCGTCTGCGCTACCGGCCGCCCTATGACTGGGAATCGATTCTAAGTTTCCTGCAAACCCGCGCCATCCCGGAAGCCGAAGTCGTAGAGAACGGCAAGTACTTCCGCACCATCGCCATGGACGGCTCTTCCGGCACCATCGAAGTTTCCCATCTGCCGGAAAAGCTGAGCATCTGTGTCAAGATTCGCTTTCCCAACGTCAAGTCTCTGCCTGCCATTGTGGCGCGGGTGCGCCGCGTCTTCGACATCGGCGCCGACATCGAAACCATCGACGCTCATCTATCTAACGATCCCTTACTAGCGCCGCTGGTTGCGCAACGCCCCGGACTTCGCGCTCCCGGCGGATGGGACGGTTTCGAACTTGCGGTCCGCGCCGTGCTGGGCCAACAAATTACTGTCACGGCGGCCCGCCGCCTCGCAGGACAACTGGTCGCGCTTCACGGCAAACCTGTTTCGACGGCCCATCCAGGATTGTCGCGAGCCTTTCCCACAGCGAAAGTTTTATCGAAATTGAACTCTATCGGGCTGGGCATGCCCGCTGCTCGTCTGGCGACGCTTAAAGCGGTAGCCCAAGCCGCGGTGGCGGATCCGAATCTGTTCCGCGCGATGGGCAATATAGAAGGCACGATTCAACGCCTGAAATCCATTCGCGGAGTGGGCGAATGGACCGCACAATATATAGCACTGCGCGCCGTTCGCGAGATGGACGCGTTTCCCGCAACCGACATCGGTCTGCTTCGCGCTATGGCCGCTATCGATCAATCCCCTGCAAGTTTGCTCGACCACGCGAAAGTCTGGCGTCCATGGCGGGCCTACGCGGCCCAGCATCTCTGGGCCGCCGATTCAACCCATATTCAAGAAAAGAGGCAAGCCCTATGAGTGAGTTCTTGCAGTTCGTCATGGATCGCTTCCAAACCCCCATCGGCGAGATGGTAATCGTCGCCGACCATAAGGGGAACCTTCGCGCCGCCGATTGGACGGACCACGATCCGCGTATCCAACGGTTCCTGCGTCTACACTATGGCGAAAAGGGATACGAACTCACGCCGCAGAAAAATCCCCACGGACTCAGCGATAAAATCAAACGCTATTTCGCGGGAGAACTCGCCATTCTTGACACGCTGCCCACCGCCACTGCTGGCACGGATTTTCAATGCTCCGTGTGGCGCGCGTTAAGAGCAATTCCCTGCGGGACCACGACGACCTACGGCGAGCTTGCAAAGCAAATCGGCAAACCCGCAGCTGTCAGGGCGGTCGGTATGGCCAATGGTTCCAACCCGGTCGGCGTGATCGTACCCTGCCACCGAGTGATCGGCGCCAACGGTTCTTTGACCGGCTACGGCGGAGGCCTCGATCGCAAACGCTGGCTGTTGGATCATGAAGCTGGTAGATCCCAAAGGTTGCGCGGCGCCGTTGCCTAAAGCAGTGACGCGCTTTGAACTGGTAGCCAGCAATCGGCGAAGTCGTATCCGCCACCGACAACGGAAAAACGGAAAAGCTGGGGGAAGTAATCCGCAGCATGAACCCAACCTCGCACATAACGTGGGAGTTCCCACTCGGCGCGGGGGAGGAAAGGGTCATAACCTATCGTTACAAAATCCTGCTACGAAGTTGAAAAACACCCACTGGCCCATCTTTCGATCGGACACCGCTCTGGGGATAACCAAATCTCCTAGTTTGAGTCTAAAGCCTATCCGACGGCACCAGAAAAGACCGGGCTGTAATCACAAACATCCGGGGCAAAAGTTTTGCGCTCCCGGTTCAGTTCACTTCATTGAGGACGAACTTGATGTCATTCCATCGCTTCTTGTTTTTCGCCATCCTGGTTGTCGCCACCCTCTCTTCCGCCCAACAGCGCGAACGCGATAAGACGCCCGACAAATACCGCTGGGATCTCACGGCGATTTACCCCAACGATGACGCCTGGCGCGCGGCAAAAGAAAAGTTCGTCACCCATATTTCGACGCTGCATCAGTTTCAGGGGAAAATGGCGGCGTCGGCCAAGGCACTGGCGGATACGCTCGAGACCCAGAGCAATTTGCAGAAAGGGTTCTCCCGGCTCTATGTCTACACATCTCTGCTCTCGGACCTCGATACTCGGGTCAGCGCGCACCAGGCTATGAAGCAGGAGATGAACCAAACTGCCTCAAAGTTCAGCGCGGAAGCCGCATTTATCGAGCCGGAAATTCTAAAGATGGACCCGGCTGTCATCAATCGATACGTAGCGCAAGAACCGCGGCTGAAGATTTACCGCCACATGCTGGATGACATCGTCCGCCGCAAAGATCACACGCTGAGCGACGTCGAAGAGAAACTGTTGGCGGGCGCTGGATTTATGGCCTCCGCTCCTTCCGATATTTTCGGCATTTTCTCCGATGCTGACTTTCCCTATCCCACAGTGACGTTCAGCGACGGCAAGTCGGCCCGGCTTGACATTTCAAACTACGAACTTTACCGGTCAGCCGCCAATCGCGAAGACCGCCAGAAAGCCATGGCTGCATTCTTTGGAGAACTGGGAAAGTATCGCGGAACTTTCGGCGCGCTGATGAACGCCAACGATCAGGCCTCGAACTTCTACGCTCGCTCGCACAAGTACAACTCCGTCCTGGAAAGCGCTCTAGATGGCGCCAACATTCCGACCTCGGTGTACACGAAGCTGGTAGATGGTGTGAACCGTAACCTGCCCACCTTTCATCGCTATCTGAAATTGCGCAAGCGCATGATGGGCCTAAAAGATTTGCACTACTACGATCTCTATGCTCCGTTGGTCGCTTCAGTCGATTTGAGCTACACGGTCGAGCAGGCGGAGCCCAATATTCTCGCGGCACTCGCTCCCTTGGGCCCCGAGTACGCCGAAGGTGCAAGGAAAGCCTTCAACGAACGCTGGGTCGATATGTATCCCTACGAGGGCAAGGCCTCGGGAGCTTACTCGAGCGGCTCCGCATACGATGTGCACCCCTTCATGCTGATGAATTACAACGGAAAATATACTGACATGAGTGCGCTGGCGCACGAACTCGGCCACACCATGCACAGCTATTTCTCGAATAAGACCCAGCCTTACGCGCTCTCCGGATATCCCATCTTTGTTGCGGAAGTTGCTTCCACTTTCAACGAGGCGCTGTTGCTGGACTACGTGCTGAAGACCATCAAGGACGAACCGACACGCCTGTCGCTGCTGGGCAACTATCTTGAAGGCATCAAGGGCACGGTCTTCCGTCAGACTCAGTTTGCGGAATTCGAATTGCGCGCCCACGAAATGGTGGAGAAAGGCCAGCCGCTCACGGGAGATTCTCTATCTAAACTCTACGGTGAAATCGTCAAGAAATATTATGGCAATGACCAGGGGATATGTGTCGTTGACGACTACGTCTCGCACGAGTGGGCATTTATCTCCCATTTCTACAGCGATTACTACGTGTTTCAATATGCGACCTCATTCACCGCATCCTCAGCGCTTTCTGAGAAGGTGCTCTCCGGGGACGCAGACGCCACCAAGCGCTATCTGACCTTCATTTCTTCGGGCGGCTCGAAATATCCCATCGACCTGTTAAAGGACGCCGGCGTCGACATGACCACCGACGAACCCCTCGAACTCACCGTGCGCAAGATGAACCGGGTGATGGACGAAATGGAAAGATTGCTGGACCATCAGGGGAAATGACATCGGAACGCGAATCGCAGGGATCGCATGTGTAGGGGCAGAGCCTGTCCTGAGCGAAGTCGAAGGATGTCCTCACCTGCCTGGGCCACTTTAACCACGAGCGACAGCGATTGAACCTCAGCTCTGGGCCGGGTGCAACTGCGCCTTTCTGTGCCACTATCATCCCTCTCCCGTGCAACAGCCAGCATCGTCACACAGCGTGCCCCGATGGAACACTTTGACGCATTCACGGATAGGCGGAACGCCTCGTCCATCCGAATGAGACAATGTGCGTCGTCGATGAATTTAAGAAACGCGGTGCGGGACCACCATGAAAACCGAACACCTAAAGTCCAACCTTGCCGATTTGCAGTCGGCCGACGCTGGCCGTCAAGATAGTTCGTTCAACTTTTTCATGGAAGCCACCAAGGAACCTGTCGATTGGGCATACGAAATCTGGGACGACATGTTGGCTCTCCTGAAGACAGGAGACAATAAGCAACGCGCAATTTCTTCCCAGGTGCTTTGCGGTCTGGCGAAAAGCGATCCGAAGAAGCGCATGCGAAAAGATCTAGCCCGTCTTCTTGAAGTCACGAAAGATGAGCGCTTCGTGACCGCGCGCCATTGCATGCAGTCCCTTTGGAAAGTGGGCGTTGCCGGCGATTCTCAGCGCAAGGCGCTGGTAAAGGGGCTAGTCGAACGCTTCAAGGAATGTGCCAAAGAGAAGAACGGCACCCTCATCCGTTACGACATCCTGCAAAGTCTGCGGCGCGTCTATGACACGGTGCCGGATGAGAGTTTGCCCGCCACCGCAGGTAAGCTGATCGAGCTTGAGAAAGACCCAAAGTACAAGAAAAAGTACGCGACACTCTGGCGCCAGAAGGCTTGAGGGAAGGGACGCGACATGGGGAAG
This sequence comes from Terriglobales bacterium, assembly GCA_036271375.1. Lineage (GTDB taxonomy): Bacteria > Acidobacteriota > Terriglobia > Terriglobales > Acidobacteriaceae > DATBAT01. The sequence goes on from DATBAT010000478.1 coordinate 5,324, forward strand.
GGACGGCTGGAGGCATTCAGCGACGGCGTGATCGCCATCATCATCACCATCATGGTGCTGGAGATGAAGGTCCCCCATGGAAGTGGCCTCGAAGACCTGCGGCCCTTGCTGCCCGTATTCCTGAGTTACGTTTTGAGCTTCGTTTACGTCGGCATCTACTGGAACAACCACCATCACATGCTCCACACCTGCACCACGGTGACCGGCGGAGTGCTCTGGGCCAATTTACACTTGCTGTTCTGGCTGTCGTTGTTTCCCTTCACCGCCGGCTGGATGGGAGAGAACCATTTCACTCCGGTACCGACCGTGCTCTATGGAGTCGTACTGTTGATGGCGGCTATCGCCTACTACCTGCTGCAACTGGCAATTATCCGTGCGCAAGGTCCGAATTCCATCCTGAAACAAGCGGTCGGAGAGGATTGGAAAGGCAAGACCTCGCCGATGCTTTACTTGGTGGCAATCGTTTCGGGAATGCGGGCTCCCTGGATGGCTCAGGGAATCTTCGTCGTAGCAGCCCTGATCTGGCTTGTCCCTGACCGGCGTATTGAACACGTCCTGCCACGTCACGGCGAATAGCGGCTCAATTCGTTATACTTCCCGCCGGAACCTAATAACCTATCGGGGAGAATCGCAGCGTGAAAAGCATCCTCCGCATTGCCACTCTGACTTGCGTCGCCTGTTTCGCCGCCACCCTGTTCGCGCAAGACTTACCGAAAGCCAAGCCCGAAGCCGAAGGGTTTTCCTCCGAGCGACTCGAGCGTATTGGCACGGCAGTGCAGCGCAGCATCGAGGATAAACGGGTGGCCGGAGTGGTAACGCTGGTGATGCGCCATGGCAACGTGGTGTGGTTCAAAGGCCAGGGAATGATGGACCGCGAGGCCGGTAAGGCGATGCCCACTGATGCGCTGTTTCGCATCTGCTCGATGAGCAAACCGATCACCAGCGTGGCGGTGATGATGCTCTATGAAGAAGGAAAATTTCTGCTGGACGATCCCATCTCGAAATATCTGCCGGAGTTTAAGAATCCCAAAGTTCTGGTCAAGCCTGCCATGGGCCAGCTTTATACCATTCCGGCCGCGCGTGAAATTACCATTCGCGATCTGCTGCGCCACACCTCGGGCCTGACATACAACTGGAACGAAACTCTGGGCCAGATGTATACCGACGCAAACGTTACCACCGGACTGATGCCCTATGACGGCACTGTTGCTGACAACGTAAAACACCTGGCCGCGTTGCCGCTGCTCTTCACGCCCGGCGAGCGCTGGGAGTACAGCCTGGGCGTCGATGTGCTGGGCCGCCTCGTAGAAGTGGTCTCCGGCAAGCCGCTCGATGAATTTTTACGCGCGCGCATCTTCGAACCGCTAGGCATGAAAGACAGTTTCTTCTTTGTTCCTGACGAAAAAATGGCACGTTTGGCGACGGCCTACACCTTTTATGACGGCAAGGGTCTGAATCGCTTTCCCGACGCACCGATCGTTGAAGGGCCGTTCAGTTATTCGGCGGACTATCCGCTCAAGGGCCGGAAGTTGTTTTCCGGCGGCGGCGGATTGGTTTCGTCAGCAGCAGATTACGCGCGCTTCTGTCAGATGATGCTGAACGGAGGCAAGGCGGGCAACACGCGTCTGCTGAGCCGAAAGTCTGTCGAGTTGATGACGCACGATCAGTTGGGCAAAATCAATTCAGACATGGGATTTGGCCTGGGCTTCGGTATCGATGGAGTAAAAGAGCCCCTGTCCGAGCTCGGATCTTCTGGAACCTACAACTGGGGCGGGTTTTTCTACACCGGATTCATCATCGACCCGAAAGAGCAGATGGTGGTGATCTTCATGGCGCAGTTGCATCCCACTGGCGGTCTGACGCTGGACAAGGAAGTGAATGTTCTGGCGTACCAGGCGCTGAATGATTGAGCCGCGATTACTCGGGCTTCTAGACAGTGAGGAATCAAATGATCCATCTCAATCAATCGCAATGGAAAATCAAATCTCAGTTCTCAGCAACGCCCGCAACCTTCTCCCCAATCAAAAATGGTCAACGTCGATGACAGCTTTGGCAAAGTCTTGCGGCGCTTCCTGCGGCAAATTATGTCCCACGCCTCCCGTGATCAGCCGGTATTCGTACTTGCCGGTAAATTTCCCGCGATAGGTCTCGGCCGGCGCGTGCAGCGCGCCATTCGCGTCTCCTTCCATGGTGATGGTCGGCACCGCGATCTTCGGACCTTCGGCAAGCTGGAGTTCCAGATCCTCGTACTTCGCTTCGCCGTTGGCCAGACTCAGGCGCCAACGGTAGTTGTGGACCACGATGTCCACGTGGTCGGGGTTGTTGAACGACGCCGCACTGCGTTCGAAGGTAGCGTCATCGAAGTTCCACTTCGGCGAAGAGAGTTGCCAGGTCATCTTGTTAAAGTCATGGGTGTATTTCGCATAGCCGGCCCGGCCGTAATCCGTGGCAAAGTAGCATTGGTACCAAAAAGTGTGCTCGACGGTTGGGGGAAACGGCACTTGCGCAGCTTTCCGGCTGCCGATTAAATAACCGCTGACCGAGACCAGAGCTTTGCAGCGATCGGGCCATAAGGCGGCAATGACGGCCACCGTTCGCGCTCCCCAATCAAAACCGCCAAGCACCGCCTTCTGAATCTTGAGCGCATCCATAAGCGCGATGATGTCGAGGGCAACCGCTGCTTGCTCGCCATTGCGCATGGTTGCGCTGGAAAGAAAGCTCGTCGTGCCATAGCCGCGCAAATAGGGAATGATCACCCGGTATCCCGCCGCTGCCAACAAAGGAGCGACATCGACGAAGCTATAAATATCGTAGGGCCAACCGTGCAGAAGAATGACCGGAGGACCCTTGCTCGGGCCCGCTTCCGCATAGCCGATATTCAGAACGCCGGCATCAATCTGCTTCAGTGGGCCGAAGGTCGCAATTGACACTCGCTTTGCGGCGACATCTTCCCGTGCGAGCGCAACGTGAGGTCCAAGGAGTGTGGCTCCGGCGGAAGCTCCAGCCATCGCCATCAGGCGACGACGCGATATCATGTATGCCCGTTCTTCTTTCATCGTAGTTACTCCCAATTTTATTGTGGCGCCTGCTTGCCGGACTGCTCGCTCGCCATGAACGCGGCATACCAGGACGGCCATTCCGCGTCGCGTTGTCCGGTACGTTTCTCGTGTTCACCGTGAGCCGCTTCCGCGCGCCGAAGGGCGCCTGCCAAGTCGTTCACCGAGGCAAAGCTCGTAGTCGCCGTGTCGATGCGGCCGGGCAGCCGGGTTGTAAGTTCTTGGAACAGCCACGTGTTGCCATCCGGATCTTGGAAGGTGGCGAACGACATGTAGCTGGCATGACCGGACGCTGGCCCGCTGAGGCGGCCGCTCGTGCCTTGAGGCTCGAACTGAGCTCCCGGCACTCCGGGGTGGAATACCTTGCTGACCCTGACGCCGCGCGCAACCAGTTCTTCACGTACGGTCACCAGGTCCGTGACAATCAGGTACAAACCCTGCGCCGAGCCAGGCGCGGCGGAGGTGATTTTCGCGCCGAACTGGACCGAGCACCCTGAGCCGGGCGGCGTGAACTGCACGACGCGAAAGCCGTTGTCGAAGGGAAAGTCGGCGTCGAGCCTCCACCCCAACTTCGTGTAGAACTCCTTCGCACGGTCGACGTCAGAGACCGGGATGACAACTGCCTCGAACTTCATGTCGACTCTCGCGCCATTGGCTTCATTGTTCTCTTGGTTTGCCATCTTTTTCCCCTTATTCCTTATTCCTTTTAAACCAGATCGAAAATGAATTGGTTGGATTTCTATCCCTTACCTAAGCCACGAACTGTTGCCCGCCACCGATCACAACGACAGTTTGACCAAGAAGTTCCGGTTCCCGCTGAATGGGGTTGGCGGTGGTCATGTTTCCTCCGACATCAGAATTGCCACTCTAGAGTTAAGGAACGTAACGAGTAAAGACCAAGTCGTGACCTTGGAGTTTCTCGTGGCAAGGGAAGCAGGTTTTAAGCAGCGCTTCGTCAGCTGGTTTTCCGTCCTTATCGAATTGACCGAACCCCCAGCCTCCCGATGCGGCATATTTCTTCGAGTCTTTGACAATGAACTGAATATTCGTGGCAGACCCCGGAACGAAAGATTGTGCGCGCCCAAATACTTTGTTGTTCTGCTCTGACGGAACATAATTCCAGGCAAGCCGGGTAATGATCGTGCCCTCCGGAAACGGAAGTTTGTCTTCGCGATAAGCCTTGATCGCGATCTCGTTGCCCAGGATGGCACGAATATCATTGAGCTGGCCTTCTTCATGGGCCACGGAAATGAATTCCCAGTCACGATATCCGTCAGGAATTTGGGTCACGAAGGCCGGAGCACCCTTCTCATCGGCGGATACAGATACCCTGGCCGCGAAAGCAACGACGCCGGCTACCACGGCAATGGCGAACAACAAGAAAGTGGTCTGCTTCATTAAGATTTTATCCTTCCTGGGTTGCGGAATTTTAGCGAGACGGCTTCTTCATGAACTCGCTTACCAACTCCGCAATCTCATCCGCTTTGGTATCGAGTGCGAAGTGTCCCGCATCGAGCACGTGCACATCCGCTTTCGGCACGTCTTTTCGGTAGCGTTCCGGCTCTCCGCCTTCGAACGATAGATCATGCTTGCCCCAAATCACCAGCAGTCGCGGCTGCTTCTCGCGCATCCACGCTTGCCATTTGGGATAGCCTTCCACGTTTGTCCGGTAGTCGTAGAAGAGATCGCTCTGAATCTGCGGTTGCCCGGGCGCGTTCAGAAATGCGTACTCATCCGTCCAAAGATCGGGATCGTAGAGCTCAATCTTAGGATCGTCGCCGACATGGCGCGTCTTTGTCGTGGCAAGCGACAGAAGGTTGGTGCGTAACTCATCTTCATGAGCATGCCGGTTCGCCCAGAACGCTCGCCGTGTCGCCCAGTTCGTGCCCAGGCCTTCGTTGTGCGCTACTGCGTCCTGCACGATGAGCGCCTCGATCCGCTCTGGATGGGCCAGAGCCATGCGAAAACCCACTGGGCCGCCGTAATCCTGCATGTAAAGCGTGTAGCGCGAGAGCCCGAGCGCTTCGGTGAAATGATTCATGATCTCGGCGTAGTGATCGAAGGTGTAGGCGAATTGTTTCGGGTCAGGCCAGTCGCTATGACCGAAGCCGGGATAATCAGGCGCGACCAGATGATAGCGGTCGGAAAGCCGGGCGAAGAGAGGTTCGAACATGCGCGACGAAGAAGGCAGGCCGTGCAAGAGGAGAAGCGTGGGCGCATCCTTCAGCCCCGCCTCCCGGTAAAAGATCGAAAAGCCATCGATCTGTTTAGTTCGGTAGCAAGTATGACGTTCCACGGCGCGTTCCTTTCCTTCCTTTTGGGCCAACAGCCTGGGCGATATTAGACACAAGATCAGCAATGTCGTACACGCGAGACGCGGGCTGGTCGAATTCAGTCGACTCATCCTTCACCTCCTCAACTGCTGTTCTGGGCCGGGACATGCAGATTAGAACTTGGGAATGATTATGTCTAGCTGTCATCCCGAAGCGCGCTCTTTTGCGCGAGGAACCTTAAGATGTGCAGTGCGGCATCTGAAAAGACAGCGAGACTATGCCGCCGCAGAGCTACGTTCGTCGCGCAAAAGCTGTATCATTTCGCCTGCATACCTATCCCGTTTTTAAGGCGGCGACTACGATGATCCATCGGCGTGACTTCCTGGTGACAACTGGCAAAACAATGGCGGTAGGCGCGGCGACGCTCGCCTTGGGCGGCCGGGTTTTGGGTGCAAACGACCGCGTGCGAGTGGCTATTTGCGGAGTACGTGGCCGCGGCGTCGATCACCTCAAGGGATTTGCCAAAGTGCCCAACGCCCAAATCGTCGCTATGTGTGATGTCGATGAAAACGTGTTGAACCAGCGCCTCGGCGACGCTGAGAAAATGGGGATACCGCGCCCGAAAGCCTACGGCGATATTCGCAAGCTGCTTGAGGACAAAGATATCGATGCCATCTCCATCGCGACGCCGAATCATTGGCATTCGCTGATGGCCATCTGGGCCTGCCAGGCGGGCAAAGATGTATACGTCGAGAAGCCCTGCTCGCACAACTGGTTTGAAGGACGGCAACTGGTGCGCGCGGTAAAGAAGTACAACCGTATCTGCCAGCACGGCAGCCAGTCGCGCTCCAATCCCGGCATGATCGAAGCCATCAAGCACCTGAACGACGACACCATCGGTGATGTCTACATGGCGCGCGCGCTTTGCTACAAATGGCGGGCATCCATTGGGCACGCAACGCCGGAGCCGGTGCCTGCTGGCGTCAACTACGACCTATGGACCGGACCCGCGCCGATGAAGCCGTTCACCCGCAACCGCTTTCACTACAACTGGCACTGGATCTGGGACACGGGCAACGGAGACATTGGCAATCAGGCCATCCACGAAATCGACATCGCGCGCTGGGGCTTGGGAGTTCGCTTCCCGACATTGGTTTCTGCCATGGGCGGCCACTTCATGTTCGACGACGATCAAGAGACACCCAACACCCTGAACGCCACGTTTCAATTCGACGGTCCGCAGGGCAAGCGCAAGATGATGGAACTCGAAGTCCGTCACTGGATCACCAATCACGAAGCGGAAATCGGTAGCGGCGCTTATGGCACAGCCGCGGTGCCCTACGCGGGACTTGCCAAGAAACCGGACGCGAAGGAAGCGTTGGGTCCGAAAGATGCGAAGACCAATACCATCGGCAACATCTTTTATGGATCGAAAGGGTATCTTGCCATCGACGGATACGATTCCTACAAAACATGGCTCACCGATCAGTTGGAGCCAGGACCTTCGGGCAGCGCTTCCGGCGACCATTTCGCCAACTTCATCGACTGCGTCCGCAGCCGGCGCGCCGAAGATATCCATTCGCCCATTGAAGAGGGACATATGTCGACCACGCTGGTCCACCTGGCCAATACTTCATACCGGCTGGGGCGTTCGTTGAAATTCGACCCCGCGAAGGAAGAAGTGATCGGCGATGAGGAAGCCGCGCGGATGCTGCGGGGTACTTATCGCGCTCCCTATATAGTGCCGGAGGAAATTTAAGCTGCTGACCCGGCGGACATTCCTGGCTGGGAGTGTCCTGGCCTCTCTCGCCTGGGCCAGGACACGCGCCATCAAAATTGGCGTTTGCACACACGACATTACGGCGGCAGCCAGGTACGGATTCGATTACATCGAACCGGCCGCCGCTGAGATCGCGGCCATGAGCGAAGCCGAGTTCAGCGCATTCTCCGCAAGCGTGCTGGCATCGCCGCTGCGCTGCCATGCTCTCAATAGTTTCATCCGGCGACCGGAGTTGAAGGTCGTCGGTCCCGAAGTTTCGCTTTCCGCAGTGAAAGATTATTTAGAGGTGTGCCTGCCTCGTTGCCGCAAGCTCGGCGCGGAGGTCGCGGTGTGGGGTAGTGCTGGTTCGCGCAATGTCCCCGATGGGTTTTCCCGCGAACGGGCGCGAGACCAGATCGCCGAATTTCTTCGCATGGCTGGCGATGTTGCGCGGCATTTCAACATGGTCGTAGCCATCGAGCCGCTAAGGCGCGCAGAGAGCAATATCTTTAATACTGGCGCGGAAGCACTCGCGATGGTTCACCGCGTAAAACACAAGCACGTGCGAATGATCATCGACTACTACCACTTGCGCGAAGAAAACGAAGATCCGCAAATTCTGGAAGTAGCCAAGCGCGAGATCGTCCACCTGCATTTTGCCAATCCGCATGGGCGGCTCTGGCCGCATTCCCTGGAAGAAGATGATCACTACGCCGCCTTCTTCCGGACATTGAAGAAGATCAATTATTCGGGGGGCATTTCCATCGAGGGCCAAGGGTCGTTCGAAAAAGATGGCACGGCCAGCCGCGAATTCTTTCGGCAGGCGTTCGGATAAAACAAGGGTTACCTGGGAATCAGGTAGGATCCCGGGATACTTTCGCCTAACGTCGCAAGGACTGCACCATTCCTGCTCGCGAGCTTGCCTAAATGGGCATCCGTGATTTGTTTGGGCGCTTTGGCCCAAACGGGCAACTGCGAATATCGTGACCATCGGGAATGAAATCAAGTGGTGAGGATCGCGTACTTTTGAGCCGCAACAAGAGCGTGCGTGCTTGGGCAACCGTAAAGCCGTAGGCTGGGGCTTGGGCCAAAACCCTGACGAATCCCAGTTCGGTGATCGAACAGCTAGCCAGTTTCGGGGATTTCTGAGTTTGAAACCAAGTGGCAAGCCGATCATGGAACTCGTGGTTGATGAAACCGAGCGCAACCAGAGCATTCACATCGAGCAAATAAGTCATGGAAAGTTCGCCAAAATTTCTTCCACTTCCTTGCTGCCCAAAGTCGGGGCCTTAGGTCCGGCGCTTAACGCAGGAAGCCCAGTAACAGGGTCGACTACGATTTTTGCTCGGTGAAGACGCTTTTTTCGTGGAGTCAGCACTATGCGACCGTCTTCTATGCCGGCATCCAAGGGGTCGCCCGGACGAATATCCAGCCGGCGGCGTAGCGGGCCGGGAAGAACGACTTGGCCTTTCGTCGATACTTTGGTTTGCACGGTAAGATGATCTCACTGCTACAGTCTTCCGCAATCGCTGGTTCGCCCGGCTAAGCTTGGCGTAAGGTATCGCAATGATCTCTCGGCGGTCGTTTCTCGGGCGAAGTGCAGCCGCGGCTGTCGCGGCGAGTTCAACCGGCCTCGCAGCCAGCAGGGATCGCGAATCCACGTACATTGACATTCTGCGGGCTCCCGACACTGCAACTGCATATGCTGGACTGCGTGACGCCAATCCACTCGAACGTTCCGGCTCGGATTTCGCTGCGGAGACGGTAAACGTACGCTGTCAGGTTTCGGCTGGCGATCTCCAAGTCAAGATTCATGCTCCACAGACCGCTCTGACTCACATCCACTTGCGCTGGAATGCAAGCGTGTCTGCGACTCTTCAGATGCTGGGCGACGCCTGGGAACGCAGTTACGGCGATCTCGCCTGGCGGGGCATGACGCCGGAGCGAGCCATGCCCTGGTATTTTGCGACCTACGACGGCGCGTCGCCGCATGCTTACGGGGTCAAAACCGGCGCCGGAGCAATGTGCTTCTGGCAGATTGATCCTGAAGGTATTTCCTTGTGGCTCGACGTTAGTAACGGCGGCGACGGTGTGCTGTTGGGCAATCGTGAACTGGCTGCGGCGACCATTTTGAGCCGCCGGGGTTCTCCCGGTGAACCCGCTCTCGATGCATTGCGAGCATTCTGCAAAATCATGAGCCCCTCGCCCCGTTTGCCAAACGGCGTGATTTACGGAGGCAACGACTGGTACACCGCCTACGGCAACAACTCGCAAGATATGCTGCTTGGCATCACCGACATGATCGCCGAGCTTTCGCCGGCGAGGGGCGTCCGCCCTTTTGTCGTAGTCGACATGGGATGGAAAGATGGTTCGGCGACGTTTCCCAGCATGGCTGAATATGCGGAACAGGTGCGACGAAGAGGAGTGCGTCCCGGAATTTGGATTCGTCCGTTCGAAGCCCCGGCTGAAACCCCGGAGGCGTTGCTCCTTCCCGCGAAACGCTACGGGGCACGGACCGAGCGTTACCGTGAGATTGCCTTTGATCCCACGATTCCCGAGGCGTTGGCGCGAGTTCAGAAGAAGCTGGAGCAATTGGAGTCTTGGCGTTTTGATCTGGTGAAGCACGATTTTTCCACCTACGACCTGCTCGGAAAATGGGGATTCGAAATGGGTGCGCAGCCGGCGATTCCCGGATGGCACTTTCACGATCAGAGCCGGACCAACGCAGAAATCATTTCTGATTTCTACAAGCTGGTCCGCGCCACGCTGGGTGAATCAATCCAAATTCTTGGCTGCAACACCGTGGGCCATCTGGCAGCAGGAATTTTCGAGTTGCAACGAACCGGCGACGATACCAGCGGACGCACCTGGGAACGCACCCGGCGTATGGGCGTGAATACGCTGGCCTATCGGCTGCCGCAGCACGAAACATTCTTTCATCTCGACCCCGACTGCGTTGGCATCACCAGGGATGTTCCGTGGAAATTAAACGCGCAATGGCTCGACATCGTGGCACGTACCGGAACAGCGCTGTTCATCTCTCCTGCGCAGGATGGTTCGGTTGGTCCAGAACAGCGCGCCGCATTGAAAGAGGCCTTCGCTCGGATTGTGTCGCAAGAAACCACGGCGACACCGAGCGACTTTTTTCACGACACAACTCCAGAGACGTGGAACATCGGCGCGGGCCAAACCAGGCGATACCAGTGGTGCGCCGAGAATGGCGCGCTGCCTTTTACCATCTGATTCGAACTGCAGCAAAGGGCCATGTACAACCATCTTGATCTAGAAATGGAAGCCCATGATTCGAAGACCCGCAAATTTCACGCCTCATCTGATTTTCGCTCTTAGCCTGGTAGCGGTCGCACCTTCAGCACGCGCCGCATCACGAAAAGTCCATATCGAGGTGAACGATGCGCACGGAGCTGTTGTTGCGACATCCGGCAAACCTTCCCGCGACGGATCGGCAGTGCTGGCCTTTGAACACGAATACCAACCGGGCGATCGAATCGTAGTGAGCGGACCCCAGCAAATGGCAGTACGAGTCGACGACAGAATGCCCGAGTGCCTGATCTATCTCTCAAATTCCTCGCAGGTAGATTTCTCCTTTGACATACCTTACGGGCAAGGCGAGCCGCAAACCCGCAGCCCGTTTTCGCAGGACAGCTTTGCCGGCCCGTCACATCGGGTGACCGCCCGTGCGTTGACGAGTCAGGAGCTCTCTGGATATCGCAATCTGGCGATGAATGCGTGTGACCAGGAATTGCAGCCACCATCGGTGGAACGCACAGCCACTCAAAAGCAGGCGGTCGTCTTCCCCCATGCAGCGACAAATAGCGTGTCCCGAAGCCTGCCGGACTTTCGGGCGCGAAATGCGATCGACGGGATGACGCAAAACGGTCATCATGGCGTCTGGCCTTACCAATCCTGGGGGCCGGAGCTGCGCAACGATCTCTGGTGGAAAATTGATTTTGGCCGGCCAGTGGAAGTCGATAAAATCCGGCTGGTGGTTCGTGCCGACTTTCCCCATGACAGCTATTGGCAGAGCGCCGTGATCGAGTTTTCAGATGGCGGACAAGTACCCATCACAATCAGCCAATCCGCAGAGTTCCAGGAGTTTACATTTCCCAAGCGAAGCGTTTCATGGATACGGCTGAACAAACTGGTTGCGGCAGACCCGGCAAGATGGTGCAGCTTTATCGAAGTCGAGGCATGGGGCCGCGATCTGAAATAATTTTCGACGCGCCCTGCGGATCGGTTACCTCGTGATCGAACTCGAGGGTCACCCGATCTCCCTCCGCCGCACGCGCCACGCCTGCCACAGATGCCGTCTCTCGTGGGCGGGAATGATATACAGCCCCGTCGCTACACTGAAGCGGAGACCCTTCACGAACGGATTGGAGAACCGAATCGAGGCGAGATCGAGGTCAGCGTTTTCTCGTAAAAATCGGCGGACTTCATCGTGCGATTTCAGGTAACCGCCGAACGCTTCGCTTAGAGGCAGATCACCGCGCGGCTGAATACTCGTCGGAGCCTTCGCGCGCACAAATCCTTTGACGGGCGGCTCAATCTTGCTCACCAACCAGCGGCCTAGCGGGCCGGGCAATGCCGGCCGCCGGCGTAGTTTCCCCAACTCGCGTGCGCGACCTATGATCGGCTGCATCACCTCGAGGTAAACACGCGACGACGCGGTGAGATGATCCAGGCACTGGGAGACGCTCCAAGAATCGGCACTTGCCCTCCATGCGCCCTGCTCTTCGCTCAAATCAGCTACGAGAGAGTGCGCATCGTGTTCGGCCTCGTCGAGTTGAACTTCGAGAGACCGCAGGTCAGTTGGCAGGTTCAAATCCACCTTTTTCATAATGATGGTGATAAACACCGCCAATCATTTTATGGGATCTCAACGCCGACACTCGGACTTAACCGCTTTGGGACAATGGAGGCTCTCTTAGATCAACAATTCAATGCCTGGCCTACTTGCTCAAATTGCCTGGCGTTTTCGCACCGGTCGCTTCGGGTGCGGCGTTGTTCGAGCCTGCGAGCACAGCCTTCACCGGATCGGTTATCTTATCGGCATTCGCCAGCAGCAATGAAACCTGCCACATCTCCGTGGTAGAAAGGTGCTGGTCGAAGCCGGGCATTCCGGTCAGCCGTATGCCGTTCGCAACCTTCCAATAGGTTTCGCCGGGCTCGTCATCGGTCACGCCCTTACCTTGAAAGAGGTGTGGCGGGCGGGGAAATTCACCTTTGGCGATCGCAGTCTGCTCTTTCCCCGGAACTCCATGGCAGACGGCGCAGTGCTCCATGTAGACACGGGCGCCTCCCGTCAGATTCGGTTCATCGGCCGCAACCGGCGATTGTTTTGGCATCTCCTTCTCCATGCGGGCATGCAACGCCATGTGTGCGAATTGCCCTTCGAACGGCATCGGCGGAGCAGAAGTGGCAACCGGCGCCCGGCCGCTGGCGAAGTACCCAAATACAACCGCGATGAGCACTGCGATGGTGGTGACGACTCCGAGCAGAAATCCTTTCATTCGCTAGCTCCTAAACATCCCAGTTGCGCATGACACGCGTATGCGTGGTGTAAATGTTTGTTGAAATTTTGGTTCTAACCAAAACGCTGTTTCCCGGAGAGAAGTGTACTCATCTTTGACGACGATTGTCGGAAACAGGACTACAAAAATATGGTCAGCCAGTAGACAACGTTGCCATGTTCGTTGCTTGAAGACCTTTCGTCCTGCTAGAGTGGCTCGCTGCTCACCGATGAATTTTTAGGAGTTCTTATGAAAACAAGAACTATCGCGGTAGCTCTGCTGATGTGCTTTGCCGGCGCAATCTTCTGCCTGGCGGAAGATGCAATGGTTGGTTCGTGGAAGTTGAATGAAGCCAAGTCGAAGTTCAGCCAAGGAGCGCCGAAGACCACCTCGTCCATGTACGAGATCGACGGCGACAACATGAAAGTCACGCTCGACGGCGTGGGCTTCGACGGTAAGGCCATGCACACCGAGTGGACTGGGAAATTCGACGGCAAAGATTATCCCGTCACCGGGGACTCGCATCAAACTTCGCGGTCGTACACCAGGGTCAACGACCACACCGTAAGGACCACGGTAAAAAATGGCGACAAAGTGCTTTTGAGCGCCACTCTAACCACTTCCGCCGATGGCAAGACTCGCACGGTGAAGGCCAGCGGTGCCGGCGCTGAAGGCAAAAAGTACAGCTATACCGCTGTGTACGACAAGCAGTAAGACCTGTAAGAAATTGACCATGCCGGAGCCTTTCGCTCCGGCATCTTTATTTACCCGCGGCAAGCCGCGCTATTTCCCGCCACGTAATCACTTTGATTTTCTGTTGGGCCAACACTTCACCAAACTGGTCGCTGGTAAAGAAATCGTAGTCGCGCTGTCTCCACGCCGCGCCCCAGGTGGCGCGCTCGCGCGTGGCCGCACGAAGTTCCTCATCGTCCAGGCCAGGATGAATGATGAAGGCAGTCACTCCCGGCTTCAGGTTTTTGAGCGCATCAAGATAGAAATCGTTCCACTTTTCCGCCGTGACGCTGGGTGGAATCGTGACCTCATGGTCGATAACCACGTCCGCGGGGCTAAGGCTTTTCTCCAAATACGGATAGTTCACAAACCAATCTCGCGCCACGAAAAGCGGGAGCTTGTATTCGCGCGCAATGCGCAGCACGGTATCGAAAATATCTTTGCCGCTGAAGATCAGCCGGTACTGGTGAGAGTCCAGGTGCGTGGGATGAACGCCCATCGCCAGTGCGCGTTCAATCTGAGCGCGCAGTTCGATCTCTACTTCTTTAGGATTCGCATGCTGGTTGTGTTCCCAGTCGTGGTGGAAGTATCCGTGCTCGTCAACCAGGCTGGGCACCTTGTCCTTGGACGCCACCGGACCCCAGCGGTAATAAACGCGCTCGCTGGTCATGGTGAGATGCAGCCCAAAGTCAGCATCAGGGTGCAACTTCGCATAGTCGGCAATTTCGGGAAACCACGGGCAGGCCACCATCAGGCTGGCCGAGTTAATGGTTCCCTTCTCTAAAGCTTTGATGGTCGCGGCATTCACCGCATGGGTCTCGCCAAGATCGTCGGCATGAATGATGACCAGCTTGGATTCTGACGGGTAGCCAAGGCGCTCCGCCAAATTTTGCGCCGAAACCGCTACTGCAGAGGTGGACAGCAGAATGCCGATGAGGACAACAAATTTTGGATTCATCCCGACTAGTAAATCACACTAAGCCGCGAAGCGGCGGCATGTGAAAGCCCGGCACGGTAGTGCCGGGAGCAAACGTGAGACGACAAGAGTCCCGCAGGGACGGCACCCGCTGTTGCAACACAGACTCCTTTGGGTCGTTGCCATTGTTTTCATTAATGGTTGGCGTGATTGTTATGTGCTTCCTGCCCGGTCGAGGATATAACTGAATAAATCTCATATATCTTTCCCCAAGAGTGACCGTGCCAATGCGACACTTGCTCACCGCTTTCATAATTTGCACCGGAACAGTGCTGGCACCTTCCCAATTAATTCCTCCTCGATCGCCGGCCAAGCTCCCGGGCGAGGTTGTCGCCAGGTTCGTGCAATTGGACACTTCAGGCGCCCGGCTTACATCCGAGGGCTGGCGCCAGGCTGACGCTTTGTTTGCGCAATCCAGTGCCCCACCTAGCCATCCGACGCTGGTTGTCATATCGCAACATTTTGGCGTTAGTCCATCGACTTCGCCGCCAGATACTACCGCTTTCTATATGGGATATGAGGAGTTGGGAAGAATCGATTCTTCTTTTCGGTTTATTCCTTTTCTTCCCAAAA
>DATBAT010000479.1:0-12345 GCA_036271375.1 Terriglobales bacterium
GCCGCTCTTAAGAGCGAAACCCAGTCTTGTGTCGGAACAGTCAGACGCGGCTTCTGCATCCTCATCCCTTCGCGATGAAGAACTGCTTAGCAAGGTCCAAGACCGCGATCTAGGGGCAGCTCTGACGTTGTTTCGCCGCTACGATCGGCTCGCACTTTCCATTGGGTACAGGGTTCTTCAGGATGAGGGAGAGGCGGAGGATCTGGCACAGGAGATCTTTCTTCGTCTCTGCTCGGAGGTCGGTACCTTTGACAGCGCGAAGGGTTCGGCTCGTACTTGGATCATCCAGATGATTTACCGCCGTGCCTTCGACCGGCGGGCCTATTTGCACCGCCGACAGTTTTATGCTGGTACAGATCCGGAGGCGCACACGAATACTCTTGTTGGGAGAAGAGACCTAGAAGAGGACATGATCGACCGCCTGACCGTCGCGCAATTGAAGACGGCGTTCAGCGAATTGAGCGATCGCCAGCGCGAGACGTTGGAAGCGTTCTTTTTTGAGGGCCTGAATTTTGCGGAGATTGCCGAGCGGTCCGGTGAAGATGTCAAGAATGTTCGCCATCACTATTACCGCGGGCTGGAGCGTCTACGGCAGGTGGCTCGCCAGATGATGCGCACCAGGAAGTTTGGCCCATGAACAACGATATGGAAGATACAAACGGTTGCAGCGAAGAGTTTGCCGAGCTTTGCGCGCTTTCAACCAGCGGCGAACTGAGCTCGGAAGAATTGGCGGCGCTCGACGAGCATGTAGCAAGCTGCGGTCCTTGCGCAGCGTTGTTGCGCGAATACACAAGCCTGGCGCACGTCGGCATGGCGAAGCTGGCAGCGGACCGGGAACAGGAGATCGACACTCCCTTCGGTTACAACGAGGCGAGGGCGGAGGAGCGATTCATCGCCGCACTCCACGCCGCGCGGCCGCATCGGCCTGCAGGGCTTCGCTCCCACGCTCATCTGCCCGCTGTCTCCTTTCGTTGGCAGGCCATGAGACGTCCGGCTTTATTAATCGGGGCCGCCGCGGTTGTACTGGTCTGCATTGGCAGCGCTTTCGAGCTAGGACGCACAGCAGCAACGTCGCACTCCGCCACCGAAGCGGCGACCGTTGTCGTGCACACGCCGGCGCCGCCGGACGGCGAAAATACAGAACTGAAAGCGGAGCTGGCCGCGGCACAATCGTCGCTGAAGGCGATTACGACCAGATCGACCGATCTTGAAAAGCAACTCACAGAACTGTCCGATACGAAAACGTCTTTGGTGGCGCAAATCGCGGACCTCACCCAAAAGGACAATTCGGACTCGGCGTCGCTAGCTTCGGTGGCGCGGCAGCGCGATGGCCTGCAGCAGCAATTGAACGATACGTCCAATGCGTTGACCCGTGCCAGAGACGACTTAAATCGCTCGCAGCAGGATCGACAGGGAGCCCTGTTTCGTGTCGCCACTCTGGAGACCGAAGTCAATGATCTGCACACGGAACTTTCCGCTACCAACAACTCCACGGGAAATGATGAGAAGTTTCTTACTGCAGACCGCGACATTCGCGAGTTGATGGGCGCTCGTCAGCTTTATATCGCCGATGTATTTGACGTGCAGAACAACGGCGAGCGCAGCAAACCCTTCGGCCGCGTGTTCTATACGCAAGGGAAATCCCTGATCTTTTATGCGTTCGATTTGGAAAAGCAGCCAGGATACCGAGAGGCCAAAGCGTTTCAAGCTTGGGGCAAACCGGACAGCACATCTGGCAAGCCAATCAGTTTAGGGATCTTCTACATGGATAACGAGCAGAACCGCCGCTGGGTGGTCAAATCCGATAATCCAGACGTGCTAGCTCAAATCAACGCCGTCTTCGTCACGGTCGAACCCCGGGGCGGCAGCCAGAGGCCGACCGGCAAGCCGTTTCTTGAGGCGTACCTGCACACTCTTCCGCCCAATCACCCGTGAAGAGGAAATTAATTCTCTTCGTGGACGGTACAAATTTCAGCTCGCGCACGAATGCTCATCAGACTGCAACTTCCCACTCAGGAGCATTCCATGAAGTGTTTCCGGTTTCTGACACTCGTCGTGTCGCTTGCGTTCCCCTGCGTTCTCGTTGCCCAGTCTACGAATGCTTCGCTCACAGGGATGGTCGATGATCCGTCGAAGGCCGTGATCCCGAATGTGAGTGTCACAGCCATCAACACGCAGACCGGTGTGAAGACCCATACCGTCACAAACCATGATGGGCAGTACGTGCTCGGCGGGCTCATCCCCGGCACCTATCGCGTCGAAGTCGACAAGCAGGGGTTCAAGGGAATTATCGAGGCGGGCCTCACGTTGCATGTGCAGGACGTGGTCCAGATCAACTTCCACATGGCTGTGGGGTCGATGTCCGAATCCGTCACCGTCAATGCAGCCGGCGTCAACATCAACACAACGGACGCCTCGGTGAGCACAGTGATCGACCGGGATTTCGTCGAGAATATGCCGCTGAACGGCAGAAGCTTGCAGGATTTGGAGGCGCTGGTGCCAGGCGTGGCGATTGTGCAGTCAAACGGGGTTGGCGTCAGGGGCGAGCTTACCGTCAATGGCCAGCGTACTGAAGCCAACTCATTCAGC
The DNA here is from genome assembly GCA_036271375.1 of Terriglobales bacterium. Taxonomy (GTDB): domain Bacteria; phylum Acidobacteriota; class Terriglobia; order Terriglobales; family Acidobacteriaceae; genus DATBAT01. The sequence continues at coordinate 2,590 of DATBAT010000479.1, forward strand.
GTAGATGGAGTCAGTGCGAATGTCGGTACAGCGCCCGAACAGTTTGTTGGGGGCGCCGGCGTTGCTGGCGGCACACCCGCGGAAACAGCTCTCGGCACGACGCAGAGCATGGTTTCGGTCGATGCCTTACAGGAGTTTCGCGCGACGACTTCCACATACTCCGCCGAATACGGCCGGACCCCTGGCGGCCAGTTCTCATTTACCACGCGTTCTGGGACTAACGACTGGCACGGTTCGGCGTTCGACTATATTCGTAACGAGGCCTTCGACGCCAACAATTGGTTCAACGATGCAACAACCCCAGTCACCCCAAAGGAAAAAGAGCGGCAAAATGATTTTGGTGGTACGTTGGGCGGGCCCATCCGCTTTCCGCATTTCTACGACGGGAAGGACAAGACGTTCTTCTTTTTCTCATATGAAGGCCTTCGCCTGTGGACCCCGGAAGGGCTTTTTACGGGAGATGTTCCCGACCAGACGCTTCGCCAACAGGCGCCAGCGGCATTACAGCCGATTCTCAACGCCTTCCCGTTGCCCAATAAAGGCGAGGACTCGTCGAATCCCGGGTTTGGGATATATCAGACAGGTCAATCTTTTCCCTCTTCGGACGACAGTATCAGCGTGCGTATTGACCACAACTTCAACGACAAGTTCAAAATATTCGGACGGTATGCGAACACGCCCTCGGTTTCGTCTACCTACCATTTGGCGCAAGAATCAAACAGCGTAATCAACAACCAATTGGTAACTCTCGGCGCCACAAACTTCGTCACTTCGACGCAAACGAATGAACTCCGCTTCAACGTTACCCAAGCCAATTCGATTTCGAGTTACGTTTCTACAAATTTGGGGGGCGCGATCCCATTTGATATCTCGACGCTACCGGCGTCAGATGGGCACAATCTGCCTTCCACAGGATCGGAATTATTCTTCGAGATCGGCTACGGTGGCTACCCAAACGTCAGCATTGGGAAGAGCGAAAATAGCCAGCGTCAGTACAATGCTACAGACACCTATAACTGGACGATAGGGCGCCATAGTCTGAAGTTCGGCGTAGATTGGCGCAGGCTGACTACGTATGCAACACCGATTGAGGCGGGGATAAGCGTCGACTTTCCATCTGAAGCTGCATTATTAACTAACGATGTTGGTTCAGAAGGCAGCATCTATCTATTTTCTTCGGCACCTTCGCCTGTGGAGCCGCTCTACAAGAACTTTTCGGCGTTCGTGCAGGATGAGTGGAGAACAACTTCTCGTCTATCTTTATCTCTCGGATTGCGTTGGGATGTGAATCCTGCCCCTGGTAATCTCACTGGTCCATCGCCCTATACCCTGAATCAGATCACCGACTTGGATACGGCACAACTCGCGCCCGCGGGGACACCGCTCTGGAAAACGGATTGGCTTGGTTTCGCGCCCAGAGTTGGTGGAGCATATCAAATACGCCAGAGACCGGGACATGAAACCGTTCTGCGGGCTGGAGTCGGAATGTTCTACGACATGGGAAACGTTGCGGGAAGCTCGGGATTTCAGGGAATCGGTTTCTATTCACAGAACACCTTGAATGATGTTGGCTTTCCATTAACATCCGCGCAGATGTCAATTCCGTCCCCCAGTGTCGCGCCCCCTTATGACAACGGCGTGTATGCGTTTGACCCGAATCTAAAGTTGCCTTATACGCTACAGTGGAACGTGGCGTTGCAACAAGCGTTGGGAAGTAAGCAGGCCCTGACTATAAGCTATGTCGCCTCGGCAGGGCGACGTTTGCTCGAAAGCTATAACGTTTATCCGGGAAGTAATGCCAATTGTCCTTCTTCTTCCTGTGGTTTTGAAATCACGCGGAACGGTCCAACGTCGAACTACGACGCGTTACAGGTTCAATTTCAGCGTACATTGTCGCATGGGTTGCAAACACTTGCTTCTTATACTTGGTCTCACTCGATCGATGATGCTTCGTCAAACTTTAATTTAAGCGATCTGCTGGAGCGCGCCAGCTCAGATTTTGATGTCCGCAATAACTTCCAAGCGGCACTTACATACGATATCCCCGGTGAATACTCGAATCCTGTGCTGTCGTCCATCCTCAAAAACTGGGCGTTCGACACCCGCGTCACCGCCCGGTCGGCTTTACCGGTAGACATCATCGGCAACACTGACCTGGTCGATGGTGAAACAGGACAGACTGTAAGTTTTCATCCAAACCTAGTGTCTGGACAACCAGTGTATTTCTACGGCTCGCAGTATCCAGGGGGAAAGATCATCAACTACAATGCCTTCAATGTCCCAGCGGCCGGCGCCGGATTTGATTCCGAGGGCGATACTCCGCGCAACTATGCTCGCGGTTTCGGGGCATGGCAGCTGAATCAAGCCATTCGACGCGAATTTCCTATTCATGAGCGACTGCACGGGCAGTTTCGTGCAGAAGCTTTCAATCTCTTTAATAGGGCGAACTTTAATTACGTCTTTAGCAACTGGTTCTATGGTCCTTATAATCCTCAAACTCTTTTCGGATTTGGCGCCGCTGCCAGCACCGGTGGATATGGCAACTTGAATTCGCTGTACCAAACAGGTGGCTCGCGGTCACTCCAGTTCGCCCTGAAGCTCATCTTCTGAGCTTTGCATCGGACGAACTAGCGATTATTGAACAAAGAAAAACTAGCGAGTGGAAGGTATCAAGAGAAGGTTCCCAGCGACCTTCTTTGACCAAATAGTGAACTCCATCTTTGCGAGCAGAAGTCGTAATGAAATCCAAAATAAGAAAATTTGAGGGAGAAGGATTTGTTCAAAACGCGCTTGCTTCTTGCTGCCGTAGTGCTTCTCGTGTTTTCCGTGTCATGCGTGGCGCAATGTACAGACCATCCTCAACTTAACGTGTTTGAGAGAATGCAGTTCATTCAGGTTTCGCTCGGAGGGCGGGCTGAGGTCTCCGCGCAGTTCCTCGCGGAGCCTGCCTGCGGTGAGACGATGCTGGCTGGGCTGCGCGGCCTGGGCGCGAGAGTGCAATATGCGGACGAGCGATCGGGATATGCGCTGGTGGCGATCGCGAAAGACAAGTTGCTCGATATGCTGGATGTTGTAGGCATCGAGTACGCCTATACGCGCGACGACGGCCGCCTGTACTACCAGGACCCGGACGCGAAGATTCCGCAGAGCGAGCGCAAGGCAGAGCCAGCACCGCTCATCTCCATTCCGTATCCACGGGTGGCGACAACGCTGGCTCCCGATGGACCGTACTTTGCCGCAGACGAGATCGGCCTGACCAAGCTATGGCAGGAGCATCCGGACGCTGACGGACGCGGCGTTATCGTCGCGGTCCCGGACGAAGGCTTCGACCTGCTGCATCCCGCGCTGCAGCAGGCGCGCGACGCTGCGGGCAACATCGTGCCCAAATTTGCGGATCTCGGTACGTTGACCACGCCGGAGGAAGATAGCGGCTGGGTGCGCTTCGGCGATCCGGTCACGACGAGTGGCGGCAGCTTTGAAGCGGCAGGGCGCATCTGGATTGTTCCGGAGGATGGCGTTTACCGGTTCGGGATATTCAGAAGCACACTTTTCCTTGGTCCTGAATACAACACCCATGCGAAGAAGCTCTCGCTCTCCGTCGGTGTGCTGTGGAGCCCGCAGAGAAAGCAAGTGTGGGTGGACACGGACGGCGATGGTAGCCTCAAGAATCAGCGCGCCCTCAGCGATTTCGCGGTGAAGCAGGATACCGACTGGTTTGGCGCGAAGACGGGCGACGACGACAACCGCATCCCCTTCGGTGTGAAAATCGATGCGGCCAAAGACGCGATCTACATCCGCGTAGGGGGAGATCACGGCGCGTTGGTGGCCGGCCCGCTGTCAGCCAACACTCTGACTGGCGGCCTGTTCAATGGTGCCGCGCCGAGCGCTCAGCTTGTGGACCAGAACATTGGTGGTACGACCCTTGTTGCGGCGATGGTGGCGATGTCGGCGCGGCCGGATGTGGATGTGGTGAACCGTTCAGGCGGGATCGCTCGCGCTAGATATACCGGTCTGCACGAAGGCATTGAAGATTTTGCACAGCGGGTGCTGGAGCGAACGATTGCGGTGTACGGCAAACCAATGGCCTGCTTCTGCGATGCCTCCGGCACAATCTTCGTCGACGATTTTGCTGGAGCGGAAATGTTGCGACGCAATCGGCAGCTCCTGCCACCGTACCTCGACACAATCAATGGCGGTATCTCGGGACGCCCCGACGGGCTCGTGAACACAGTGCTCGCGCCCTCCGCCAATCTGGAGACCGAGTCACGTTATGACCCGCTTGATATTCCATTGCCTGACGGAAGAAAGCACAGCTTCGCGGATAATGCTTTCGATCCGCCTGCCCCGGATGGTTACTTGATTGGTGCCAACAATTCGCCGACGATTCCAGTTGTAAGCGGTGTGCTGGCCGACCTCATCAGCGAAGCTAAGCGCGAGCATGTGCGCTACAACGCCATTCGCCTGAATAACGCCGTCTTCACCGGCACGCGTTTGCTGGACGGTTTCCCCGTGTCGCAGCAGGGCTACGGCCTCATCAACGCGGCGCAATCGTGGGACCAGTTGGCGAAGATGGCTAAGGCCGACGATCCGGCAAACAGCGAGCTGACCTCGTTCACTCTCTCCCGTATGGAAGATGGAGGTAGCGTCGAGGTGCAAGGCTTCCATGCGGACCTTGCCAAGGTTGGCGAAAAGCTCGACGGCGAAATCTGGATCACCCGGCACGGCGGCTACGCGGGCGGACGCAAGTACGCGTTTGCTCTCCGCGGAAACAAGGGCAGCTTCGAGCTCCTGGACCACCAGGCCACTCTTGTCCGCGACAAGCAGGCGCGGGTGCGATTTCGGACGAACGGCGCATCAGGCTGGAACATCGCCTTTCTGGAGCTACGGGACGCGAAAGCCGATGTGGTGATGAAGGACGTGCCACTCTCCGTGCGCGTGCCCGATGTGCCCGAGAAGATTGCGCCCGGAGTCGACAAGTATGAATCGACGATCGAGCCGCTCCGGAGCGAAACCCGTTTCATACGCTTAGAGAATGAAGTCCAGGCAGCGCGTTATGTAATCCGCATTCCCTATACCGGACCGGAGAACATCTCGACGCGAAACTTTCCCGGCGGACGTTATCGAACGACCAAGGCCCCCGAAGGTGAGCCCGTCGACGAGGCGCATCATGTAGGTCCGATCGAGGAGCTGCGTTCGCTTGTCGTAAACGACACGCCGGGGACCCAGAGCATTTTCTGGGAGAACCGCGGACGCCCGGAGTACGCAACCCAATACGACGGTCCCTCCCCTAATGTACCGATCCATGCAACATTGATTGTCACCAAATACGCAGTCGCCATCACAAAGACACAGCCGCAAACTCTGACCGTGACCAATCACCTCGCGGAAGTTGAGGGACATGTCGAGCTGTTCGACGGGAAGTTCGCTACGTCTGAGTTGCATGGCCAAAGAAACCACGCGATGGCCGAAGTCGAGCGCGATGTTCCCAGCGGTCTTGCCCAATGGCGAGTTCGCGTGACGGGCGCAACCGCTGGAGCGCACACCGATGCGTACCTCTTCAATTGCACGGGCAAGGACAGCAACTGCTCTATCGCCTCCCAACAGGAGATCACCGACAACGGCGCGTTGCTGTTCGTGGACAAGCCCCAGGCCGGATTGTGGAAACTTGTTGTCCGCAGTCGCGAGCAGGTGGCTGGAAACCCTACCTACAGATCGACTGAAGTCCAATTGACCCCCACCCAAACAAGCGCGCCGGAAGCGGACACCGAGCACCCGAGTGGCGAGAAATGGGCCGTGGCTCTTTCAAGCACGACTCAATACGCCGCCTTCCGTATTACGGGAACACCGAGCATCGAGCGTGAGAAAAATGGACTTCTGATTGCCATGACGCCACTTGACGGAAATGCCCCATGACCCTGCGCACACAATGGATATGTGCACCGCGGAACGAGCGCCCCGCAACGATTGGTAAGACGGACCGGAGACCTTTCAACCTGGCGAAAGGCGTGGCAAGCACCGCCGGCGAAAGTCGTCGCATGCCGATTGGCAAAAGTAGTAGCTTTTGCGGTGCCGTTCAGAACCTTGCGATCTCGCCGCGGGGCGGAGACGCCGATGACCGAATTGCCACTCGCGGGCTAAGAGTTCTTGTGACGATGGTATTGGCTTCCTGCGCCCTCTTGTCGCAAGCACAGGCACAACGCCAAACAAACGATGAATCGGGCAAGCTGTCATCGTTACTCGGCAAACCAGCACCCCCGTTCGCTGTCACTACTCTCGATGGCAAGGCAGTCTCGCTTTCGGACTTCAAAGGCAAGACGCTCATTGTGAACTTCTGGGCGACTTGGTGTGGCAACTGCAAAGTGGAGATGCCGTGGCTCGCACAACTACGGGAGCAGTATGCATCCCAAGGCTTCGAGGTGCTGGGCATCCTCACCAACAACGCGCCTCCTGAAAAGATTGCTGCGATCAGGCAGAAGTACAACGTCAAGTATCCGATTCTGATGTGCAATCACAAGACGGCGCAAGCCTATGGCGGACTCCCCGATTTGCCGGAGTCGTTCTTCATCGACCGGCGCGGGAGGATTGTGGCCGAGATGGATGGCGCAGATTCGGAGGAAGAAATCGAAAATAACATTCGCAAGGCGCTGGGTAGGCGGTGACGGTGTTGAACAGAAGATGGAAATCGTCGTTGGTCTCGAATCACCTGGCCCGCGCCGTGGTGTTCTGGATCTCGCTAGGACTGCCGCTTGTCGCGCAGCAAATCCCGACGGTAAGCCCGGTGTTGGTGGTGCACGGCGGAGTCGATGACGCCGGTCGCGGCCAGCTGAGCGCGCAAGATGAAGCCGCCATTCGTGCTGGCATTACCCGGGTTCTTACCAATGGCTACGCGGTATTGAAGAATGGCGGGTCGTCTCTCGATGCAGTCGAAATTGCGTTGCGAACCTTCGAGGAAGACACCAACTTCGATGCTGGCCGCGGGGCTGTCGTGAACACGGACGGCGTTGCGCAACTCGATGCGGCCATCATGGATGGCCAGACCCTTCAAGCCGGCGCAGTCGCCGCGTTGGAACACATCGCGCATCCGATTTCGCTGGCCCGAATGGTCATGGAACGTACGCACCATGTCATGCTGGTGGGCACTGGCGCAGAGGAATTTGCCCAGTCGCAGGGGATGGCGCTCGTGCCGAATAGCTATTTCATCACCGCAAACAGACGTAGGAAATACGAACAGTGGAAGACGCAACACAAAGACGAGGCCTCGCACCACCTCGGGACCACCGGCGCCATCGCAGTCGATACCCACGGCAATCTCGCCGCCGGGACCACCACCGGCGGAACCTCCTGGAAACTTCCGGGGAGAGTCGGCGACTCCCCGATCCTCGGCGCCGGAACCTATGCGAGTAATGCGTTAGGTTGCGCGGTTTCGTCGAGCGGCACCGGCGAATACTTTATGCGTGACACTATCGCTGTGGACATCTGCCATCGCGTGGCCTACCTCCACGAAAGCATCGACCGGGCGGCGGATTTCGTGATCCAGACCGAGCTCAAAGCCCAAGGCGGGGATGGCGGTGTGATTGTCCTCGACCGCACCGGGCATTTCGTCGCGAGCTTCAACACCAAAGCCTTCTGGCGCGGATCGGTCGGACCGGATGGCAAGATCGAGGTCGAAATCTTTTGAATGAGCAAAGACGCGAAGCCCAAACCGTGAACTGGAGCCAGAGCGTCCTCGACGCTTATCGCCGCATTCACCAGCATATCGAGCGGACTCCGGTCGAGGAGATCTCGAGTCTCTTTCCCGACGCGGGGGCGCGCGTATGGGCCAAGCGCGAAGACCGGCAGGAAACCGGCTCCTTCAAACTGCGCGGTGCGACCAACCGGATTCTTCGACTCACAGATAACGAGAAGGCGTTTGGGGTGATCGCAGCCTCGAACGGAAACCACGGGCTCGGGGTTGCTGCAGCGGCGAAGAAAGCGAACGTCGCCGCCCGGGTCTATGTCTCCGATCAGGTCGCGCCGGAAAAGGCGCGCAAGATCGAGAGGCTCGGCGCGACGATTGTCTATGCGGGGCGAGATCCGCTCGATGCCGAGATCGCTGCCCGCCAGCGAGCGATGGAGTCGGGCCGCGTGTTCATCTCTCCTTATAACGACTGGGATGTTCTGGCCGGACAAGGCACCATCGCGGTCGAGCTGCTGGAGCAAATCCCTGAACTCGATGCGGTCTTCGTGGCAGTGGGCGGTGGCGGACTCATCGGCGGCATGGGGGCATATCTAAAACACGCCTCTCCGAACACGGAAGTCGTCGGCTGCTGGCCGGAGAACTCTCCTGTCCTCTACGAATCGATCAAGGCTGGGTGGATTCTTCCCGTGGAAGAAAAGCCGACCATTTCCGAAAGCACCGCGGGAGGGCTCGAAGAGGGCTCGGTGACGCTCGACGTGTGCACAGCTGTTGTCGACGCGTATGTACTCGTTTCTGAGGAAGAGATTCTCGATGCGATGCGCTTGGTCCATCGCGCCAAGGGATGGTTGGTCGAAGGCGCGGCGGGCGTGGCGATTGCCGCCTTTGTGAAAACCGCGGAGCGCTACAAGGGAAAGACGGTAGCCATCGTCATCTGCGGCGACAACCTCTCGCAGAGAGTCAAGGACCTGCTCTGATGGCAACGGTCTATACGCGCGCCCAGATCGAGAAGGTGATTCGTCCCGCGGAAGTGATCGCGGCGATGGAACGGGCGTTCGTCGCGTATTCGAGCGGTGCGGCGGTCATTCCGCCTGTAGCCCAGATGGAGTTTGAAGAGCCGCCCGGAGATTGCCACATCAAGTATGGCTACCTGAAAAGCGGAGAGACGTTCACGGTCAAGATTGCTAGCGGATTTTGGAAGAACCCAGAGAAAGGGCTTCCCTCAAGCAACGGAGTCGTGCTCGTTTTCAGCAAAACGACGGGCCAGTTGTTGACGATTCTCGAAGACGAAGGATATCTCACCGATATTCGCACCGCTGCGGCCGGTGCGGTCGCAGCAAAGTATCTCGCCCCATCCAAGGTCGAATGCATCGGCATGATTGGCGCTGGAACTCAGGCAAAGCTGCAACTTGAGTTTCTCCGCGAGGTGACGCCGTGCCGGCGAGTGTTGCTTTGGGCGCGGTCAACCGACCGTGCTCGCGCTTTCCATGCGGAAGGCTTCGACATCGAGGTTGTTCCGACAGTGACAGAATTAGCGACGAAAGCCCGGTTGATCGTCACGACCACTTCGTCCCAGAGATGGCTTTTGAGCGCCAGTGATGTTCAGCCCGGGACGCACATCACCGCGGTAGGGGCTGATGGCGGCGGCAAGCAGGAACTGGAACCCGCCCTCTTTGGATTGTCCGCAGTCTGTGCGGTCGATAGCCGCGCGCAATGTTCGCTATACGGAGATGCATCCTTTGCGATCAAAGACGGATGGATTCGCCCGGAGAATCTCGTCGAACTCGGCGAGGCGATTCAAAATGAGAGCTTGCGGAAGCGCATCGAGACGGACATCACCATTGCCGACCTGACGGGAGTGGCCGTTCAGGACATTGCGATTGCCGAGTTGGCTTTGACACGGCTCCGCGACCAACGCGACAAAAGCAATAGGGCGGAGGCCGAATAGACATGTCACCAAGAATCACCAAAATCGAGGCGTACCAGGTCGACCTACCCTTGCGCGAAGGCAGCTACAAATGGTCGGGTGGAAAATCCGTCGAAGTCTTCGACTCGACAGTTGTTGCGATTCATACAGACGG
>DATBAT010000480.1:0-3696 GCA_036271375.1 Terriglobales bacterium
GGAACCGGCAGATCACGCGGCGCTTCCGCCCCACCTGCCAGGACAATGGCGTCAAACTCGCGCTGCAAATCTTCCACCGGCAGCGACTTGCCGACGTGCGCGTTGGTGACAAAGCGGATACCTTCCGCCTCCATCAGATCAATACGCCGGTCGATGATGCTCTTCTCCAGCTTGAACTCGGGAATGCCGTAACGTAACAAGCCGCCAATGCGGTCGGCCTTTTCGTAGACCGTGACCCAGTGCCCGGAGCGATTGAGTTGCTGGGCCGCCGCCAAGCCAGCAGGGCCAGATCCCACGATCGCAACTTTTCTTCCTGTACGGAACTTCGGTGGCTCGGGGTGAATCCAGCCTTCTAGAAAACCACGCTCCACGATGTTCTTCTCGATACTCTTAATGGTGACCGGAGGCTCATTAATTCCCAGAACACATGAAGCCTCGCACGGCGCGGGACAGATTCGTCCCGTGAACTCGGGGAAATTATTGGTTGCGTGCAATTGGCGGACGGCTTCCTTCCAGCGTCCACGGAACACCAGGTCATTCCAATCCGGAATGAGGTTGTTCACCGGACAACCGGTGTGGCAGAAAGGCACGCCGCAATCCATGCAGCGGCCGCCCTGGGCACGCATTTTTTCTTCGGGGAAGTCCTGATAAATCTCAAACCAGTCGTTTACCCGCTCGGCCACCGGACGGCGTGACGGCACTTCGCGCGAATCGTCTATAAATCCAGTCGGCTTACCCATGTGCCACCTCTTCGAGTTCCGCGACCACCGGCGGCGGTTGGCCCGGAACGTAGTGGTAACGGCTGCGGCTGACGTGCAACACACGCTTGAATTCGTGTGGGAAGACTTTGATGAACTGCGGCAGCATGTCGCCCCAGTTGTCGAGAATCATTTTGGCGCGCGCGCTACCGGTGAGGTCGTAGTGGCGAGTCACAAGATCGCGAATGACGCGCACGTCTTCGGTCTCGATCACCGGCTCCAGATCGACCGACGCCTGATTGCAGCGCTCGTTGGTGAACTCGCGCTTCTCGTCGAGAACATAAGCCACTCCGCCGCTCATGCCTGCTGCAAAGTTGCGCCCGCAAGGCCCAAGCACCAAGACGAGTCCGTTGGTCATGTATTCGCAACCATGATCGCCGACGCCCTCGACGACCGCCGTCGCGCCGGAATTGCGGACAGCAAACCGCTCTCCGGCCACACCGTTGAAGAAAGCCTCGCCACTGGTTGCACCGTAGAGCACGACGTTGCCCACGATCATGTTGCTTTCCGCGACGAACCCAGCGTCACGCGGCGCACGCACGACCACGCGTCCGCCAGAAAGCCCTTTGCCCACGTAATCGTTGGCATCGCCCTCGAGCGTAAGCGTCACACCCTTGGCGAGGAACGCGCCGAAACTTTGTCCGGCGGAGCCGTTGAACTGCACACGAATCGTATCGGTCGGCAAACCACCGGATCCGTGGCGCCGCGAGATCTCTCCGCTCAACATCGCGCCGACCGCGCGGTCCACGTTGTGAATCGGCATTGAGATTTCAACCGGCGTGCGCGATTCCAGAGCGGGCTGCGCCTGCTTGATGAGTTGCAGGTCCATCACGCTATTGAGGCCGTGGTCTTGTTCAGTGACGCAGTGCCGCGCCACGCGCTTGGGAACATCCGGGTTGTAGAGAATCGCCGAAAGGTCTATGCCGCGCGCCTTCCAGTGATCGACCGCCGGCTGCGTGTTGAGCTTGTCGACCCGGCCAACCATGTCGTCCATCTTCTTGAAGCCCAATTCCGCCATGTATTGCCGCACTTGCTCGGCAATGAAGAAGAAGAAATTGATCACATGCTCAGGGGTGCCGGAAAACTTCTTGCGCAGGTCAGGATCTTGCGTCGCGATGCCGACCGAACAGGTATTGAGGTGGCACTTGCGCAGCATGATACAGCCCATGGCGATCAGCGGCGTAGTGGCAAAACCAAATTCCTCGGCGCCCAGCAACGCCGCGATCACTACATCGCGTCCGGTTTGCAATTTGCCGTCGGTTTGCACCCGGATGCGGCTGCGCAGGTCATTCAGCAAAAGAACCTGCTGCGCTTCGGCCAGACCAAGCTCCCAGGGGACACCGGCATGCTTGATGGAGCTGAGGGGTGAAGCTCCAGTGCCGCCGGTGTCGCCGCTGATGAGCACCACGTCGGCATGAGCTTTGGCCACTCCCGCGGCCACGGTGCCCACACCAACTTCCGACACGAGTTTGACCGAGATACGCGCCTGCGGATTGACGTTCTTCAAATCAAAGATCAGTTGCGCCAGATCTTCGATGGAATAAATATCGTGATGCGGCGGCGGGGAAATCAAGCCGACGCCGGGGATCGAATGCCGGATGCGCGCGATCACATCGTCGACCTTGTGCCCCGGAAGCTGCCCACCCTCGCCGGGTTTCGCGCCCTGCGCCATCTTGATTTGCAGTTCGTCGGCGTTGATCAAATAGTTAGCGGTCACGCCGAAACGCGCCGATGCCACTTGCTTGACCGCGCTGCGCCGCAAGTCGCCGTTAGCGTCGCGGGTGTAGCGGTCTTCGTCTTCGCCGCCCTCACCGGTGTTCGATTTGCCACCGATGCGGTTCATGGCAATCGCCAGCGTCTCGTGCGCTTCTTTACTGATCGACCCAAAAGACATCGCGCCGGTAGCGAAGCGCTTCACGATTTCTTTCGCCGACTCGACTTGCTCGATGGGCACCGGCTTCTTGGCCTTCTTAATCTCCATCAGGCTGCGCAGCGTCGCCAGATTGCGGCTCTGGATATCGATCAGGTCGGTGTATTCCTGGAATGTCTGGAAATTTCCGTCACGCACTGAATGTTGCAGCTTGCTGATGGAAGCGGGATTCAACAAGTGATACTCGCCATTAATGCGGAAGTGATACGAGCCACCAACCGCGAGTTCCGTATCGAACTCGCCGATCGGCTGGTAAGCATACTCGTGCTTCATCTGCGCTTCGCGCGAGAGCACGTCGAGCCCCACGCCTTCCACGCGTGAAACCGTCCCGGCGAAATAAGAATCGACCAGATCTTTGTTGAGCCCGATGGCTTCAAACACCTGCGCCCCGCGATAACTTTGCAGGGTCGAGATGCCCATCTTGGAAAACGTCTTGAGCAGTCCTTTGTTGATCCCCTTGATGAATTTCGAGGCAGCCATCTCTCCGTTGATGCCGGCAGGCAAATAGCCGCGAGCGGAAAGGTCTTCCAGAGTCTCGATTGCCAGGTAAGGATTGATTGCGCTCGCGCCATAGCCGATCAGCAATGCAAAGTGCATTACCTCGCGCGGCTCCCCGGACTCGATGATCAAAGCCACCTGGGTGCGGGTCTCTTCCCGCACCAGCAGGTTATGTACGGCAGCCAGGGCCAATAGGCTGGGGATCGGCGCGTAGTCTTTATCCACGCCACGATCGGAGAGAATCAGCAGCGTGTAGCCGGAACGAACTGCCAGCGACGCTTGACGGCAAAGTTCGTCGATGGCACGGTGCAATCCCGCTTCGCCATCCGCCGCGCGGAAAAGCGCAGGCAGCGTGATAGCCAGCAAATCGCCGGTAGCGATTCGCCGCAGCTTTTCCAGATCGCGGTTGGTCAGAATCGGATGCGGCAGCTTCAGCGTGTGGCAGTTGTCCGCAGTTTCTTCCAGAATGTTGCGCTCGGTGCCGATGAAGCTGATCAGCGACATCACCAT
>DATBAT010000481.1:0-37843 GCA_036271375.1 Terriglobales bacterium
CTTTTCTCAATAACTTACGCCTTGGTACGCGAGGTGCAATATGATTCACAAATTCTTAAACGTCAGACGCGAAGGAGGAGATATGCAGGATGCTGGCTGGAAAAAACTATGCCGGGAAATTATGAATGAACAGGATCCTGAGAAACTCTTCGCGTTGGCCGACGCGCTGAATCGCGTGCTGGAACCGTCGAACGTCAACTTGGATGAAGCCGTCAAATCTTTCGAGAGCGTTTCCGTTTGCTAGTTGACGACCCCCGAAACTGGCTGGAAACTCAGTTATAGGTTATGGGTTCTCAGATCTCAGCGCAGATTCATAGCCAGCCTTTGGCTCTGGCAATACGGGCCGCTTCAATTCTGTTCGCCGCGCCCAACTTGCTGATCGCTTCCGAAAGATAGTTTCGAACGGTTCCTTCCGACAGTCCCAAATCTCCCGCAATGTCCAGGCTGGCTTTGCCTTCTCCGGCCAGGCGCAGTACCTGGCGTTCGCGATCGGTGAGCGGATCGGGTTCCGCCCAGGCCTCGGCGGCAAGCTCGGGATCCACGACCCGCAATCCCTGATTTACCCGCCTCACGGCGTCAGCCAGTTGTTCGGCCCGCATGTCTTTGAGCAGATATCCCAAAGCGCCCGCTTCGAGGGCCCGGCGCAGGTAGCCAGCTCTTGCGAACGTCGTCAGAATAATCACTCGCGTGCCGGCGCGTCGGCGTTTTAGCTCCGCTGCGACGTCCAGGCCGGTCATCTCGGGCATTTCGATGTCGGTGATAAAGACATCGGGCTTGTGAGTAAGCACGGCTTCCAAGGCTTCTTTGCCATTGCGGGCGCGGGCGATGACCGAGATGTCACCTTCGATCTCCAGCAGCGCGGATAGCGCTCCCAGAACCATTCCCTGATCTTCAGCAATGGCCACGCGGATAATTTTGCGCGGATTCACTAGCTGCCGTTTCTCGCAGCGAGAGGAAAGCGGATGGTGAGCTTGGTGCCCGAAGAAATCTGCCGCTGTAGGTTTCCGCCGAGGGCTTCGATCCGTTCACGCATCCCGCGAAGGCCGTTGCCTTCGAGCGGCGAGCCGCCGGTTCCGTCGTCTTGAATTTCCAGAAGACAGTTCCCTTCCGACGAACTGAGGTACACCTGGCAGTTGCGCGCGCCGGCATGGCGGACCACGTTGGTGACGGCTTCGCGCACCACCATGGCCACAACGCTTTCCTGTGCAGGGCTGAGGCTGACTTCCGCGGTGTTGGCTTGCACGGCCACTCCCGCGGTTTCAAGGGCGGTGAGCGACTGTTTGAGTTCCGCTTGGAGACTCTGGGCGCGATATCCACGGATAGTGTTGCGGACGTCGGCCAATGCGGCTCGCGATGTCGTCTCGACATCTTTCATCTCGGCACGAGCACGTTCCGGGTCGCGGTCGATCAGCTTTCCCGCCAGCTCCGATTTCAGGATGATGACCGACAGCGTGTGTCCGAGAACGTCGTGCAGATCGCGCGCGATGCGTTCGCGTTCTGCAACTTTAGCGAGGTGCTCGATTTCCTGGTGGGCTCTCTTGAGTTGACGATTACCGCGATTGCGCTGCGCGAAGTAGATGTTGCCGCCGCCGATCAGGAAACACATCAAGCTGAACGGCCAGATCGGCGTGTGGCCAAGGTTCACGAAATAGGATTCGATGGGCAGAATGGCAATGACCGCGAAAAGGAGGCCGGCGCCGGCAATCTCCGTTTCGACCATGAAGGGTGCGAAGGCTGCGGCATAGATAAAAAAATCGACTGCACCGGGATTGTAGGGAATGAAGACGATTCCCAACAGCACCAAACCGGCAAGATTTACGAAGTTCCAGGGACGCTTGAGCCAGAAGTTTGCGAAGTAGAGGACCAGGAATATCGCGGTTGCGAGCGCCGTGGCCGTCCATTCTTTCCACCCCACGTGATCGACGATGGGATGGACGAAGAACCATCCAAAATAGGCGAGCCAGACATAAGGGGCCCATCCGTGGTCGCGATCTGGTGGTAACAGTCTCATTCGCTTCAGTAGCCTACCGCTTTTCTTCGATTTCTCTCAATGCTGGGGCTTAGCCGACCTATCTGACTACCATCCAACTAGCGACGGCGGCCAACGACAAGAGAATTGGAATCCCTGACAAATTCCCGGAAGCAGCCAGTACTAAGAGAGATGCTAGAACCAGCAGAAATCCTACTCCACGTCTAGCCATACGTTTTCCCTTCGTCGCGGCGGTAGCCCAAGAAAGCGACGCCCAGCGCCAGCAGGGTAAATCCAAAAAGGAATTCGAGGTGGTGCAGAGGCGATTGAGCATCTCCGCCACCGAGGACACCCAGCGCCAACTGCGCCAGATGATAAGGCGGTAGGTATGCCGCCAAGTGCTGCAAGAATTTCGGCAGCGCCTCGACGGGAAACCATAGTCCTGACGCGAACGACAACGGAAGATAGATCAGGTTCACCGCCGCGGCGGCCGAGTTCGGCCCCGCTAAATATCCGATGGCAATTCCTAGCGCACAGAACGGGGCGACTCCCGCAAACAAAACCGCCAGCAACTTGGCCGCCTGAAATGCGGTGATATGCGTACCACCAAACACCCACCCCAGGCTCAGCAGCACAACCGCGATAGCTACACTGAAGACGGCGCTGACGAAAAATTTCGCGGTGAAATAAGCGAACGGAGGCATGGGGCTGGCGCGCTTGACCTGCATCCATCCCAGGCCTCGCTCGACGGCAATACCGATACCGTTCGAGAACAGCGACGCTCCCATCACGCCGAAGGTTCCGTAAGTGGCGATGAGGTAGGTGCTGACGCCCATACCTCTTACATCGCCGCCGTGATTCATAAGCAGGCCAAAGAGGATATAGAACATGATGGGAAACACCAGCGTCGACCCGGCATACATGGGGATGCGAAGGTATTTGAGAAATTCGTAGTAGGCCTCTTTGCCGTAAATGTCGAGCGTTGCAGATAGGGGGCGGGCAGTTGTCATAGATTCCTCACTTCAAATGCGCCATTGATTTTCACGGGTTCACACGGATGGATCTTTTCTCTGTTTTATCTGTGTGATCCGTGAAGATCAGTAGCGCTCCTGGTTAGTTCGATGAAGGCGTCTTCCAGGCCCGCGCTGGTTACTTCGAGGCCGGAGAGAGTTGCGTCGCGGTTTAGTAGTTCGCGAACTACTCCTTCCGCTTCGGCAGCGTGGATGTCAAGTGCTTCGCGGTCCTGACGGACTTCCAGTACTCCCGGAAAGCGGCGTACTGTTTCCAGATCGAGACGGCTGACGCAGCGGATGCGGCGGCCTCCGGTCTTGGATTTGATTTCCGTGGGCGTGCCTTCGGCGATGATCGATCCCTGGTTGATGACCACGACGCGGTCGGCCAGCGAGTCGGCTTCTTCCAGATAGTGGGTCGTCAGCAACACGCTCTTGCCGCGAGCAACCAAGCCGCGGATCTCCTCCCACAGGCCGCGGCGGGATTCGACATCCATGCCGACGGTGGGCTCGTCCAGAAAGAGAATGTCAGGGTCGCCGCACACCGACAGTGCAAACAGCACGCGCTGCTTTTGTCCCCCGGAGAGTTCGCCAAACTTGCGGTCCTTGATGGACTCAATCCCCGCGATGGCCAGGCACTCAGCCAGCGGCAGCGGCTTCAGATAGTAGGACGAGAACAAGCTGATATGTTCGCGTACCCGCAACGTCTCCGGCACTTTGCCGACTTGCAGCATGGCGCCGGTGCGCATGCGGACCTCCGGATTGACCGGGTTGCCGCCAAAAACACTGACTGTCCCGGTGCCGGGTGCGGCCAATCCGAGAAGAAGTTTTACCGCCGTGGTCTTGCCGGCTCCGTTGGGGCCAAGCAACGCGACCAGTTCCCCAGCGCGCACGGAAAAATCCACATTGCGCAGGGCTTTCACGTCGCCGTAGGTTTTGCTGACGCCGCTGAGGCTGGCCACCGCGGTGGCGTAGCTGGCCGGCTTCATCGGTATGACTTGTTGCAGACTTGCCATTTGCTCT
Organism: Terriglobales bacterium; assembly: GCA_036271375.1. Lineage (GTDB taxonomy): Bacteria > Acidobacteriota > Terriglobia > Terriglobales > Acidobacteriaceae > DATBAT01. Next base: position 4,003 of record DATBAT010000481.1, read on the forward strand.
TCCTCCAGGCAAAGCCATCATCGATCAGGGACAAATTCGCCGCCAGTGGAGAACATCATCCGGCTTGCGTGACAAATGTCACCCGGCCGTCCACAACGCCCCCGCGGTGTATATAATCCTTTGACCTGATGTCGCGAATGGCTTGGGGCGGTTGGCGATGCGCGACAAGACTCCGGTTCCCCCCTGATCGGTTACAGCTTCCAGCTCGCCGGCTGGAGCGTGGAAAATCGGGCGTCAACTTTAGAAGGCGAGGGCGCGGAGTGCAATGCAGATAAGGCCGGGGATCAAGCTGGCAGGACTTAGCGACGTAGGCTGCCAGCGTGAGAACAACGAAGACAAGCTCGCCTACTGGGAAGCCCCTTCCGACGAAGAATTCGCCCGCAAAGGACGTCTGCTGAGCGTTGCCGACGGCATGGGTGGACACGAGGGCGGCGCCGAAGCCAGCCGCATCGCGGTTGAGACTGTCGAAGAAATTTATCGCTCCGCCAACGGTAGTGACATCCGGGCAATTCTGCTCAAGGCTTTTCAAACCGCACATCAGCGCATTCTCGAATACGCCGACGCGCATCCAGGCCTTCAAGGTATGGGCACCACTTGCACCGCCGTGGTGCTGCGCGGGCTCGACCTTTATTACGCCCACATCGGAGACAGCCGGCTTTATCTGGCGCGAGAAGAAGCTATCTACCGCTTGACCCGCGATCAGTCCTACGTGGGCAAGCTGGTGGAGCAAGGAATTATCAGTACCGAAGAGGCAGGCACGCATCCGCAGCGGCATATTTTGACATCGGCCCTGGGGGCTGGGGCAGAAGTAATTCCCGAATGTCCCGAAGAGCCGCTCTCCCTGGAGAGCGCCGACGTGCTGGTGCTTTGCACCGATGGATTGTGGAGCCTGCTTGCGGAAGCGGATGTGCAGAAGGTCGTGATGTCGAAAAATCCAGAGGATGCCTGCAAAGAACTGGTGAAGATGGCTCGGGACGAGGGCGGGCCGGACAATATCACCGTGCAAGTGGCGCAGGTCGATTAGAAGACTGCCGCCGACAGCTGTGCTCTTAGGATTTTCAGCACCTGCCGGAATGGGTATCAATCACCCAGCTTTACAAACTTTTACTCTCCGCGTAACAACCATCCCAGTCAGCAATAGTTCTCACCACGCAGGGCTTTCCTTTGTGGATCTTCGTGTCCTCGAGAGCGGATGCCTTCCTTTAACATCTATGCGCAATTTTCAGTTTCTAGCGGTACTTGCGGTGTGCGGATCGCTGGCCGCGCAAACCGACCAGCCTGTCACCACCATGTCGGTAAAGGTGAAAGTAGTCAATGTGCTGGCGACGGTTCGCGACAAACACGGTACCGTGATCGGCAATCTGAATAAAGACGATTTCACGCTTTCGGAAGATGGACGTCCGCAAAGCATTCACTACTTCGCGCAGGAGAGCGACCTGCCACTCACGCTTGGCTTGCTCGTCGACACCAGCTTGAGCCAGCGCCGCGTACTCGACCAGGAGCGCAGCGCCAGCCATAGTTTTCTAGATCGCATGGTGCGCGAAGACCGCGACCGGGCATTCATCATTCACTTCGATCACGAAGTGGAGTTGCTGCAAGACCTGACCTCATCCCATGAAAAGCTGGAAGGCGCATTGGGCGGGTTGGAGACGCCGCGGCTGCAACGGGCGAACGCTCCCGACCCGTCATCGCCCGATCCATCTGATCCTTCGGATCCTTCTCAGCGCGGAGGCGGGGGTCGTCGAGGTGGACATGGAGGCGGATTTCACGGCGGCGGGACCATGCTCTATGACGCGGTGTACCTGGCTTCCGACGAAGTGATGAAGAAGCAGCAGGGACGCAAGGCGGTGATCATTCTTTCCGATGGCGTCGATACCGGCAGTAAAGAGACACTGGAGTACGCGATGGAGACTGCGCAGCGTGCCGACACGGTAGTCTATTCAATTTTGTTCAAAGACGACGAACAAGGCGGTGGCGGAGGATTTAGCGGGCCGCGCATGGGCGGCGGCATCGGGGGAACGGGCGGAGGCATGGGACGCGGTGGCCGTGGAGGGCGGGGTGGATATCCGCAGCAGCGTCCGCATGAGGACGGCAAGAAGGTCCTCCAAAGGATTTCCAAAGAGACCGGCGGGCGGCTGTTCGAGGTTTCCAAAAAGGAAAACGTCGACCAGATTTACGCGCAGATCGAAGACGAACTGCGGCATCAATATAACCTGGGTTACACGCCGGACAGAGGAACCGGCATCGAAAGCGGATATCACAAGATCCAGTTGGCGGTTAAGAAGAAAGATATGGTCGCGCAGACCCGCGAAGGCTACTACGGCAGCGAGTAAATTCCGTCGCACAACCTCCGGCGGACTTTTCCTATCCAAGGGCGCGGAGGAATTTCATGCCTACGAAAAAATCTTCAGGACGGAAATACGGCGAGGCCGCCAGCAAGAGTGTCGAGAGCGCGGTTAAGCGCGAGAAAAAGGGGACGCTTAAGTCAGGCAAGGGCGGCAAAGGCGGCAAGGTGAAGAGCCGCAAGCAGGCCATTGCGATCGGGTTGTCGGAGGCGCGGAAGAAGGGCGCCAAAGTCCCTCCAAAGAAACCGAGCTAGTTTACGGACGGTTGTTGTGGTGTGCGTTCCGGCGTAATATCCATATTTTCCCGTAACGCGGGACCAAGCGGATGCTAGCAACCTCCACCTCAACTGAATTGAAAGTCGGCGCGGATGACTATCCCGCGCTGTTTCTGGCTGCGGACAGCGCTTCTTTGGGGGCGCAACGTCAGCATCTTTGGTTTACCGGCGCTGTATTGCTGTCGCTGGTAGCGGCGGCTGGACTGGGCGCTCTCTCGGCAGTAATTTCAACTTTTAAAACCAGCTTCGCCGTAGCCAGCACCGCTCTGGTATCTCTTAGTTTTGTCATCACCGCGATTCGGCGGGCTTTGAAGCCGGAAAAATTATGGTACGGTGGCCGCGCCGTCGCGGAGTCGGCCAAGAGCATGGCTTGGCGCTATATGACCGGGGCTGAACCGTATTTTGTAAGCGCAGCTGACGTCGATGCCAAGTTTGTAACGGACTTGCGTTCTCTGGTCAAAGGTTCGGATTTCGCAGTTGGATTCAGCAGCGAGTACGCCGACAAGCCGCAGATTTCTCCGCGCATGCGCGAAGTGCGCGCGTGCCAGTTGGAGGACCGCAAATACATTTATCTGGCGCAGCGCATTTCCGATCAGCGCGCATGGTATGGGCGCAAAGCGCGCAAGAGTCAGCAGGCGGAGAGTTGGTATTTCGTTGTGATTCTGGTCAGCCAGGCGCTGGCGCTGGCTTCCGGGGCATACATGATTGCCTCTCCAAGTTCGAAGTGGAATTTGGTCGGTGTGTTTTCTTCGCTGGCCAGCGCGCTGCTGGCTTGGCTTCAAGTGCGGCAGCATGAAGAGCTAGCGCAGTCATATGCGGTGGCCGCGCTGGATTTGGGATTTATTGAAGAGCAGTCCGCGCACGTAGGCAACGATCAGGATTTTTCATCGTTTGTCGGGGATGCGGAAAACGCGATCTCGCGGGAGCATACCCTGTGGATCGCTCGGCGGGACCGGAGTTAGGGTAAAGAATTCTGGTTCGTATCAGGGTATCGTTTCAGCGATACCGCGCAAAGAACGCGCGTTCGGATGACAGGGCTTTTCAGGGTTTGAAAATTCTTGGAGGATTGATGCCTTTTTCTTTTCGTGGTGGCATTTCTGTTGCCTTGCTGCTAACCGTTTCCGTTGCGCCCGCGCTGGCGGCGAAGAAAAAACCTGCCGCTAAACCAACTCCGCCCACCGTCACCATCGCCTTGGATGCCACCGAGGCTCCGCGCAAGATTTTCCACGCGAAATTGAGCATCCCGGCGACGCCCGGCGATTTTGTTCTCTACTATCCGAAATGGATTCCCGGCGAGCACGGGCCGACTGGCCCGGTGCAGGATCTTGCCGGCCTGAAATTCTGGACGAACGGGCAGGAACTCAAATGGCGGCGTGACCTGTTGGACGGATGGACGCTGCACGTCGATGTGCCGACCGGGGCGACCTCCATTGACGCGGCGCTGGACTTTTTGTCCCCCGCGGGTGCGGAGGGAATTTACACCGGCGGCGCATCGGCAACCAATAAGCTCGCGATCCTGGCGTGGAACACTCTTCTGCTCTACCCTGCGGGGTGGACATCCGACGAGCTGCAATATCAGGCCAGCGTGAAACTGCCCGAAGGCTGGAAGTTCGGAACGCCGCTGCCGGTTGATTCGCAATCGGGGAACGAGATCAAATTCAAGACTGTTTCGTTGACGACTTTGGTGGATTCGCCGATCAACACCAGCGAATTTTTGAAGGTAGTACCGATCGCAGACAATCCTCCCGAGGAAATGGATATTGCTGCCGACAGCGCGGCTGCGCTGGATATCCCGCAAGATGTTCTTGATCACTACAAATCGCTGACCGATCAGGCGCTGAAGTTATTCGGCGCGCAGCATTTTCGCAGCTATCACTTCACCTACACCTTGAGCGACCACGTCGCCCACTTCGGGCTGGAGCATCATGAGTCGAACGACAGCCGCGAAGGCGAGCGCTACATGGTCGATCCTGATCTGCGCATGTTGGCGGCGGGATTGCTCACTCACGAATACGTGCATTCGTGGAATGGAAAGTATCGGCGGCCTTATGATCTGGCGACACCCGACTACGAGAAGCCGATGCAGACTGACCTGCTGTGGGTCTATGAAGGGCTGACTTCGTATTTGGGTGACGTGCTCAGCGCGCGTAGCGGGCTTCGCACAACGGAACAATACAACAACGAGTTGGCCAAAATTGCCGCCGACCGCGACCACCTGCCGGGGCGAACTTGGCGCAACCTGCAAGACACCGCCGATGGAGTGCCGGCGATGCAAGGCGCTCCGGGCCAGTGGAATTCATGGCGGCGGGGTCTCGACTACTACGAGGAAGACGTCCTGAATTGGCTGTGGGTTGACACCATTATCCGCCAGCAAACCAATGGACAAAAAAGTATTGACGATTTCTGCCACCTGTTTCATGGCGGGCAGAGCGGCCCACCCGAGGTGAAGACGTACACTTTCGATGACGTCGTAAATACTCTGAATCAAGTCGCACCCTACGACTGGCGCACTTTTTGGACCGAGAGACTTACCAATCACGGACCGGGAGCACCACTCACGGGCATCGCCAACAGCGGATGGAAAGTAGTCTACGACGATAAGCGCTCTGAATTGTACAAAGCCGGCGAAGGAGCGCACGATAGCATCAATGCCGTTTATTCAATTGGGCTATCACTAAATAAAGATGGTCTGATCTCCGACACTATCGAGGGCATGCCTGCGGCCAAGGCTGGCATTGGGCCGGGAATGAAAGTAGTGGGCGTCAACGGCAGGATTTTTACCGGCGATGCCTTCCGCGATGCGTTGAAAGCTACGAAAGACGGCTCGTCAGGAATGGAATTGCTGGTGGAGAATACCGAGTACTACAAGGTTTACAAAATCGACTACCAGGGCGGGGAGAAGTATCCGCATCTGGTGCGCGACGAGTCGAAGCCTGACATGCTGGGGGAGATTATCAAGGCCCGGTAGAGATCAACCACGGATTTTCGCGGATCCACACGGATGTTCTTTTTCTTTGTCGGTGTGAATCTGCGTAGATCCGTGGTTCGGCTTTAGGGCCGGCGGGCGGGCGCTGGGCCCGGTGGGAGGATTTCTGGTTCTCCGGTTCGCATTTGGTGACCTGTCACGTAGAAGACCGTAGCGGTCCATGTGGGAAGCAGGTCTATGCCCGGCATGAATTCAGCTGCGAAGGCGGGCAGGAAAGCCCAATGCCACCCCAGCAGGCGGATCAGAATCGCTCCGACAGCGATATCCAGAATTCCGTCGGCCGGGGACAACGCTCCCGGCGCAAACAACGGCATGGCCACTATCTGAATTGCGTCGGCGGCAATGGCGACGGTCCACGCCAGACGCAAGTCACGCGACTTCATGGTCTTCAAAAAGTTGGAGATCTTACTGATAATCCCTAACGACATACCAAGATCGTACAACCCGGCGGGGCACGATTCAAACGGTACTATTCTGTAATTCCCGCGAAAAGATCGGTTTCTAAGAGCGCCGGACCGGGTTCGCTGCGCGCCGCCAGGTGGAATTGCTCAACCGGCGCGCGCTCGCGAATGCTCTGCTCGAAGATTGGCCATAGCGGTGACTGGCTGGTGTGGCACTTAAAAGACTTGATCTTCTCTTCCACGAACTTGCGCACATCGATGGTCGCGGTGACCGGCGAGAACATGATGGGCTGGCGTCCGGCGAGTTCGAATTCCGCGGTGGTCTGGTAGAGCTTCCGCGCCCGGTGGGGCTCAACGCCATCCTTTAGCTGATCGGGGAAACGGTTGTTACGGCCAGCCCATTGGAACGCCAAAGATGCCGCGACGCCTGCCATGGTGTGGTCGGTATGTCCAGTGACTCCCCCTTCGTTGCCGAAGGTAAGCACTACATGCGGACGGATTTCGCGGATGTGGCGTGTCAGCTCGCAGACCACGTTGTATAGGTCGATGCGATGGAGTTTGCCGTCGGGGAAATCAAGGACGATTCCCTTGGTTATTTTTAGCAATTCGCAGGAGCGGGCGAATTCTTTTTGGCGCATCTCGGAGAGTTCTTGATCGCTTCTGGCGCCGCCGCGGTGGGTAGCGGCTTGTCCGGAGGTCAGGCAGACGAGGAAGGTTTCGACGCCACGTTCGTGGTACGTAAGAAGAGAGCCGCCGAAGCTGCCTTCGTCGTCAGGATGGGCCGTGATGGCCATTAGGCGCAGCATGGGTTTGATTGTACTGTGAGGAAGACCAGCTTCTGGCGTGAGCTGGTAGCCAGTAGCTAGAAGCTAGAAGCGTTGCTGGATTCCTCCGGCGACAACAATCCTTCGACGCTTTCCGGTTCTTCTTCGAGCATGAAGGCCAGCGCTTCCTGCGGAACCGGCGCATTCCACACCGGAGCAAATGATTGACGATGCAGCGGCGACGGTCCGTGCTCGCGCAGCGCGGCTAGGTGGCGGGCGGTGCTGTATCCCTTGTTGGAGCCGAGACCGTAGACGGGAAACACAGGGTCCCACTCTCTGACTACGCGGTCACGCCAGACTTTGGCGATGATCGAGGCGGCCGCGATCGATATCGACAGCGCGTCGCCGTGGATGATTTTCTGCTGCTGTTGATCGCAGTCGAGGCGCATAGCGTCGATGAGCAGATGATCGGCTGCCGGCTGTAACGCCCTCACTGCTTCGTGCATCGCTAGGCGCGAGGCCTGGTAAATGTTGATCTGATCAATTCTCGCGGCGTCGACGGCGGCCACCGACCATGCGATGCAGTGTTCACGAATTCTTTCGTCCAGGATTTCACGCTTTTCGGCGGGCAGCAGTTTCGAATCGCGCAGGCCGCGAATGCGGTAAGTGGGATCCAAAATTACAGCAGCGGCGACCACCGGCCCAAAGAGCGATCCCCTGCCTACCTCGTCGACTCCCGCCACCAGCTTCGCGCCCATCTCCCAGGCACGCTTCTCAAATTTCAGAGTGCAGCGCAGGCGCTTGAGCATACGTAGCTTGGCGGCTGAGGCGGATATAGATTTCGTTTTCACCGATAGTTGCATCTTCGCTGAGGCTTTGGGTGTGCGCAAGTGTGGATATTGGAAGAGCAGCACTCAGCATCCGGCACTCAGCATCCAGCCCTTCCCGCGGAGTGGTCGATTAAAGAAAATCTCCGTCTGTTAGCCTCCAAACGTTGCCTGTTACTTCGGTAAATTGACCCTTTGGTCACCAGCTAAGAACATGCCAATGTGAAGAAGAATTCTCCTAAGGCGGCGGAGCGCGTCGAAAAGCGGATGAACCTCGCGCTGCCCATCCGCGTAACCCATTGGGACAAAGACAAGAAGCCCATCCTGGAAATGGGTTGTACCTACGACATTTCTCCGCATGGTGCCCGCATTACCAGCATCAAGGCGATCAAGCAGACCGGTGAGATTGTGGCGCTGGAGCGCGGCGAGAGCAAATCCTTCTGCCGCGTGGTCTGGGTCGGCGATCCTAATTCCGAGTTGCGCGGCCAGATCGGTTTGCAGACCATCGAGATGGACCACGACATGTGGCAGTCGGAATTGAAGTCGATGCATAACGTCTTCGATACGCTGGCTTGGGACGATCCGCTTAGCCGGAAGACTAAGAACAAGGCCGAAAGCCGCCGCGGACACCGTTTCTCGGTGAAAGGCGTGGCGGAGATCGCGAAGCCTGGAGCTGCCGAGGCAACCACTCAAAAGGCCGTGGTGCAAGATCTTTCAGAAATGGGCTGCCTGCTGGAGACGAAAGAAGCGCTGGCGCCGGGGACCGAAGTTCGGCTGGTGTTGAAGCTGGGCAACGTTGAGATGGCCATGAAAGGCCATGTGCGGAACGCGGTGGACGTCGGCGTGGGAGTAGAGTTTTCGGCGGTCCGCAAAGCAGACCGCCAAACCCTCAAACATCTGTTACAAAAACTCGCAGAAGACCAACTCGACGAAAACGTCGAGGTCAAAACCCAGCCGTAATTACTCCGCGGCCGGCTTCGCGGCGACGCGAGTGTCGCGTTCCACATCCTTCAGACGGGCCGCCTTTCCACGCAACGCACGCAGATAGTAGAGCTTCGAGCGCCGGACTTTCGACGAACGAACGATGTCGACTTTGTCGATGACCCGCGCGTTGAAGGGAAAAATGCGCTCGACGCCGTGGCCGAAACTGATCTTGCGGACGGTGAAGCTGGCCTGCGGTCCGCGGCTGCGCGAGATGACCACGCCCTCAAAAGCCTGAAGACGCTCTTTTTCGCCTTCCTTGATTCGTACTTGCACGCGGATGGTGTCGCCGGGGACGAATGCAGGAATATCGGTGCGCTTCGCTTTGGCCAGCAGTTTTTCAATAATCAGGTTCGACATTTCAGTGTTCCCTTCCCTCTCGGAAATCTTTTAATTTTCTTCGGCGCGATTCAACTGCGCCATTAATTTCTTGTCTTCACTATTCAGTTCCGCGCCGTTCAACAGATCGGGACGGTTACGTAAAGTTTTTTCCAGCGCCGTTCGCCGTCGCCACCGTTTAATCTCTTCATGGTTACCGGAAAATAAAACCTCCGGAACCGGCATCCCGCGAAACTCCGCGGGACGCGTGTAGTGCGGGTAATCGAGCAGCCCGCCGGAATCGCAGGTGGAAGTCGTTCCCTCAGTCGTCTTCCCCATCGTGAACGATTCCTGCCGGGTCGACGCCTCGTTTCCGACCGCACCCGGGATCAGCCGGGTGACCGTGTCCACAATTACCGCCGCCCCTAGCTCACCACCGCTTAAAACGTAGTCGCCGATGGAAAGCTCGCGATCGGCTAAATGCTCGCCAACGCGCTCATCGACGCCTTCGTAGCGTCCACAGATCAGAACTATGTGCTCCACGGCGGATATATCTGCCGCCTCAGCCTGAGCAAACCGCCTGCCTTGCGCGGAAAGCAAAATTACACTTTGCTTTGCGGCGTTACGTTCTTGCTTCGGCGCGATACCCAAACTTTCAATACATTCAAAAATCGGTTCCGGCTTCAGCACCATGCCTTCACCGCCGCCGAACGGCCGGTCATCCACGGTGCGGTGGCGGTCATGCGCAAATGCCCGCAGATCTTGAATGCTTATTTCCACCAGTCCTGCTTCACGGGCCCGGCGGATGATGCCAAAGTCCAGAGGTCCGCGAAAAAAATCGGGAAAGATCGTCAAAATGTCGATCTTCATCACGGACCTATAACCTTAACCGCGCTGTCATCCCGAGCGAAGCCGAGGGACCTTGCGTTTCCTGTCACGAACCTTGGTGTTGATGCTTCTTCTCTTCCGGGGTCAGCGGCGCGTTTATTTCCAGCAAGCCTTCCGGCAACATCATGTCGATCCGCTTACTCTTCAGATCGACGCCCTTCAAGTACGCTTCCGCGAAAGGAATTTCGTAACTATTCGCGCCCGACTTCACCAGCAACAGAGGCGCTTCTCCCGCGCCAAACTCGACATCGGCCAGCTTGCCAACTTCGCGCTCGCCGTCGAACACCACACATCCGACCAACTCGCTGATGTAAGTCCAGCCAGTCTCAAGCTCGGCTCGTTCGCTGGCGGGAACCTGTACTTCGCTACCAATCAGGGTTTCCGCCTCGGACATCGAATCGACGCCCGCAAACTTCAGCACCAACCATTCTTTGTGCGGCCAAAACTCTTCCAGCTTCAACTCGCGCCGCCTGCCGTCCCCGGCAAGAACGAACAACCGCATTCCGGGAGTGAATCGATCCGGCACATCGGTGTGAACTTCCACCGCTACCTCGCCGTGGCGGCCCTGCGTCTTGCGAACGCGGGCCAGGCTGATAAATTCGCCTTCTATTCCAGTATCTCCAGATCGTAACGCGTGTTGCTTCGCACCCCGGTCGCGCTCAGCAAAGTGCGCAGAGCTTTGGCGGTGCGTCCATGGCGGCCGATGATCTTGCCAAGATCGGTCTCCGCCACTTCCAGCTCGACCACCTGCTCGCCACCGTCTTCGTACTGGTCGACGATGACCTGGTCAGGTGTATCGACCAGCGACTTGGCAATCTTCTCGATCATCAGGCGAACGTCGTTCGCCTGTTGAGGCTGCTCAGACATAGAAGTCTCCAGGGAGGCCCAGCGAGAGTTAGGCTACGGGTTCAGCGGCAGGCGCGGCGGGTCTTGCAACCAGCTTTCCTACACGATCAGACAGTTGGGCGCCTTTCGAAACCCAGTAGTCAATGCGTTCACGCTTCAGGTCGAGGCTCATGGGGTTGGTGCGGGGATTGTAAGTACCCACGACTTCCACCGGCCGGCCATTGCGGGCTTGCGCCTTCTCGATGACGACCACACGATAATACGGTTGTTTACGCGCACCCATGCGCGACAGTCGAATTGTAAGCAAAGCAGTTTATCCTTAAGGCCGGAAGCATCCGGAGAGATCTAGGCAAACCATTATTTTTGCAGAATTTAGCGGGAATGGCAAGGTGCGAAAGCGATAGATGTTCTTTGGTATAGGAACCAGCCATTGAACTTGTCTGGCGGGGCAGTCAGCGACATATTCATCAGGGCATTCCCATGCCAAAGCCTGTTCGAATTGGAGCATTAGCCATGATGAAAGTTTTGAAGACGGTTCTTCCCGTCCTGATGTTTGTAGCCGTTCTCATGCCGTCAGCGCCCGCTGCTGAGCCGCATCCACGCATCCATGCCGCCCTCGAAAGTCTCCGCAGCGCGAAAGCGAGCTTGCAGGCCGCGCCCAACGAGTTTCATGGACATCGGGCTTCCGCCATGAAGCACATTGACGAGGCGATAGCGGAAGCCGAAATTTGTATGCGCGAGCGGTAGATCAGAGCCTGCCACGGATTTCGCGGATAGATCTTCCTGGCTATCGGTGCTGATCCGTGAAATCCGTGGCAGGGTTTTAGCCGGTATTGTGCAGGCCTGCGGCTATGCCATTGATGGTGGCGCCTAGCGCGTAGTTAAGTGTGTCGCTGTCACCGCCTTTTCGTTTGCGGCGGAGCAGGTCGACCTGGATCAGGCTCATCGGATCGACGTAAGGATTACGCAGGCGGATTGAACGCGACAGTACCGGATTATTTCCCAGCAAATCTTTCTGTCCCGTAATTTCGAGGATGACCTGCCGCGTCCGCTCGAATTCCTGCACCAGCATCTTCCAGACTCTTGCCCGCAGTTTTGCATCGCTGACCAGAGACGCGTAAAGCTTGGCAATCGCAAGGTCGGCCTTCGACATTGCCAGTTCAACATTGCGAATGATGTCGGAAAAAAGCGTGAAGTCACGCATCATCTCTTTTAGCAGCTTGGTGTTGCCGCTGCCTTTTTCCGCGAAGCGTTCGAGCGCGTAGCCCACGCCAAACCAAGCGGGCAGCGCGTGGCGGCTCTGCATCCATCCGAAAACCCAGGGGATGGCACGCAAATCTTCCAGCTTGCGGCTTTCGCTGCGACGAGCGGGACGCGAGCCGATGCGGGCGAATTCCAACTGGTTCACTGGCGTGGCCTGCTCGAAATATTGCAGAACATCGGGATTGTCAGCGATCTGCTTGCGGTAAAACTCGAAAGCGTCCTGCGAAATCTCTTCCATCGCAGCGGCCCAACGCTTGGCCGGTTTTGAGTCACCATCCCCAGGACGCACCAGCGCTTCCAGGCACGCGGCGATCATGATCTCGAGGTTCCATTCCGCAAGCACCGGGTCGGCGTACTTCCAGTTCAACACTTCTCCCTGTTCGGTAATGCGAATCTCTCCGGAAAAATCTCCGGCAGGTTGCGCGAGAATCGCGCGGTGCGTAGGCCCGCCTCCGCGGCCTACCGTACCGCCGCGTCCGTGAAAGAGGCGCAGGTGAACTTTATTTTCCCGGGCCACGCGATGCAGTTCGCGATGCGCCTTGTAGAGTTCCCAGATGCTGGTGAGCATGCCTCCGTCTTTGTTGGAATCGGAGTAGCCAAGCATCACCTCCTGCCAGCGGCCCCAGGAATCGAGCAGCGGAACGTAGTCGGGATGCTTCCACACGCTATCCATGATCGCGGGCGATTCGCGCAGGGACTCGATGGATTCGAATAGCGGAATCGGCATGACGCCGGGGTCGTCGCCGGAACAATTGAGTTGGACCTGCGACATGTTGGCCAGACGCAGAACATCGAGGATGTGCTCTTCACTTTCCGCGCCGCTTATCACGTAGGCTCGGATGGCGCGCGGCGGGAAGATTCGCTTCAACTCGGCGATACTGCGAAAAGTCGCGAGAACGTCTGCAGTGCGATCGGAAATTTTGCGGGACGACTCTCGCGTTTCCTTGAGCGCCTGCGCGTGGATGCGCGCGTGCTGGCGGATGTCGAGGGTTGCCAGATGGAATCCGAAGGTGCGAAGTTTTCTCAGCATCGGGTCGATCAACAATTCAGCGAGACGCTCCCCGCGATTGGCGTTGAGGCTGTCGCGGAGCAGTGACAGATCATTCTCAAACTCGGCCGTTGACTTGTAGCCCTTCTTGTCTTTACTTTCGGCGCGACTGTTGCGCAGGCGTATCAGCACCAGGTTGATGAATCGCCGATATAACTCAGTGCGCGAGATGCGCGCCAGACGCGCCGGTTCGTCGCCGATGGCTGCGGTGTATTCGTCGAGCCGAGTTTGCAGTTCGACTGATATTGGCACCTGCCGTGACGAGGCACTCAGTTGGTCGGCGGCACGCATCAGTTGCGCGATGTAGTGATCGAGAATCGTGTTGCGGGCACGTTCCAGCGCTTCGCGGGTCGACTCGGGCGTGACGAACGGATTGCCATCACGGTCGCCGCCGATCCACGAACCAAAGGAAATAAGCTTGGGCAAGTCCAGCTCGTCGATGCTCAGGCCGTAGACCGAGTGAAAGGTCTCGGCAATTTCCTGATAGACGCGGGGTAGGCTGGCGAACAGCGACATAGGATAGACATCAAGCCCCATGCGGATTTCGTCGGTCACCAGCGGACTCTCTACGCGGACTTCGTCGGTTTGCCAGAGCGCGGTGATTTCAGTAGCAATAGCGAATTCCTGTTCCAGCGCGTCTGCAGCCGATACCGGAAGATGATCAAGGTTTTCGAGCAGCTGCGAGATACGGCGGCGCTTGAGCAACACCGTGCGGCGCGCAACTTCCGTGGGATGCGCAGTGATGACGGGGATGACGCGGATTTTTTGCAGAGCGGCCAACGCATCCTTGGCGCTCACTCCCGCAGATTGGAGACGTTTGAGTGTCCCGCGAAACGAACCGGCCAAGGGAAGCTGATCGGTGTGCAGCTTACCGGCGCGACGGCGGCGTTTGCGGTGGTTGGTTTCCGCGAGATTGGTCAGCTCAAAATAGATCGCGAAGGCCTTGGTGATGCGGTGAGCGTCGTCGATATTGAGGCCGCTGACGATCTTGATGGCTTTGGCCATCTGGCCGTCGTCGGAAGATTCAGATTTCGATTGCTCACGATGCTTGATTAGGAGGCGGCGCAATTCTTCCACGACGTCGAGAAGATGCTCGCCTTCCTGTTCGACCAACACCTGACCCAAGAGCTTGCCCAACGAACGCACATCGCGGCGCAGCGGCAGTTCTTTCGCCGGATCGGAAGTGCTGGCAGTCAGCTCCGCCAGACGGGCGGACTGGTCGCCGCTGCTCCATAGAGGTTGGGCCATGCGTCTATCTTACGGGAGGTTCCTGCGATGCCTGATCGGAAAAAGAAGTGACTACTTGCAGAATTTCCGCTGGCTCTGGACGGTCGGTGTAATCGGCGTTGGCGGAGCCGTAAACAATCGAGCCGTCGCGATTGACAACAAATGTCGCCGGGATGGCTAATTCCCAGCTTGCGTCGCCATTGGCGAACGGAAGATTAACGAAGGCTGACTTATATATGGCCTGCTGATAGTCAGGGACTTTATAGACCAGTCCGAATTGACGGGCCACATGATTGCCGCCGTCGCTCAATAAGGGAAAGCGTGGTTTGTGCTGGTCGTGCATGAGAAAAGATTGATGCACGTTCTGCGGAGAAATCGCGACGACGGATGCTCCGGCAAGCTTGATGTCTTCGGCAACCAGCGTCATAGCTTCGAGTTGTCCGACGCAAAATGGGCACCAGCGGCCGCGCAGGAAGAAAATGATGAGCGGGCCCCTGCTTAGCAGTTCAATCGATGAGACTAATTTTCCGTTGTGATCTTTTAATTCGAATGCAGGTGCTTGGCTGCCGACCGGCTGTGGAACGAAGCCTTGCTGTTGGAGTTCGGCGACAACGCGAGCGTGAATGGCGCGAATGTCTTCCGGAACGTATTTCCGGCCAAGCTCTTTGCGCTCGGCGAAAATTTCCCTGAGCGACCGCCTATCGGAGCTGGGTGCCGACTCATCGAGAGAACGCCATTTCATGGGAAGACCGATGATAGCAGTTGGCAAATTAGCCTTGGCAATTGTTGAGCACTGTAGCTACAATGTAATTACTTATGAAGGCTGAACTGATAAAGATCGGTAACTCTCGAGGCGTTCGCATCCCCAAGGCATTGATCGAACAGTGCGGATTAGGAACCGAGGTTGAGTTGCGTGTCGAGAAGGACCGCCTGGTCATATCTCCGCAACGGCGACCTCGCGAGGACTGGGCGGCGAAATTCAAGGCCGCGGCCCAACATGATGAGCTGCTTATGCCAGTTGGGCCCAACGAGTTCGATCTGGAAGAATGGCAATGGTAATCCGCTCGCCGCGACGCGATGAGGTTTGGCTGGTGACGCTCGACCCAACTCACGGCGCCGAGATGCAAAAAACCAGGCCCTGTCTGGTCGTCTCTCCTGATGAGATGAATCTGGACCTTCAGAACGTAATTGTCGCACCCATGACCACGACTATTCGCCTGTATCCAACGCGAGTGTCATTGCGTTTTCAAGGGAAAGCCGGGCAAGTGGCTCTAGACCAATTGCGGGCGGTGGACAAAGGGCGATTGGTGCGAAGACTGGGGACGGTTTCAGCAACCGCCGGCTTGCAAACTTCTGATGTTCTGCTGGAAATGTTCAGCAGGCAATAAAAGATCTCACATTCCGGGCAGTTTCATCCCCGCCATGCGGCGCATAAAGCTTCCCTTGCCGATCTGCTTGAACATCTTCTTCATCTGCGCGTATTGACGAAGCAGGTTGTTTACTTCCTGCACGCTGGTGCCCGAGCCGCGCGCGATACGCTTGCGGCGGCTGCCGTTGATCACGTCGTGGTGCAGGCGTTCGTGGTTCGTCATCGAGTTGATGATGGCCTCGACGCGGTCGATCTGCTTCTCGTCCACTTTGTCGGCGGCTTTTTGCAGGCCAGAGAATGGGCCAACGCTTGGCAGCATCCCCATCAGGCTTTGTATGGATCCCATCTTTTTGACTTGGCGTAGCTGATCGCGGAAATCTTCCAGCGAGAAGCCGTCGCCGCTGAGCGCGCGGCTGGCCATGTCCTGGGCTTTCTTCTTGTCGACAGACTGTTCTGCCTTCTCAATCAGCGAAAGAATGTCGCCCATGCCAAGGATGCGCGACACGATGCGGTCAGGATGGAACGGTTCTAGGGCGTCGTATTTTTCACCGATACCGATGAATTTGATTGGTTGGCCGGTCACTTGTCGAATGGAAAGCGCCGCGCCGCCGCGGGCATCGCCGTCCATTTTGGTGAGGATGACCCCGGTGATCGACAGTTTCTTGTGGAACTCGTCGGCCGAGCGAACGGCGTCTTGTCCAGTCATCGCGTCGGCGACGAACAAAATTTCCTGCGGATTGAGCAGCCGTTGAAGCGACTGCATTTCATCCATGAGGTCGTCGTCGATATGCAAACGGCCTGCGGTATCGACGATGAGCACATCGCTGCCGGAGATCACCGCTTCGCGGCGCGCTTCTTTGACCAACCGCTCGACGGTAGCGGTGTTGGCTTGCTCGACTTTGCCTTCGTAGATGTTGGCTTTGATCGCCTGTGCCACCACCTTCAACTGTTCGCGCGCAGCGGGACGATAGACGTCGACCGAAACCAGCAGAGGTCGATGGCCTCCGGTTTTCAGCCAGTTCGCCAGCTTTCCGGAGGTGGTCGTCTTACCGGAACCTTGCAGGCCGGCCATGAGAATGACCGTCGGCGGCTGCGAAGCAAACTTTACTTTTGCCGTGTCATGGCCCAGCACCTCGACCAGTTCGTCGCGCACAATCTTGATGACTTGCTCGCCCGGCGAAAGCGCGGTCATAACGGATTGACCAACGGCTTTGGCCTGAATGCGGTCGATCAGATCTTTAACAACTTTGAAGTTGACGTCGGCTTCGAGCAGCGCCAGCCGGATTTCGCGCAACGCCTCGCCGATATTCTCTTCGGTGAGCGTGGCCTGGCCACGCAGGGTCTTGAACGCGCGCTGAAGTTTTTCCTGGAGATTCTCAAACATGGGTGGAGGTATTTTAGCAGCCGCGAGCGGACGGAAGTCCGCTCATCCGAGCCCTACCCAGTCTCCATCCGCAGGAATTCTGACTTGTGGCGCTAATCTCGCCGCCTCTGACTGGAACGCCAAATCTTCCCTTGTCAGCAGGCAGTGATTGATCGCCTCCATGTGCACCGCAACGATCTTTGCCTTCGGCGCCCGCCGGCAGACGGTGATCACGTCACTCGCCGACATGGTGATCGGGTTCCCTTCCAGAAATCGTGCCCCTCCTGCGTTGAGCACAATGACATCCGGTTCGTAGATATCGAGGGCATCCTGCACGGCCGAGCACCAGATGGTGTCGCCCGCCACATAAAGCGTAGGCTCATCCTCGGCTTTGAGTACGAATCCCGAGACCGGAGCCATCTTCCTGGCGAGTTCTCCCGTGCCGTGTTGGCCGCCGGTTCGCGCGATAGTGATTTCATTCCACAGCAGCGATTTTTGTAGCGGGCGGACTTGGGTGAATCCTGCAGCTTGGAATTTCTCTTCGTCTTCCGGTTGTCCGAATAGCGGAATGTTTTTGCGCAGCGATTTTTCAGCCGACGAGTCCCAGTGATCGCTGTGAGTGTGGGTCACCAGCACTACTTCGGTCTTGTCTAGTAATTCTTCTGGCTTCATCGTCAGCGGGACCAGCGGATTGTTTTGCGGATTCGGAGAATTCTGGATTGGGGGACGCACACCGGCGTCATCGAGCATGGGGTCCACCAGCAGCGTATGACCAGCGTATTCAAGCAGCAAGGTTGCGTGACGAATCAAGCGGAGGCGCATTGCCACAATGTTAAACCACAGCGGAGGGAGGAAGATGGAACGCTAACGGCAAAGAGTGGAGTCCTCTGCACTGCGCGCTTCGGAATGACAAGGGTTCTGGTTCTTCAACGAACCTACATCCCCAGCTTTTTTACTTCTTCCTGATAGTACTTGCGGTAAAGGATGTCCCACTCCTGGCTGCCTTCGAGAATTGTGCGCTTCTGGCTTTCAATCTTTTGCTTGGCAGCGGTGTCGATTTTTTCTTCCTGATTGAGGAGATCTTCCAATACTTTGCGGACTTCGAGACGAATGGTATTGCGGTCTTCGATGAAGTCGACGCTATCGATCTCCGCCAGCGCGTCGCTGACCACGTGTGCAACTTTATTCACTTTGTCGCGGCTTATCCTCACAGCACCGCCTTGTATTTGCGCGTGAGTTCGCTCTTCACTTTGCGGAACATTTCCTGGTAGTTGGCGCCGGAACGGCGCATCTCCTCGGAATAGGCCTCAAGAATGACTCGCACTTCGTCATTGATGCGGTCTTCCAGGCCAAATTCCTCGAGCATGGCGGCGTTCAGCTTCTCATTGAGAGCCGGAATGCTTTTGGCTTCGATAAATTCTCCGGCAATTAGTTTTTTGCCGACTTCGCGGGCAAGGTAGCCCACATATTCTTTCGACAGGAGCATGAGAGGGTCGTGGTTTATCGTGAAACAAGTTAGTGTAGCACAGCAGAAATCGGCGAAAACCCCGCCGCTATCGACGGCGCATAGAAATCACAATAGCATCGCTCGGGACAAACTTCGCGCCGCCGGAATACAATCTTATCAAGATATGTCTCCCCTGCCTGACAACTTAGAATCGCTGAAAGATGACATGGTCGCCTTCACGCAGGGCCACGGCCTGCGCCTGTTTCAGGGCTATGTCGACCAGGAGGAAGTGCAGAGTGTGCAATGGAAACCGGGCAATAATCCCGACAGCTGGAAAGATTTTGTGGAGTTGGCGAAAGCCGCCGGCGCTCCGTTCTTAACCATGGATTCGTGGACGCTGGAGCGCGAAGATCTCGATGACCTGCTGCAAAATGTGGCGCAAGGTGAGTTGACCAACGATGAGGACATGGATGATGCGCGATGGCTGCGCACCTATATCGGAAAGACGGGATTTGTGCAGCTCGGTTTCGCCCACCAGGGGATCATGATGGTCTACGAGGCCGCCAGCGACTGGTATCACCGCTACCAACGGCTGATGGAAATGTCAGATGATTTCGGCGGCATTCCAATCGACGGACCGGAGCCTGACGACGAGATTTAACAAGCGGTGAAAGGTACCAGCCTACCTTAGAAGATCTTCACCAGATGAAATGGATTCTTAAAACTGCCGATCCGCAGCAGTTGGAGCGGCTTGCCCCGGCGTTGATTGCCGAGTGCGGCATTGCTCCGAACTCAGCGCTCACCCTCGCGCGTCTGCTGGTAATGCGTGGAATTGCTGATGGCGAAGCCGCAGCCAGGTTTCTGAAGCCCTCCATTTCGCAGCTGCATTCTCCCTATCTGATGAAGGGAATGAGGGAAGCCGTCGATCGGATTGAAGCGGCAATCGAGCGCAAGGAACCGATCCTCATCTATGGCGATTACGACGTCGATGGCACAACCGCCATTGTGATTTTGAAAACCGCGATTGAATTGTGCGGAGGCGCCGCCGACTTCCACGTTCCCCACCGCATTCGCGACGGCTACGACATGCGCGGAGACGTTATCGAGCGGGCTGCAGCAGAGGGCATTCGTTTGATCGTCAGCGTGGATATGGGCATTCGCGCTTTCGCCCCTGCGGAAACCGCGCGCCAAGTTGGTGTCGACCTAATCGTTACCGATCACCATCTACCCGGCCCGGATGGTGTGCCGCATGCGCTGGCGGTAGTAAATCCAAATCAGGCGGGATGTGAATATCCGTGTAAATCGTTGTGCGGGGCGGGCGTGGCATTCAAGCTCGCGCAAGCGTTGATTGAGCGGCGGCGCGCAGTCGACTCGCCGCGTCTCTTGATGTCGTTCCTTAAGATAGCCGCAATCGCGACCATTGCCGATGCGGTGCCACTGACTGGAGAAAACCGGGTCTTCGCGAAGCTAGGCCTTGAAGCCTTACAAAGGGCCGTTAACCCAGGGCTCAAAGCTTTGCTTGAAGTTTCGCAACTGGGTGGACGTCCGTTGTCCGCCGGCGAAGTGGGCTTCCGCATCGCGCCGCGCATCAACGCCGCCGGACGCATGGATATAGCCAGCGACATCGTCGAGTTATTTAGCGTCAAAGATTCCGCGCGCGCGAAGGAGATTGCCCTTCATCTCGATCAGCTCAACACCGCGCGCCAGGAAGAGGAGCGAGGAATTCTGGTAGCCATTCACACCCGCATCGAAGACGATCCTGCTCTGCGCGACGCCTACTGCATGGTCATCGATGGAGAAGGATGGCATCGGGGCGTCATTGGGATTACGGCGACGCGGATCGTTGAACGCTATGGACGTCCGACGCTGGTCATCTCACGCGATGGTGACACCGCACATGGATCGGGCCGCTCCATCGCGCCGTTCCATTTACTGAACGCGCTGGAATCGTGCAGCGGACTGTTCAGCCGATATGGAGGGCATTCCCATGCAGTCGGCTTTTCCCTGCCCTCGGCCAATGTCCTCGAACTACGCAAACATCTTGACGAGTTCGCTCGCGCCAAACTGACGCTTGACGATTTCGAACCATCTCTGTCGTACGATGCCGACCTGCCGCTTGAACAAGTCACTCCAGAATTTTTTCAACTTCTCAAGCAAATGGAACCGTTTGGAGTGGGGAATCCCGAGCCGGTATTTGCCGATCGCGATATTTGCTTGAGCGCTCCGCCGCGAATCATCAAAGATAAACACGTGCGATTCAGAGTTTCTGCCGGAATAGCGACGACGACGCGCGATTCGGAATCGAACAACCGTCATTCGCGTTCTGAATGGAGAAATTCCCTCTCGTTCAACGCCATGGGGTGGAGGATGGCTGAGCGACTCCAGCCACAACTACTGGTTGCCGGTGACACGATGGATATCGCGTTCACCCTCAACCAAAACGAACATCCGGATTTCGGGGGGTTGGAATTATCCTTGCGCGATTTCAAGTCTAAAACATTGGTTTTGCAGAAGTCCTCAGGCGGCTAACGAGCATTTTCCGGTTTTGGAACCACATTCGCCATAGGAATAGTTTCTCGGTTGTTTGGAACAAATTAGTTGCTATTCTGCAGAATGATTAGCCTTCAGGATGATGGTGCTCCCAGCCTGATCTGAGGAACAATTGTGGCCAAACCAGGAATTGCTCTCGCCAAAAAAGCTGAGTCTAAAATTCAAATTCTTCACGGACATCGCGTGATACTAGACGCCGATCTCGCGGCGCTCTACGGCGTATCCGTGAAGCGTCTCAACGAGCAGGTGAAACGCAACGCAAAGCGCTTTCCTTCGGATTTTTTATTTCGTTTAAGCGCTGAACAGGGGAAAATTTTGAGGTCGCAAATTGCGACCTCAAACATTAGGCGAGGCGGAAGACGCTACCTGCCATACGCATTTACCGAACACGGTGCGGTCATGGCAGCGACAGTTCTAAACTCTAAGCGAGCCGTAGACATGAGCATCTTTGTGGTCCGTGCATTCATCAAGATGCGCGAGGCCTTGGCGGCGAATCAAGAAATCGTGAGTAAATTGAAAGAGATTGAACAACGGCTGGAGAGCCATGATGTTGACCTTCAGGAGTTGGTCGCGGCCGTTCGTGAACTTATGATTCCGCCTCCGCCCAATAGTCGACGAATTGGCTTTATATTGCCCTCTGGCCAGGCCAGAGATCGACTAGCGTCACGAGTAAAATAGGCTTCGGAAGCTTTGGGGAAGAAATGCGAACTAGACCTTAACTGCTTCTTCCTCACGCGCCGCGTAGTGCGATGAGACGTACTCATCCAGTATCTGAATGAACTCGGCAACAATCCTGTCGCCCTTTAAGGTCGTGAACAGTCGCCCATCGACGTAGACCGGGGCTTTGGGCTCTTCGAAGGTGCCAGGGAGCGAGATACCCAAATTCGCGTGCTTCGATTCCCCAGGGCCGTTGACGATGCAGCCCATAACCGCAACCTTCATTTCTTCGACACCGTTGTGATGGTCTTTCCAGATGGGCATCTGTTCGCGCAGATAGGTTTGGATCTGTTCCGCCATTTCCTGGAAGAATGTGCTGGTGGTGCGGCCACAGCCGGGGCAGGCGGTGACTTGTGGAGTGAAGCTGCGAATCCCCAATGACTGCAGGATCTGCTGACCGACGCGAACTTCTTCAGTACGGTCGCCACCCGGCGCCGGAGTCAACGACACCCGGATGGTGTCGCCGATGCCTTCCTGCAATAACACTCCGAGCGCTGCGCTCGAAGCCACGATGCCTTTGGCTCCCATCCCGGCTTCGGTAAGTCCCAGGTGCAAGGGATAGCTGCAACGTGCCGCCAGCGAGCGGTAGACGTCGATCAGGTCCTGCACGCCGCTGACTTTCGCGCTCAGAATGATCTGGTCTGGCCGCAGGCCGTACTTTTCCGCCAGGCTCGCCGAGTTCAGCGCGCTGACCACCATTGCTTCCATCGTGACTTCGCGGGCGTCCAGCGGTTCAGGCAGGCGGGAGTTTTCGTCCATCATCTTGGTGAGCAGGGCCTGGTCGAGAGATCCCCAGTTAACACCGATACGCACCGGCTTTTGATTTTCGACCGCGACTTCGATCATGGTGCGAAAGTTCGAATCGTCTTTGCGTCCGATGCCAACATTGCCGGGATTGATACGGTACTTGGCGAGTCCACGCGCACACTCGGGATATTGCTTAAGCAGCAAGTGGCCGTTGTAGTGAAAATCTCCGATGATGGGGACGTGAATGCCTTGCTGCGACAACTGATCGACGATAGGCCCAATGGCCGCAGCCGAAGCTTCGTTATTCACCGTGACGCGGACTAGTTCTGAGCCAGCACGTGCCAAGGCCGCGACCTGCTTTACCGTGCCGGGTATGTCGGCGGTGTCGGTGTTGGTCATGGACTGCACTACAACTGGTGCAGCGCTGCCCACGCGCACGCCCCCGATGGAGGCGGTGACGGCTTTTCTACGGTGGATGTTAGCCATTAGAATCTTTAGTTTAGCACGGGCGGAGCCAGGCACGTTCTCGCGTAGAGACGTTGCTCTGCAACGTCTCGGGATCGTTCGTGGCACCGCCAGAAGTAGCAAGCTACGTCTCTACATTCGAGGCCTGTTGTGGGCAGGTGAGGACACCTGCCGCTCCACGTTTCTCCTGGTTACGGCAGCCTTTGCATTACTCCCGGCAGCGTCTTGGCCAAGTCGTTGTAGATGACCATTACCGCGAACAGTACCAGAAACACGAACGCCGCCTGGTAAATGCGTTCCTTGATGCGCATGCTGATGTCACGCCGCATAATGCCTTCGAGCGCCAGCAGCAGGATCACGCCGCCATCCATGATCGGGATGGGCAGCAGGTTGAAGATTCCAAGGTTCAGGCTGATTGCCGAGGTCAGGGCCATCAGCGGGGTCCAGCCTTTTTCGCTGGCGGCAGCACCGGCAGCGCGGCCAATGCCGATGGGGCCTTCGATGGTACGCGGAGAAATCTGTCCCCGAACCAGCTTTTGCACCAGTTCCAGAATCATGAGAGAGGTTTTCTTGTTCTCATCAATGGAACGAGACACGGCTTGGGCGAACGACAACTTGCCAATTTTTGTGGGCAGGCTACCGAAACCAATTCGGTATCGCTTCTCCTGTGTGCCGTCGTCATCGCCAAGCTTCGGCTGCACGGTGAAGGACATCTGCTTGCCGTCGCGCAGAACCAGCAACGTGACAGGTTTGTCCTTCGTCTGCCGGAGGCTATCGATCATGGCCGACACCGCAGGAAGATGTTTCCCGTCCATGCTGAGAATCTCGTCACCTTCACGCAGTCCAGCCAAATCAGCCGGCATCCCTTTCGTGAGTTGAGTGATGATTAGCGGCTGAATGGGATTCCATCCGGCAAAACCTATCTGAGAGACTTTGGTGGCTTCCGGAACCAGAGTTTTGTGAAGAAACTCAGTACCGCGTTGAATAGTCACATCCAACGATTGATTCGGGTTCAACATTACGCGGGGCTCGAGTTCTTCCCACGTCGGATTCTCAACCCCGTCGATTCTGGTAATCCGATCGCCAGGCAGAATACCTGCCTTCGCCGCTGGTGAATCAACATCGGTCCATGCCACTACTGCAGGCTGGTCGAGGAACACCGGATACTCGTAGTGCACCATGTAGACCACCGCCAGCAAACCAATGGCGAGCACGATGTTCATGAACGGCCCTGCAATGGCGATTAGGAAACGATGCCAGCGCGGATGGGACATGAATTCGCCCGGGTCGCCGGTGCGGGTATCCATGGGATTCTCGCCGCTCATCTTGACGTATCCACCGAGCGGAAGCAGGTTGATGCGGTAGTCGGTCTCGCCTCTGCGGAAGCCGATGAGGCGCTTGCCGAATCCAATGGCAAACTGCTCGACCCGCACACCCAGGAGTTTCGCAGCCGCGTAATGGCCAAACTCGTGGATCAAAATCATGAAGCCAAGGATGACGCCGACTGCAACCAACGCGGTCAAAAATGAAGACATATGACGGGTCTGCCTATTCCTTCCGAGAATATTAGGTAGATCGTACCGCTAATGGCCTGGTTCCTATCCTTAACGTCGCCATTTCGCGGGCCTTAGCGTCTGCTGCGAGCACTTCCAATATAGATTCCAGTTTACCGCCGGGAGTTCCAGAAATCACTTCCTCTATTACCTTTGGAATCTCGTTAAATCCAATTTGGCCATCGAGGAATGCGGCCACCGCGACCTCGTCGGCGGCGTTAAGTGCAACAGTTTTCATCCCGCCTGAGTCTGCCGCTTCATACGCCAGACGAAGGCAGGGGAAGCGGTCAAAGTCCGGTTCGCAGAAGTCCAAATGACGCAGGTCTTTGACAGGAAAGCGCATATCCGATTCGATGCGATCTGGATACGTAAGTGCATAGAGAATCGGTAAACGCATGTCGGTCACTGAGAACTGAGCAAGTATGCTGCCATCCACGAACTCGACCATGGAGTGAATGGTCGATTGCGGATGCACCAAAACCTTCACCTGCGACGGCGGGATATTGAATAAACGGCAGGCTTCGATGACTTCGAATCCTTTGTTCATCAGGGTGGCGGAATCGATGGTGATGCGACGTCCCATGCGCCAGGTGGGATGGTTGAGCGCCTGCTCAATGGTGATCGACGAAAACTGTGATTTTGGCGTGTTAAGAAAAGGGCCGCCCGATGCCGTGAGCCAGACACAGCGGACTTCGTTCATGCGCCCGCCCCGCAGACATTGATGGATGGCGTTGTGTTCGCTGTCGATGGGCAGCAGAGGTTTATTTTGACGGCGGGCTTCGACGGTTATCAGTTCACCGGCCGCGACCAGGCATTCTTTGTTGGCGAGACCGACGCTCTTGCCGGCGCGCACGGCTTCGTAGGTGGCCTCCAGTCCGGCGACGCCTACGATGGCACTGACGACGAAGTTGGCGTCGGGGTGGGTGGCAACTTTTATGGTTCCGGCGGAACCGTGGGCGACTTCGATGTCGACGAGACCTGACGTTTTTAGTTGCGCTTTAAGGACCTCGGCGTCTTTCGCGTCGGCCACAGAGATCAGCCGCGGCTTCCAGCGTTTGGCCTGTTCGAGGGCGGCTTCGATATTTCGTCCTGCGGCTAGAGAGACCACGCTGAAGCGGTCAGGGTAGGACTCGACAACGCTCAGAGTGCTGCGGCCTATCGAGCCCGTGGAGCCGAGGATGGCGATTCGCTTCATAACGAAAAGACTGAGGAGATAACAATTGTCCCGCAGAACAAACCCTTGGGCAATGCCAAAGCGGGCTCTACTGCATCACCCGCCAGGCCGCGTAGTACCAAAGAATCGGCGCGGCAAAGAGCAGAGCATCAACCCTATCCAGCATGCCGCCGTGGCCGGGCAATATTGCTCCCGAATCCTTCACATCGGCACCGCGCTTGATCAGCGACTCGACCAGATCACCAAGTTGTGCCGCGATGTTGAGTCCGGCGGAGAGCAAGAAGGCCGGCCAGAGCGGCGGTTTTTGTAGAGCGAAGAATCCGTCTTTCGTCTCGATGAGATGTGCGTGAAGCAGTGCTGTGCTAATGGGCAGGGCGTAGTTGTACATCAGCATGCCAACCACCAGGCTGGCCAGCAGCGAAGCCAGCGCGCCTTCCCAGGTCTTCTTGGGGCTTACCCGCGGCGACATCAGGTGGCGGCCTAGGGATTTGCCGACAAAGTAGGCGAAGATGTCTCCCGCCCAAACGATCAGCAGCAGGTAGAGAAGCAGGAACGCGCCTGACCATTGTTGCCGCAACTGCACTAAGAATCCCAAGGGCAGGGCGATGTAGGCGAAGGCGAAAGTCGAAACCATTGCTGGAGGAAAGGCGCGGCGGAGATCGTCTTGCGCCATCCCGATGGTTAAGAATACAAATGGCGCGATGGCGGCCGAGAACCCAATGCTGTAAATGAACACCGCAGTAGAAAGAAGGGGCGTATCTAGACCCGCCGCGATCGCCAGAAATAAAAAGAATAGCCCGACGAAAATGTAGGTCGGCCAGCGAAACGGCTTAATGCCATAGCCCTCGGCGAGGTTCAGGAACTCCTGTACGGCCAGCAGAGCCACAAGCGCGGTGATTAGCGCCACCACTGAGACCGGCGCGCGGAGCACGAGCAAAACAACAATAGGAATTAGAACTACCGCCGTGAGGACGCGCTTGAGAAGGTGCAACCGGTCAGCCCCGCGCCTTCGAGCCGTTGGACGAGTGATTGGAATCACCGGCCAGACCGCCGTAGCGGCGTTCGCGCTTCTGGTATTCCTCGATGCTTTCGAGGAGGTGGGTGCCGCGGAATTCCGGCCAGAGGGTTGGGGTCACGTGAATCTCCGCATAGGCCAGTTGCCACAGAAGGAAATTACTCAGCCGCATTTCGCCGCTGGTGCGAATGACCAGGTCCGGATCAGGCAAGTGTTTAGTGTAGAGATGCTTCGACACTAAGTCCTCGTCGATTCTTAAGTGCTGCACTCCACCGTTGCGGGCGGCGGCATCGACCATCGATTGAAAAGCGTCTACTAATTCCGTGCGCGCGCTGTAATTCAGCGCTAGCGTCAGCACCATCCCGGTATTTTCGGCGGTCGCCTTACGCGCCCATTCCATTCTTTCCTGCACCACGTCTGGCAATTCGTGCTGGCGCCCGATGTATTCCAGTCGAATGTTGTTCTTGTTGAGGGTCGGAACTTCCTGCTTCAGATAGCGGCTCAGCAGCCCCATCAGGAAATCGACCTCGCCCTTGGGACGCTTACGCCAATTTTCTTCGGAGAATGCGTAGAGCGTGAGCGACGGAATATGGATCGATGCTGCGGTCTCCACCGTCGAGCGGACTGATGCCACTCCGGCGCGGTGGCCAGCGATGCGCGGCAGGTGACGTTTGCGCGCCCAGCGGCCATTGCCGTCCATGATGATGGCGATGTGTTTGGGGAGCCGTGCCGGATCAAGCCTTTTGAAGACTTCTGCTTCCTTGCGATCCAGCTCCGCAGGAATTGTCGCTCGCAAGCTAACCTCTTTTGAATCTCGAAGCTACCATACGGGCAAAGCCCGTGCAATGGATTCGGCCCAAAGCTTTTACTGAGTGACTTCTTCCTCGGGAGCGCCATGCCGACGCAGCAACTGAGGCAGGTTCTGGGAGAAGGCGGAACGCGGCAGCACCATATCACAGCCCACTTCGTGCGCCTTCTGCTTCAAGTCTCCCTGAACGTGCGACAGAAAACCGATGATCGAGGTCTTCTTCAGCTTGGTTTTCAATTTGGGGATCAGGGTCAGGGGCTTGGCGTTGGCGTTGTTCATGTCGAAGATGATCAAGGAAGGCTTCTCGTCACCGTTTTGCTTGATGTGGTCGAGCAGTTCTTTCTCTGTCTTGATGAACTGCACCTTCACATTGAGCTTGCGCGCGGTTTCCTGAATTTTTGCCATGAAGAACAGGTCGTCGACGAAGGCAAAGATGCGGGAGTTGGCGTCTTCTTTTCCCTGCGGTACTGGGTCAGGATCCACCGGCGCATAAGACGGAGCGAAGCCGGGGCGTTGCCGTCCGGGACGTTGGCCATTGCCGGCTTGCGCGGCGCGGTAACTGTGGTCCATGGGAGCGGAATAAATCCCGCCGCCGTTTTGTTGTTGGCGGTCCCGGTCACGTCCCGGAGCACCACCACCTCCACGATTCGACGGACGGCGTGCACGCCTCCGTCTGTTCCTTCCTCCGCCACTTCCGGAGGAATGTCCAGGTCCAGCATTCATATTTATTTTTCTCTTTTTTGAAGCGTACGTTAAGGTCTGCCCAAAGGGGGACCCAATCTCCTCGTCACACTTGCTCTCTGAATGGCGCTTCGCGTTGCACCTGTCGGGGGCGTGCGAAAACCAATTTCGGCTGGAACTCAGTCGTGATGATCTTTTAAATCGTTTGGCGCCTGGAGCCAGAGAGCGCAGAGGGCCAGCTAGGAAGCATGGCCGCTGAGAACATTAAGATGGTACCGCTGCCCTGTAACGAGTGCAAGGGCAAAGTGACTTTAGTTTTCCACCGCAAGGCAATGTCTTCTGCCGTTCTTTCTAACCCTCGCCAACCTCGCGCGCCCAACGCATGGCTTGAAAGTAAGTCTCCGCGACCTCAGTTTCCTTGAGGTTCATCCTCGGACAAATCTCGGAAACCGCCTGCCAGTCGCCAGATTCGCTGGCCAGCATCAATTGATACAACGGACGCAAATGGCTGGCCCCGCCAAGCAGAACGGACTTGGTTTCGCGGTCGACGGAAACTTTTTCCAGCACCGAAATCATGGGCACTTCGAGCATCGCATCGATCAACGAAAAAAGTCCCATCAGAAAAAGATCAGACTCTCCATGCTGAATTTTTGGTGACAGCAACTCACAAAAACGCGCGCGACCTAACGCCATTAACACTAACTCGCTGGATTTTTGCTGCGCCGCCCCCAGCGTCGCTACCAATCGCACCCAGCGGCGTATCTCGCGCTCGCCCATCAGCGAAAGCGCGTGGCGCACGGAATGAATTTCGCTGGAGAACCCAAACGCGGACGAGTTCATGTAGCGCAAGAGCCGATAGCAAATCGACGCTTCGATCTTCACCAGCTTCTCAATCTCTTTGGTGTCTAGATCCTCTTTCGAAACCGCCTGCAACATCTGGATATAGTTCAGGCGATTCGCCGGGATCTCGTGGGTGGTAAGAATTTCAGGATGACTGAAGAAGTATCCCTGGAAGTAAACGAAGCCGGCGTCTTTGGCGGCTTTGAATTCTTCCTTGGTCTCAACTTTTTCCGCCAGCATGCGGCAGCGCCACGGCCCATATTTCTTGATCAACTCCGCCTGCCGTTGCGGGCTAGTGAATTTCAGATCGACCTTGATAATGTCGGCAAAATCGGTGAGGGCTTCGCGCGGATCTTCATACGCAAAATCGTCAAGCGCGATCAGGTATCCCGCTTCTTTCAGACGCTGGCACGCGGCGATGATCAGCGCATCGGGCTTCACCGACTCCAATACCTCGACCACGGTTTGCGCGGCCGGAAGCAAAGTGATGTAGTCCTTGAGCAGCACGTCGTAGGTGCAGTTGATAAACGCGCGTCGCGTGCCCACCAGCACGTCGAGGCCGAGCAGCATAGAACTGTCTAGGGTGGTGCGTGAAGCGGCTTCCGGGTCGGGGTTCGAGAAGCAGTTCTCCACTCCATCGCGAAACAGGAGTTCGTATCCAAAGACCTGCTCGTCGCGGGTAAAAATGGGTTGGCGCGCCACGAAACGGGATATGGCGCGGTACGGCGACTTACCGGCATCCGGGGGACTAGTTCCAGGGGCGCTCACTTGGGAACTATCGGCAGGAACGCGTCGAACGTTACCGGATGTTTCGCGTTGAGGCAGAACTTGTCCTGAGCGAAGGCGAAGGTGTCCTCACCTGCCAGCAGAAGCATGTGGCCGGCAGGTGGGAGCACCTGCCCCTACGTTGGTAACTTGACCGACAAAGTGGCCGACGCTAGATTCGGGCCAGCGAGTGCGATTTCTCTTGGGGAAGACGCAATGACGAACATCCGAATGCTGGCTGGCGCTGTAGCCCTCTTCACCACAGTCTCGGCAGCGCAACAGGTTCCGCAGAACAAGCCTCTGGGAGATGTCGCGCGCGAACAGCAACAGACACGCAAGCAGGAAAAGAAAGCTTCGGCCGACCGCGTCTACAAGGAAATTGGAACGGCCGCACCAGACAAGACATCTTCCGAACCTGCCGGCGATCCATTTCGGATCGCTCCGATCCATCGCTCAATATTCGATCAGGCGAAGACCAACCAGCCGGATTTCATTATCGTTCCAGCCGGTGCCGAAATAAGAGTCGATATAGTCGAGGCGAAAGTGATTGGGCCGGTGCGCGTGGGTTTCTCGACACCCATTCCGGCATTGTCGATCGCGGCGGTAAAGATGATTCAGAACTACTACTCGCCCGTGTCATACAACTTGAACTCTGGCAAAGGTAATCCGCCGGTGGCCTATGGCGAGAGCGCAGAATTGACTTCCGTAGTCGTGCGCGGCGTCAGCTATCCGGTGCAGGCGCGCCCAGTATCACTGAGCGGCGGAGCGACTTTCGGAACACTTCCCTCTTCAAATTCCAGCCGTGATGCGGTCTTCGTCTTGACCGCTCCCCTCGCCATTCAGCGCTAGTTTAAGGGTTTGGGCACAGCGAAGCCGTACTTCTCCAATAAGCTGACGATTTCCGGATTCTTCAGATACGCCATGAATTGGCGCGCGATTTCTTTTTGCTGCGACGATTTCAGAATTACCGCCGCTTGCCGGATAGGCGGATATTCATTGTCGGGGATCGCGATATAAGTGGCCTTCTCCTGAAACGAAGGTGCGAGCGCCAGCGACAGCGCAACGATTCCGGCGTCGGCGCCGCCCGAAACCACAAATGAAGCCGTCTGCGAGATGTTTTCGCCCATCACAAACTTGGGCGACAACTGATCGTAGAGATTTTCGTGCTGCAAGGCCGCCACTGCGGCGCGTCCGTAGGGCGCGTGCTCGGGGTTTGCGATCGCGACCTTCTTCACCTGCGGATCGAGCAATCCCTGCAAGCCTTTTTTCAGATCGAGCGGCGATCCCCTGGGCGCCATCAACACGATTTTTCCCGTGGCATATTCATAAAGCGTTCCCGGCTCAGTTTGTCCCGCAGCTTCGAGCTTTTGCGGATAACCAATATCAGCCGAGAAAAATATGTCGAAGGGTGCGCCGTTCTGCACCTGGGCAAAGAAATTCCCCGACGATCCAAAGATCGTTTTGACGTTGTGGCCGGTGTCTTTTTGAAAGCGGGCGGCCACGTCCTGAAAAGCGAATTGCAAATCCGCGGCGGCAGCTACGGTAATTTCCTGCGCGCGGCAAAGACTCGCGGCAAGGACAACAACGGCAAAACAGATGGCAAGTTTTTTGGTTTTCATAACGCGGCATCCCGGAACTTCGAGAAGATCATACTTGAGATGCCGCGAGGTTATTCCTCGTGGTCGGCGGGCGTCGCGCTTTTTTGACGAAGTTTATTCTCGCGAATCTCCAGAAGGCGATTGATTCTCTCCGCCAGAGCGACTAACTTCTCGTGGTCAGTTTCAACGGCGGCCAGCTCACACAATTGTCGCCATTCTGTTTCATCGCTAGCCATGACAACTATAAAGCAAGGCGCTTGCCACTATGTCGTTTGGAATACGCCGTATAACCCATTGTCGATAAATGGGTTATACGGAGGACTTTAGAAACCATCGGGGAAATATTGTAGAGAGAAATTACACGGAATGAAGGCGGCAGCGGGTCAAAACCACGCTGCCGCATTATGGGATTAGTTTGAAACTAAGCTGAGTCGCGCAAATTGGAGAGTGGGTTGATGTGCGGCTTTCACCAACACCGAATAGTTGCCAGCCGGGGCCTTTACCGTAACCGTTGCGGTAGCCGTGGTTGTTCCGCTGCTAAGAGTGACGGTTGAAGGGGCCACCGAACATGTGACCTGAACGTTGGCTGGCGCGGATGCGCAGGTCAATGCAACTGCGCCACCGAACCCAGTTGTCGAGCTAACTACAAGGCTGGAAACGGTAGGCTGGTTTGCGACAGCCGTGAGTGAATTGGGACTTGCAGAAACGGTGTACGACGGCGCAAGCGGAACCCCAGGCCAGCTCCTAACCAGCGTTGCCGCATCGATTGATCCCAGACCTGTCGCCAAATCGTACCCTACGCCAGCGCTATACCCAATAGAAACGGCGGGAGTCGGTGTAGTGGGTGTGACAGGAACTGTTGTGCTGCCTCCGCCTCCCCCGCACCCGATCCCGACGGCTAAGCAAAGAATGAGTATTGGCGCGGAAAAGAAGATCCAACGCCGTCTACGGTTCGGGACAAATATTGAAACGAACGACAGTAATAGAAAGCTCGCAGCCGCGCCGACCCAGCCAACACGGCTCGCCGCAACAAGATGAGAGTTTGCGGTCGTGCAACCAGTTGATCCTGTCGTGCAAGGTATCTTATTGTCGCCCGTAGTGATGTCATGGAACGCCAGGGGCGTGGATGTGGCTAAGGGGTAGAGTTGCGCGTTGACATTGCCTTGACCATTCGTTTGAGCCGCCTGATTAATAAGGCTTACCATCCCAGCAAAAACCGGAGCGCCTACCGATGTTCCACCCACCAGGAGAATTTTATTGTCGGACCCGACAAAGCCTGTGACGCAGCTCCCGCCTGAACAAACAAGGTACCCGTCATGATGGGCGGAGGCATTCAACGCGATGTCGGGTACGTCACGCTTACCGTCATTCGGAA
This sequence comes from Terriglobales bacterium, assembly GCA_036271375.1. Classification (GTDB taxonomy): domain Bacteria; phylum Acidobacteriota; class Terriglobia; order Terriglobales; family Acidobacteriaceae; genus DATBAT01. The sequence continues at coordinate 36,639 of DATBAT010000481.1, forward strand.
CTCCGGTCCCTGTTTGCCAAGTTGGTTTCGCAAAAAACGCGCTTACGCCTCCTCCCCCCGCCGAAAAACCATCCCCAGTCGCTATCGTCTGAGCCGTGTCATTCCAAGTGGTTTCGGGAATATAAGAAATCGCGGATGCATCGTTGGGGCTGTTGGTGGATCCCCAATAGGTAGCGGCATTGCTCACGTCGCCGCTAAATTCGCTGCCTCCCACGCCGGTTACCTCTGGGATCGCGGACGGCAGGTCTACTGCTAGGCCCTGCGTCGCTGAACTCGCGTTCTGATCTTCACAGTCCGTTGCCCCGTCGTCCCCGCTGGCTGAACTAATTGTTTGCCCCTGCATGACAGCTTGGGTCGCCGCCGCCTGGAAGAAATTGCGACCTGATGCGCCAGCACTGGCTTCGCAAAGACCATAACTGATGCTAATAACAGGCGCGAGATTATTGTCTATTACATACGCAAATGCGTCGATTACGTTGAAAGAAAGGCTTCCATCAGAATTTTTAGCATTGCCGGGATAAACAAAAAGAATTATGGAATTCTTCGCTACTGCACCCGACCATTCAACATCGAGGTCTGCCTCGAGAACGTCATCCGTGCTCACCACTGAGGTGCCGGTGCTCGGCATCAAGACCGGCTGAAACGGATTGGCAGGCAGACCCGATGCGGAGCGAAAAGCGGCGATATCCGCCTGATCTACTTGGGTTTGTCCAACGACCGCTATAGAGGATCCGCCCGTGATGCCAGCGTCGTACAACGTTTTGATGTCGTAAATCGTTGCAAGATCATCGGGAGAGATGAAGTGACCGCCGCCCCCACTATTGAAATGCGCGTCTTCTCCTAGGATTTTGCGAACTTTTAAGGCTCGTGGTTTGGGCCGATAGTTATTCAAGTTGCGTATAGCAAGCACTGTATCGGCAATGGCTGACGGCAATGCCGCCTCGGTAGCGTTCGCAAAATGGTTTTCACCGTTCTCGGAGAACTGATGAAGCTGGGTGTGTAGGGCCGTCTGAATTTGCGCCGCAGTACCGCTGAAATAGATTTGGTTGCGGCTGGTAGCAACGCGATCGACATGCAATCCATGGGATTGCAACCACCTTGTGACTTTGTTGACGTCAGATTGGGTCATGCCGAAGCGGTCGGCATATTGTTGCGGCGTTAGCCAGTTGTGAAAGTTCGGGGAGTGCGGATCCTGCAATTGTTTC
>DATBAT010000482.1:0-28788 GCA_036271375.1 Terriglobales bacterium
GGGGCACGGGCCAGGGCCTCGCGATCGCCTACGCGGTGATTGTAGACAAGCACGGCGGTAGCATCACTTTTGAAACTGAAATGGGTCAAGGCACGACTTTCACAATCCTTCTTCCCCACGACGGCAAAGCATTGCCCTCGAGAACGGTGGTCGCATGAAAAACGTAATGTTTGTGGATGATGAAAGCCGCATCCTGGATGGCATTCGCCGCATGATGTACGCCGAGCGCAAGCGCTGGAACATGGAATTCGCTCTCGGCGGCGAAGCCGCGCTACAAGCCCTCGAAGCCAAACCTTTCGACATCGTCGTCACCGACATGCGCATGCCCGGCATGGATGGCGCCACGCTGCTCACCAGGGTGCGCGAAATTTCTCCGATCACCGTGCGCATCATCCTTTCGGGGCATACCGAACTGGAAGCCGCGATGCGTGCCATTCCCGTGGCGCACCGCTTTCTCGCAAAGCCGTGCAACGCTTCGGCTCTGCGCGAAGCCATCGAGCGTACCTGCAAACTCCAGGACCTTCTCAATAATGAAGAGATTCGCCGGGTGGTCAGCGGCATCGCGGAATTGCCATCTTCGCAAGTTTCATTCAATGCGCTTACCGAAACCCTGAACGATCCCGCGGTGACTCTGGAGCGTCTCACCGCCGTGATCGAGAAAGATATGGCGATGACTGCCAAAGTCTTGCAATTCGCCAACAGCGGATTTTTCGGCGCCACGCAAGTGATGACCACTGTGGCCGGTGGCGTGGGCTACCTCGGTGTCGACACCATCAAGAATCTGGCGCTCAATGTGAAAGCCTTCCGCGTGCTGGAGCCGCATCCCGCAGTGCTGCCGGGTTTCTGGGAAGAACTCTCCTCTCGCGCCAACCGTACGGTGGGCATCATCAACAAACTTCCTCTCGAAAAAGAAGCGCTTGAGGTTGCAGTGGTCGCCGGATTTCTTCACGACATCGGAGACCTCATCGCTGCCGGATATATACCGGAGATTTTCGCCGGCATGCTGGCGAGCGCGAAAGAGGGCGGCAGCAAAGCTTATGAGTCGGAGGAGAAAAAGCTCGGCTTCTCCCACGCTGAAATCGGAGCCTACCTGCTCGGGATCTGGGGACTTCCCCAACCCATTGTCGACGCCATCGCTCATCATCACCATCCCACGCGCGTTCCGCACATGGGGCTGGACCCGATAACCGCGGTTTACGTCGCGGATCTCCTGGCCGATGGCGGAACCCCAGCGCAGGCCGATCAAGACACATTGAACGAGTTGGGGCTCGCTCAGCAATTTGCCGAATGGCAGAAAAGTCTTCCCCAGCAAGCGCTTGCGGCCAAAGCGTAGGCGGCGCAATTATTGGTAAACTATCTGTGCCCTATCGTTATGGCACAGCCACGGACACTATTCGAAAAAGTATGGGATGAGCATCTGGTAGCGTCGCCTCCGGGCGGCCAACCGTTGCTCTACATTGACCTGCATCTGGTGCACGAAGTCACCTCGCCTCAGGCTTTCGACGGCCTGCGTGCTGCGGGCCGCAAAGTGCGTCAGCCCGAGCGGACGGTGGCCACCGTCGACCACAACATTCCCACCACGCCGCGCGGGACGCCGATTACCGACCCGATTGCCGCCCGCCAGATTGAGGCGCTCCAGAAAAATTGTAAGGAATTCGGCGTGCCGCTATTTGACATGGATTCGCCCGACCAGGGTATCGTCCATATCATCGGCCCGGAACTAGGCCTCACCCAACCGGGAGCGACCATCGTCTGCGGCGACAGCCACACCAGCACCCACGGTGCATTCGGCGCGCTGGCTTTTGGTATCGGCACGTCGGAAGTCGAGCATGTCATGGCGACGCAGTGCCTGCCGCAGCGCAAGCCGAAGACTATGCAGATCCACGTCAGCGGCAAGCTGGCGGAAGGCGTCAGCGCCAAAGACCTGATCCTCGGAATCATCGGCCAGATTGGTACAGACGGCGCCACCGGGTACGTGGTCGAGTACGCAGGCGAAGCGGTCCGCGGACTCTCGATGGAAGGCCGCATGACCCTTTGCAACATGAGCATCGAAGCCGGTGCCCGCGCCGGAATGGTAGCTCCCGACGAAACCACGTTCGCCTACATGAAAGGCCGCCGGTTTGCTCCCCATGGCGCGAACTGGGACAAAGCCGTTGCCCACTGGCGGACGCTGCCTTCGGACGAAGGCGCTAAGTTCGACAAAGTAGTTGAGATCGACGCGGCGAAGCTGGTGCCGTTTGTGACCTGGGGAACGAATCCCGGCATGGTGGTTCCAATCAACGGCGAGATTCCCAAAGCAGCAGGGGCCGACTCCGACCGCAGTGCCACCGAGCGGATGCTGGAATATATGGGATTGCAATCCGGGACGCCGGTAGAACAGATTCCCATCGACCGCGTGTTCATCGGATCATGCACCAACGCACGCCTCGAAGATCTGCGCGCCGCCGCCCGCGTGGCCAAGGGCCATCACGTAAGCGACAAAGTTCGCGCCATGGTGGTGCCGGGATCGCAGACCGTAAAACACGCCGCCGAGCAAGAGGGCCTCGACAAGATTTTTCAGGAAGCCGGCTTCGAGTGGCGCGAGTCAGGATGCTCGATGTGTTTGGGAATGAATCCCGATATCCTGCAACCGGGAGAGCGTTGCGCCTCCACCAGCAACCGCAACTTCGAAGGCCGCCAGGGCCGTGGAGGCCGTACCCACCTGGTGAGCCCCATGATGGCTGCGGCTGCGGCAATAGCCGGGCATTTCACCGACATCCGCAATTGGCAATTCAACTGAATAGTCTCGCGTAGAGGCAGGTGTCCTCACCTGTCAGACGGAGCGCTGCTCCGGTTGGTTCGTAGTGAGGCAGGTGAGGACTTTTCCTCTACGTTGGTTCAAGGACAGGAAAACTGATGCAACCATTTCGTGCGCACAAGGGCAAAGCGGTCCCTCTTTACCGCCCCAATATCGATACCGACCAGATCATCCCCAAACAATTCCTAAAGCGCATCGAGAAGACCGGGTTCGGCGAGTTCCTGTTCTACGACTGGCGCCGCGCCCAGGACGGCCAACTGGACCCCGAATTCACTCTGAACCAGCCGCGCTACAAAGGCGCAAGCATTCTTCTGGCGGCAAAAAACTTTGGCTGCGGATCGTCCCGCGAGCACGCCGTCTGGGCACTGGACGACTTCGGCTTCCGTGCCGTCATCGCACCGACGTTCGGCGATATTTTCTCCAACAACTGTGTGCAAAACGGCGTACTGACGGCCGCTCTAACCGAAGAAGAAGTGGCAGAGTTGGTGAAGCGCAGCGAAACCATCCAGGGCTACGAGCTGACCGTCGACCTCGAACAGCGGAAAGTTACGGACGACCGCGGATTCTCCGCCAGCTTCGCCCTCGACGAAAGCGTTCGCCACCGCCTGCTGGAGGGACTCGACGACATCGGCGTCACCTTGCAGCATGAATCCGAGATCACCGCCTACGAAGCTACACACCCGGCGCTAAGTTAGGTGAAGAAGCTAGCGATAAAAACGCGCAGGAAGCGGGAAGTCGTCGACATCACCGAAATTATTGAAGCGACCCTTGGCGACGGAACTGGCATTTGCAATCTGCTGATCCTGCATACGACCGCTGCACTTACCACGGCTGACCTTGATCCCGGCACCGACCTCGACATGCTCGACGCCTTCGAGGCGCTGATTCCCAAGCTCAAATACCGCCATCCCCATAACCCGGCGCACGTGCCGGATCACATTCTCTCCGCGTTGATTGGAACTTCGATAGCGCTGCCGTTCGAGAAGGGCTCGTTAATTCTGGGAACCTGGCAGAGGGTAGTGCTGATCGAACTGGACGGGCCAAGGGAGCGGCAGGTGGTGGTTACGCTGACTTCGGAAAGCGCCTGAACCACAACGATGCACACGTAGAGGCCGGTGTCCTCACCTGCCCGAGCAACTTTCATCACAGACCTTTAAGAGTCGGAAAGCTATTAACATTGGCAGGTGAGGACACCGGCCTCTACGTGTGCGAGGTTCCGGCGTTTACTCCGAGCGGAAAAATTCCAACAGCAACACCCATGCCTGCTCTGCCGCCTGCGGATGGTAATTCTGCCGCTCGTCGCAGAAAAACGCATGATCGGCGTTGGAGAACTCGATGTTCACATACTCTTTGCCGTTGGAAAGCAACGCGTCGGTTACCGCCTTCCGGTGCTCCGGCAGGATGTGCTTATCCAACCCGCCCCACACCAGCAGCATGGGAGACTTCACGGCAGGCGCCCGATCCAGCAAGCTTTGCGCAATCCCTCCGCCGTAGAACGACGATGACGCCCGCAGCGGCAGCACAGTGTTCGCTAGAAACGAAATCTTGCCGCCGAGACAGAACCCAACGCTGTAGATGTCTTTGGCTTTGACATCTTTTCGGGACTCCATCCAGGCATGCGCCGAGTGCAGATCGGCTTCCGCGCCCTCCATCGTCATGGCTTTCATGTGTGGCTGGGTCGAAGCAAAATCTGCGTAGTCGCCTTCGAAGCCAGAGGCAGTGCGGTGAAAAAGCTCTGGAGCAATCGCAACATATCCCTCGCGCGCGAAACGATCCGTCACATCGCGGATGTGCGAGTTAACGCCGAACGCCTCCTGCAGCACTATCACTGCGGCGTGCGGACCTTCGCCTTCGGGCCGGGCCACGTAGGCGCCCATCTTGGTTCCATCGGATACATCCAACTCGACCTTCACTCGAATAATTACCTGTTCCATCACCACTCCTGAAATGTCAGTCTTCCGGCGATGCCTGCAGCACGTTCGCCGTGTCGATGGCCTTGGCCAGCTCCGGCAGAATTCCCATGCGCCGGTAAATCGGACGCACCGCCTCGCGAATCGCGGGAAGTTTGTAAGCGAACCAAATTGCACCTGCGATACAGAAGACTCCGCCGATCATCAAAGTCAAAGGCGCGCCGATGTGAGTCGCAGCAGCTCCGGCCAGCAGGCTGCCGAAGGGCGCCATGCCCATGAACGCCATTGAGTAGAAGCTCATCACCCGTCCGCGCTTGTCGTCATCGACGATAGTTTGCAGGATGGTGTTGCTCGCGGCCATCTGTTCCATCATGCCGGCGCCCGTCAGTACCATAAGAAACATAGATACCGGCAAGACCCGCGAAAATGAGAAGCCAATCAACCCCGCACCAAACATCGCGGCGGATATAGGTATGATGCGGCCCAAGCCCAACACTGTTTTTCGCACCGCTAAAAAGAGTGCTGCTCCCAGCGCGCCTACACCGGACGCGGCCATCAGAAATCCCAGCGTGTGCGGTCCACCATGTAACACACTGCCGGCAAAAATCGGCATCAGCACGACATAGGGCATTCCGACCAGGCTGATCGTCGCCAGCAGCAGTAACACCGAACGAATCGGAGCGGAATGGGTGACGTAGGACCAACCTTCGCGCAGGTCTGTCCACATGGCGCGCGACTTCCGCTCTGCTTCTTCACGCACGTTGAGCTTCATCAGCAACAAGGAAACGATCACACCGATGTAGCTGACGCCATCGATCAGAAAGCAATAGCCTTCGCCTACGCCCGCGATCAGTACTCCGGCGATCGATGGACCCAACAGGCGTGCCGCGGTCACCATCGAGGAATTCAGCGCTATTGCATTGCTTAAATCCTCACGGCCTTCAATCATCTCGACCACGAACGATTGCCGCGCCGGAATGTCGAAGGCGTTGATCAATCCCTGCGCGATGCTCAGCCAGATGATTTCCTGCATGTTGATGATTCGAGCCAAGGCCAAACCTGCCAGAGCGAATGACTGCACCATCGAAAGAATTTGTGTGACGACCAGAGTGCGATGGCGGTCCCAGCGGTCGACCCAGACGCCGGCGAACGGACCAAGGATGAAAGTAGGAATTTGCCCGGCGAACCCGGTGAGGCCCAGCAGCCACGCCGACCCGGTCAGCCGGTAAACCAGCCAACTGGTGGCGATCTTGGTCATCCAGGTGCCGATGAGAGAGACGCTTTGCCCGCCAAAAAACAGGCGGTAGTTGCGATAGCCCAGCGCGCGCAGGGCAAACATCCACGGACTTTTTGCGGGTATTTTAGAGGATTGAATAGCTGGCACTACACCGGCCTTCCTGCGTTTAGATTACAGGCATTGGATGCCGGCGGCAGAAAGTCGGCTGCGGGAATGAAGTTAAGTAGGGATTAAACCGCGGTGCGCAACTGCAATTCCTGAAGGCGCAACACGTCGGGCTGTTTGTTCGCCTGGTAGCCGCGGCTGGTGAGCCGGACAACTCCGCGAACCTGCTCTTCAACCACGCCTTCATTGCGCAGAGCGCTAATTACTACGCGCGCCCACGAAGAGTCCAAAGTCTCTTTCGGTAAAGTCGTGAAAGTCTCGGGATTGGCCTCATAGGCCTTGATCAAGTTAGCGAGCAGCGCTTGCCGGATTAAGTCTCCGCTCATTGCCAGATTCTCCGTGTAAAGAAATACTAGTCCTGCTGCCGGTCCGGCAAAATGGCCCAGCGGTGCCAGCGTATACCACCTAAGTCACATGGCATAAGCCATTTATTTTCAAATGTTTACAGATTTGGCGACAACAAGGCGTCGAGCATGTCGGGTCTCCTCTGAGAGGCTCGCCGACCTCTCTGGTTAAGATTTTTTCGAAGACAGCTCCCGGAGGGACTCTCCGTAAGGCGCCCGCGCAATTCCGCGCTCAGTAATAATCGCCGTCACCAGCCGGGCCGGAGTTACATCGAACGCCGGGTTCTCTACGCCGACGCCCTCAGGCGCAACTGACTTGCCTGCAAAATGCGTGACCTCGTCGCGGTGCCGCTGCTCGATGGGAATTTTTCCGCCGTCAGAAGTTTCAAGGTCTACGGTGGATATTGGCGCAGCCACGTAGAACGGGATGCCATGTTCTTTCGCCAGCACAGCAACGGTGTAGGTCCCAATTTTGTTGGCAACGTCACCGTTGGCGGCGATGCGGTCGGCGCCGACTACGATCGCGCCAATCTTTCCCTGGTTCATCATTACTCCGGCCATGTTGTCGGAGATGACGGTCGTGGGAATGCCGTCTTTCATCAACTCCCACGCTGTTAGCCGAGATCCCTGTAAGAACGGGCGCGTCTCATCCGCGTAAACGTGAATTTTCTTTCCGGCTTCGATCGCCGCCCGAATCACGCCCAAGGCGGTGCCGTAACCGCAGGTCGCGAGTGCTCCGGCGTTGCAGTGGGTGAGCACTCCACCGCTCGACGGCATCAGGGTCGCGCCATGCTTGCCCATCGCTTGACAGGCCGCGATATCTTCCGCGTGCATGCGCTTCGATTCTTCGATCAGCGCGCGCTTGATGGTCTCAACCGGCTCCGAAGCCAGCGACTCAAACTTGGCGCGCATGCGAGCGATCGCCCAAAACAAATTCACTGCCGTGGGACGTGTCTTCGAGATCAAATCGCAAATCCGGTCGAACTCGGGACGTAATTCGGCTACGGTCTTCGCCTTGGAATTCTTCACGCCCAGCGCGATTCCCATCGCCGCGGAAACACCAATCGCCGGTGCGCCGCGAACCACCATGGTGCGGATCACATCCGCGACCTGCTCATGCGTGGTGCAGTTGACATAAGTTTCTTCGGTGGGAAGCTTGGTCTGGTCGATAAACAGAACGCCAGTGTCGGTCCATTCGAGGGTTTCGATCATAAAGAAGCAATCAGCATTTCAGTACTCAGCATTCACCCGGGAGGTATTCGATGCCTTCCGGGGATGCTCAGTTCTAAGGATCTCAATCAAATCAGCAATTAGCATTCAGCACTTAGCATTTAGAACGCTCAGGGACTTGAATGCTGACTGCTTATTTCAAATGCTCTTCCTTCACATCGGCAGCGGTGAACAACGAAATAAACGGCGCCGGGGCAGCAGCTTTCTCTACATTCGGCCGCCCGCCGGCTTCCTGACGTTCTACCAAACACATCGCCGCGGCAACCTCGAATCCAAATTCGCGCGCCGCTTCGATCGCCTGGATGGTCGATGCTCCCGTGGTGCAAACGTCATCGACTATCACTACTCGCGCGCCTTTTTCGCGGAAGCCTTCTACGCGCTGCCCAGTGCCGTGTTGCTTCTCGGCTTTGCGAACTAAAAATCCATGCAGCGTGCCGCTGGTGACGGCAACGGCAACCACGACTGGATCCGCACCCATGGTCAATCCGCCAATCGCCTTCGGATTCCATCCTTGCTTCTTGATCTCTTCGAGAAAAACCTGCCCGGTGAGCTGTGCGCCGCGCGCGTCTAAAGTCGTGGTTCGACAGTCGATGTAGTAGTCGCTGGTTCCGCCGGAAGAAAGCTTGAACTCCCCTAAACGGAACGACTTGGTGGCCAGCAGGTGCAGCAGTTCCTGACGCGCGGCGGTCATGAATTCCTGGGGCATCAAATAAAAGATAGCACGCGTCTTAGAGGTGCCTGCATTTTCTCCGCATCAAAGCTCCGCGACTCGGGTTAATAGTCTTGCGGCTGCGAATCGCCCATGCGATCTCGTAAGTCCCCCTGGAGGAGACTAGTGTCTACCAAACGCATCAGAATTCTTTCGCTCGTACTACTCGTTGCCGGTGTGCTTTGTCTTGCAGGATGTCCCCAACAACAGAGCATTGAGCGCATTAATCGCGATCCTGGCAGATTCGTGGGCAAAGAGGTCGCAATCGTGGGAAGAGTAACCAACTCCTTCGGCGCGATGGGGTCGGGCGTCTTCCAAATTGACGATGGCACCGGCAGAATGTGGGTTTTCAGCGAACGCTATGGCGTTCCCGGACGCGAAGCACGCATCGGAGTAGCGGGCTATATCGAGCAAGGATTCAGCTTCGGTGGCCGCAACTACGCCACCGTGTTGCGTGAAACCAGACGCCGTCGTTAGCTGATTTTGCCGGGAGTAAATTCGCCCGGAGAGGCTTGCGATTCGCGCATCTCCAGCCGGCTCTGCCGTAGTTGAGTGGCTTCGTCGGGATTCATGCCGACTTTCAAGTCGGAGGTCTCCACGAAATAACGCCAGCCAATCTGCCGGTCTTCCGAGGGCTGAATGCGTTCCAGTTGGCTCATGGCAACGTCCGCGGCATTCCGCTCAGCCATCACGGCAATGACGCCGCCTGACTGATAGGTGCGGACGTTGTAGCGGATAATCGCGAAAGCTACTTTGGATTCGTTTCGCATATGGGGTAGGAAGAAAAACAGGGCCCGAAACTTATAGTGCCCGGCGCCAGTTAGCAGCCGGGCACAAATTCATCCTCAGTTAGACAGGACGAACGTTTTCGGCTTGCCAGCCCTTGGGTCCCTTGGTGACTTCAAATTGCACAGCTTGGCCTTCTTGCAGGCTGCGGAATCCGCCGGCCTGGATGGCTGAGAAATGCACAAAAACGTCTTCGCCAGTTTGACGGCTAATAAAGCCATAACCCTTGGCGTCGTTAAACCACTTTACTGTTCCTTGTTCCATGTTGGTATTGGTGTTCCTTTTTAAATCGAATTACGCTGTGAAGGGAGTCGGAAACTTCTAGAGAGGGCAAGCTCAAGCTGGTAAAGCGTGGGATGCTCAATTACCGATTCAAATCAAACGTAGACTAATTGTAGCAGATAAATGCGCATTAAGGCAGTGACATCGCGCATTCCCCCACCTCACGAGCCCCCAGTACCTTCTTTGCACACGCAGTTTTTATATCGAATCCCGCCAAAATTACCTGTACAACCCCATCAAAGAGCTACAATGTAATTGGAAGTAAAAGACTTATTGCAGTCCCGGTTTGGCATCAGAACTGTTATAGGCATAAGCGGGTTGCAGGACCAACGGCAGCCGCTAGTTTTTGGCCGGCGTAGCGTCAGCGTTGGCCAACAATGCATCAAAAGACTTGCCCAGTCTGCCGTAAGGGGACGCATTTAAATCACGCATCACGCCCGTTTAGGCGTGTTGGAGTGGAGCCCCAAACGCTCCCCCCATTCGGAGGAAATCAGAATGAAGAATCAAATCCAAGTTGGACTGCTTCTGGCCGTCGCGCTTTCAATACCGGCCTTTGCGCAGACTAGTTCCACCGACCAACAACCCGCTGCCACCACCGCAGCCTCGACGGACAGCACAGCGTCCGCGAGCGGCGCCAGCGGCAAACCAGCATTGCAACCGGATACGCACGAAGGCTTCTGGGGACACCTGAATCCTTTCGCCCGCAAAAAGTATGTACAACGCCAGACCGCGCCGATCCGCGACCGCGTTAACGAACTCGATGAACTGACCTCTTCGAATACCAAGTCGATCAAGGACACCGATTCCCGCGCTCAGGAAGGCATCCGCCTGGCTTCCGCCAAAGCGAATGAAGCCGACCAACACGCGATCGATGCCGGCAACAAGGCCCAGATGGCGCAGCAGACCGCGACTCAGGCTACCACCCGCTTGACCACGGTCGAGCAGGTTGTCGGAAATATTGACCAGTACAAGGCCGCGACCCAGACGGAAATCCGCTTCCGCACCGGTCAGACCATGCTGAGCACCAACGCCAAGACGGCGCTCGATGACCTCGCGACACCGCTGAAGGATCAGCGCGGATACATCGTCGAAGTCCAGGGCTTCTCGTCCGGCCACGGCCAGACCGCCATCACCACTTCGCAGAAGATGGCCGATGCGGTTGTTCGTTACCTCGTGCTAAATCATGACATTCCGGTTTACCGAATCTACGTGGTTGGCATGGGCAACGCTCCGGTTGCGGTAGCTGACCCGGACGCCGATGCCAAGACCAAGCACGTGAGCGGTGGCCGCGTCGAAGTCAGCCTCCTGAAGAACGACCTGGAGCAGCTGGCCTCAACCACCACCACGACGACCACCACTACCGAACAGAAGTAAAAAGCTAGGACGACGGGCCAAGCCCGTTGCCCTCCCCCGCGAAAACCTCTCGCCGCAAGGCGAGAGGTTTTTGTTTTGTGGGATAGCTTCAAACTAGAGTCAGGTGTCCTCACCTACCAGCCTTAACAAAGTCCCAAGCGCTACGGGTCATTGGTGGACAGGTGAGGACACCTGTCGCTACGTGGCTTATCCTCATCGCAGTGATCATCATCAGGCCTGCCATCGCACCTGACCATCCCGCCATCTGGAAGATCCTCGAGCCCACGATTCGCGCGGTTGAGACCTACCCCTTACCGTCCGCAATGACAGAAACGGACGCTCTTGCCTACTGGCTCTCGCCCAATCACGAAGTCTTCGTAGCCGAAGAAAACGGTGAAGTCGTTGGGACCTATTACCTAAGGGCCAACCAGCAAGGCCCCGGCTCCCACGTTGCTAACTGCGGATACATCACCGCCCCATGGGCGACCGGCCGAGGCATAGCCAGAGCCATGTGCCAGCACTCCTTTGAACGAGCCACGGCTCGCGGTTTCCGGGCCATGCAGTTTAATTTTGTCGTGAGCACCAACCATGCCGCAGTCCATCTCTGGCTGGCTTTGGGGTTTGAAATAATTGGCGAAATCCCTGCAGCATTTCAGCATCCCGCAAAAGGCCTCGTATCGGCCTATGTGATGTATCGCAAACTGTAGCAGGCGAATCCACAAAAAACGGCGCGTCTCCGGACCTGCGAGATGCGCCGCATGGGTATTGCCTCGTTATTTGCTGACGCTTAGCATGATGCGGTTCAGGTAGTCGCGGTGCGCGGTGGGGTCGGTGTCGTCGCGGATGGCGTCTCCGATCGAAGGATTGGCGGCGATGACTTCGTCGATGGCTTTGCTGACTTTATCCATGGAGGCGGCGTCGGGGACAGAAAAGTATTCGTAGAGCACGCCCATGCCCTGGGTGTGATAGTCCTCGGTCATTTCACCGTAGCTCAGGAGAGTGCCGTCGGCGACCAGCTTGTCCAGCACCGGAACGATGGTTTTGTTGGTCATCTCCATGAATTTGTGCATGCTGCCGGGCTTGAACTGCCAGCGCGAGACGCTCAGGTAGCCGTTGTTCACGCTGCCGGACTTGGCGCCGTACGTCTCCGAGGTGAACAACTGGTCGAAGTGCTTGGAGGCGGCCTGGTAGCCGGCGCCGACCAATGCCGGTTGCTTGTAGACAAATTCAAGAGCTTTAAGGATGTTGCCCTCGGAGGAGGCGGTGAACCAGGTTCCGTGGGTGGCGCCATTTTCCTGATGCAGGAGGGTGTCGAATGCGCCGTAGCCGATGAGGGTGCCGTCGGCGACGAGCTTGTCCATGGCGGACTTTTCGGCAGGCAGGCCTTTCGCGACCTCAGGCCATTGCGCGCGGGGGACGTCCCAGAACGCGACGTAGGTGTAGATGGGAGGCTTGGAGGTTTGCGCCAGCAATGAGGCGGGGACAAGACAGAGGGCGAGAATACAGAGACGTTTAAGCGTGGAGAAGCGCACGTTTCACCTGATGCATTTCAATTTCCGGGATGTTCCCGGTTAGGATGCCGGAATAACAACGAGTAGGACCACAAAACAGATTGCAAATGTTGCGCGGATTGTACAACAAGCCAGTCTAAGACAGGAATCTTTGGTTGCGGTGTGCGTTTTGCCCAAGAGCAGACGAATTTGGGCCCTGCGTTAGAATCGAGTTAGTGAATCCTGGAGCCCTTCCCGCAACTTCTTTTCTTGATCAACTTAACCCTCAGCAGCGCGAGGCGGTTGAGACGGTGCAGGGCCCTGTCCTCATTCTGGCGGGGGCGGGCAGCGGGAAGACCCGGGTCATTACCTATCGCATCGCTCATCTGATCGAGCATCTTGGGGCCATGCCGGAGTCGATTCTGGCGGTTACGTTCACCAACAAAGCTGCCGCCGAGATGGTGGAACGGGTCGAGAAGATTGTCGGCGGGCTTTCCATCGCGAAGCCGGTCATTTCTACTTTCCATTCTTTTTGCGTGCGGGTTTTGCGGCGAGACGTTGAAGCGCTGCGCATTCCTTCGACCACTCCGGGCGCTCCGGCGATTGGGCTTACCAAGAATTTCGTTATTTATGACGCGTCCGATCAGCAGTCGCTGGTGAAGTCGATCATGCGGCGGTTGGGGATCGACGACAAGCAAACCACCCCGCGCGCTGTGCTGGGACATATTTCCTGGGCGAAGAACCACATGCTCGATCCGCAGGAAGTTTATTTGCAGTCGAACGATCCCACGACCGAAAAGGTTTCGCATATCTACGCTGAGTATCGCAAAGAGTTGATGAAGGCCAACGCCATGGACTTCGACGATCTGCTGCTGGAAGCGGCGCGGCTGCTGAAGGTGTCGTCGGAAGTCCGGGAATATTACAACCGGAAGTTCCACCATATTCTGGTGGATGAATACCAGGACACTAACCGTCCACAGTATGAACTGATGCGGTTGCTGGCGGGCGAACGCCACAACGTGTGCGCGGTAGGCGATGAGGACCAATCGATTTACTCCTGGCGCGGAGCGGACATCCGCAACATTCTGGAATTTGAAAAAGATTTCCCCGAGGCGAAGATCGTTCGACTGGAGCAGAACTACCGTTCCACGCAGAATATTTTGCAAGGGGCTTCGGCGGTGGTGGCAAACAACGTCAAGCGCAAGGGCAAGAACCTGTGGACGGACCGCCAGGGCGGGGCCAAGATCGGCTACTACGAAGCTCCGGATGGCGAGAACGAAGCGCTGTTTGTTGCCGACAAGATTGCGCAATATCTGCGTGAAGCGCCTAACGGAACTGAGAAGCCGCGGGCTGCGGTGCTCTATCGCACCAACTCGCAGTCGCGGCTGTTTGAAGAAGCCATGCGGCGCTACCAGTTGAAGTATCACGTGGTGGGAGGCTTTTCGTTTTATGACCGCGCCGAAATCAAAGACATCATTTCCTATCTAAAGGTGGTGCTGAATCCCGACGATTCGATTTCGCTGATGCGGGTGATCAACACTCCGCCGCGCGGGATTGGCAAGACGACTATCGAAGTAGTGGAGCGGCTGGCGTTGGAGACGGGACTTTCCTTGTGGGGCGCGGTGGGGGAAGCAATTAAGCGGCAGCTCTTGCCACTGCGCGCCGTCGCTGCTCTGAAGAGCTTTTACGATTTGATTGAAGACGGGCGCGCGATGTTGGCCGGAACTTACGCGCAGCGCCTGGAGCAGACCGCGAAGAGCGAGGCCGCTCCGGCGGCAGTAGGATTGGACGACCAGATTTCTTTCGATCCCACGCTGTTTGATTTTGGCGGGATGGAGGAAGAGGAAGAAACTCCCGCTGAGGCTCCAGTCGCTGTCGAAGGCTTCCCCGCGCCCGGTTCGGCGGGGACTGCCGATATTCTGAAATTCCTGATCGACCGCACCGGATACATCAAGCTGCTGGAAGCGGAAGACACGCCGGAAGCATTCTCCCGCGTGGAGAACCTGCACGAACTGGTGAACGCCGCCATGGATTCGCGCGACCGAGGCGAGACGTTCGACCAGTTTCTCGACCATGCGGCGCTGGTGAGCGACGCCGACGCTTACGACGAAGAAGCAAAAATCACCCTGATGACATTGCATGCCGCCAAGGGACTGGAGTTTCCGCTGGTGTTTTTGTGTGGGCTTGAAGAGGGATTGTTTCCGCATTCGCGGACGTTCAATCATCCTGACGATGTCGAGGAAGAGCGGCGGCTTTGTTACGTCGGCATGACGCGCGCCATGGACACGCTGGTGCTTTCGCGGGCGACCTACCGGCGGCGCTACGGCACCGATCTTCCCGAGGCGAGCATCCCTTCGCGGTTTTTGGAGGAAGTTCCGGCAGGTCTTATAGAAGAGATGGGGTCGCGTGGCGGGCGTTCAACGCGCCAACATCAGCGGTCACAGGAGTATGACTCCGGCGGAACTCATTATTCTTATGAGGATGAAGACCAGAGCGTGAGCTGGAAGCAGCCGCAGGCTAAAGCAAAGACCGCCCCGGCTGCGCCTAAGTACAACTCCATCGATAATATTGCTGAGTTTTTTGCGTCGCGCGGCAAGCGGTTTACTCTCCCGAAAGTTCCGGTGGAAGCGCCAACCGGGCGGAGAGGGTTTCGTCCCGGGCAGAAGGTGCGGCATCCTAAGTATGGCGAGGGGACGGTGTACCAGCGTGAGGGGGACGGCGAAGAGGCCAAACTTACGGTACAATTCCCACGCTTCGGGTTGAAGAAGCTGGTTGAGAAGTATGCCCAGCTGGAGCCTGCCTGAGTGGTGAAACACAAGGTCCCTCGACTTCGCTCGGGATGACAAATTAGACAAGAGCGGATTGATGTTTTTTGTACTGTAGAATTAGCAGACCTTACTGAAGGCAGAGGAATTTACAGGATTCATGGCAAATACCAAGAGCTTAACTAAAGAAGAACGCAAGAAGACCAAACGCGCGTCCCGCAAGAAGAAAGCGACAGAGACGCCCCTTAAGAAGCGGGACTACGCCCGCGGGTCGGCCAAGCGCAAGGTGAAGAAACTGGTGCGCGGCCAGGCGAAACGGTAAAGCAGATCGTGTAGAGACGTAGCTCTGCTACGTCTCTCATCACATTCCGGGACTGGGAGCAGACCACTGGGCAACCAACTCTTCGCCAAAAAGTCCATCGACAAGCTGATCGCGGATGCGGACGAGCCGGGGCACCGGCTCAAGAAGAGTATGGGTCCGTGGACGCTGACCGCGCTCGGCATCGGGGCCATTATCGGCTCCGGTATTTTTGTGCTTACCGGAACGGCGGCGGCGGGCGAACATTTTGAAGCTCCTTCCATTCTGCACGCGCAGGTGCTCGACCTGCTCAGCACCCTGATTCACACCGGAAGCACGGCGGGCGCGCTGATGCATGGGCGGCCCCCGGCGGGGCCGTCGATTGCGATTTCGTTCCTGCTGGTGGCGGTCGCTTGCAGCTTTGCCGGCCTCTGCTACGCCGAACTGGCGTCGATGATTCCGATTGCCGGCAGCGCATACACCTATTCCTACGCGACGCTGGGCGAGATTTTTGCCTGGATCATCGGCTGGGACCTGATTCTCGAGTACGTGGTCAGCAACGTGGCGGTGGCGGTCGGTTTCAGCGGATACACCAAGGCGCAACTCGCGGCCTTCGGCATAACCCTGCCGGAAAAGTGGGCGAGTCCCGTATGGGCAGGTGGCCATTGGACGGGCGCGTATTTTAATCTTCCCGGGTTTCTCATCGTTTTTGCGCTGACTCTGCTGCTGGTCCGCGGAGTTCGTGAATCGGCACGGACTAACAACATCATGGTGCTGATCAAGATCGGCGCCATTCTTACCTTCCTTGTCGTCGGCGGCATGTTGATTAATCCCGCCAACTGGACACCGTTTGCTCCGTCGGGGTTTTCAGGAATCGTCACTGGCGGCGCCATCGTTTTCTTTACCTACATTGGATTTGATTCGGTTTCTTGCGCGGCCGAGGAATGCAAGACGCCGCAGAAAGATTTGCCGTTTGGCATTATCGCGTCGCTGATTGTGTGCACAGTTCTTTATGTAGGGGTGGCGATCGTGCTGCTTGGCATGATGAAATACACCACCTTTACTTCTGGCGCGGCGGCGGAAGCGCCGGTGGCTTACGCACTGCAGCAACTAGGCGCGCATCCTTTCTTTCGGTCGGTTATCGTCGTGGGCGCGCTGACTGGAATGATCTCGTCAATCCTGGTATTTCAATACGGACAGGCGCGGATCTGGTATGCGATGTCGCGCGATGGCCTGCTTCCCAAACTGTTTTCCAGGGTCCATCCGAAATTCAAGACACCGCATTGGTCAACCTGGATTGCCTGCTTCGCGGTGGGAATTCCGGCGGGACTCGTCGATATCGGCGATGCCGCTGACCTCTCCAATATCGGAACATTGTTTGCATTCGTGTTGGTGTCGCTGGGTGTGATATTCCTGCGCCGCAAACAGCCGGACCGCCCTCGATCTTTCCGCGTGCCCTTCGTGCCGTGGTTCCCGCTTATTTCCGTTGTCCTTTGCGGCGGCCTGATGACGGGACTTACCGTGATTACATGGCTGCGGTTTGTGATCTGGCTGGCGCTGGGACTGTTGATCTACTTCTGCTACAGCAAGAAGCACAGTGAGTTTGCGAGCCAGAAATAAATCCTCCCTGTAGAGACGTAGCTCGGCTGCGTCTCGGCGTGCATCACGATCCACATTTTCAAGAGCGCACTCAGCGCCTGAAGGGGAGCCGGTTCACGGCACTAGTGGAGCTCGTGCCCTTCCCGGTTGTGCGGCGATTGCTTTATGGAGTACAGAGGTGCTGGTTGAGACGTAGCGGAGCTACGTCTCTACAGGACAATCTGTTGTCGTGGCGTTAGACTGCCTTAGGCCCCATGCATTTTCCAGGCGAACTTCGCTCCACTGCTTTCATTCGAGCATTGCCCAAGGCGGAGTTGCATCTTCATTTGGAAGGCGCCATCGATCCGCCTACTTTGCTTGAATTGCGCCAACGTCACGGCCAGCCTGGGACGCTCGAAGAATTCGAAGCGCTGTACCGCTATCAGGATTTCACTGGATTTCTCATGGCCTTCAAGGCGGTCACTGCGGAGTTGCAAACCGCGGAAGACTACGAACTCATCGCCTACCGCCTGATGGAAAAAT
This sequence comes from Terriglobales bacterium, assembly GCA_036271375.1. Lineage (GTDB taxonomy): Bacteria > Acidobacteriota > Terriglobia > Terriglobales > Acidobacteriaceae > DATBAT01. The sequence continues at coordinate 17,488 of DATBAT010000482.1, forward strand.
TGAAAGCCGAAAATGTCCGCCATGCGGAGGTCTACGTTTCCGTCGGCGTAAACCTGTGGCGCAAGCAGGATTTCCATTCCATCTTCATGGGATTGCAACGCGGGCGGGAGCGCGGAGAGCGCGACTTTGGCGTTTCTCTCTTGTGGATCTTCGACGCGGTGCGCCAGTTCGGTGAACCGGCCGCGCGCGAAGTCGCAGAACTGGCCGTGCGCTATCGCGAGCGTAGCGTGATTGGCTTTGGTATTGGTGGCGACGAACGCAAGGCCGGTCCCGAGATGTTTCGCGATGTTTACGCGTACGCGTCCGACAACGGGCTGCGACTGACGGTCCATGCTGGAGAAACTGTCGGACCGGACTCGATCTGGGGTGCGCTCAATCTTCGCGCGGAGCGTATTGGGCACGGGCTGACGGCGTGGCAGGACCCGGAGTTGGTGGAAGAACTGGCCACTCGGCAAATTCCAGTTGAGATTTGCATCACCAGCAACATTAAGACAGGATGCCTGCCCGAGTTGAAAGATCATCCGGTGCGCAATTATTTCGATCAGGGAATCATGATCACGCTCAACAGTGACGATCCCGCGATGTTTCGTACCTCGCTGGCGCATGAATACTACATCGCGCAACAGACCTTCGGGTTCAACGACGAGCACCTGCGCGAAGTCGCCCGCAACTCCTTCGAAGCATCGTTCCTCCCTCCAGAAAAAAAGCTTGAGTTCCTGAATTTGTTTGACGCCGCCAGCGTCCGTCCGTAGGCTTTCCCCTGCGTCTCGGGGAGTAGGAATGAAGCTTGCCGCGCTTTTGCTCGCGCTCACCGCCGTTGTCTGGGGCAAATCGAAACCGACAGAAAAAATTTTCGTCTTCACCAACGTGAACATCGTCGATACGCGCGGCGGGCCCACGAAAGAGCGCGTCACGGTGGTGGTGAAGAATGGGCGCATCACCGGCATTGCGCCCATCGGTCTGATCGAGGAGAGCCGCAATACCATCGTCATCAACGCCGACGGAAAATATCTGATCCCCGGCCTGTGGGACATGCACGTTCACAGCGCCTTCAACGATCCAGTGTGGGATGAGAAGGTGATTTATCCGCTGTACATCGCCAACGGCATCACTGGAATACGCGACATGGGAGGCGTGCTTGAATCGCTGGAACAGCGCCGCCAGCATATCGAGCACGGAGAAGTTCTCGGACCGCGCATGGTTTTCGCCGGCCCGTTCCTGGTAGGGGGAAAGAGCGACAGCCAGTCGATCGGGGTGAACACTCCGGAAGAGGCGCGTAGCGCGGTTGAAACCCTGAAAAAAAAGCACGTCGACTTCATCAAGATTCTTTCCGTTCCACGTGATTCGTACTTCGCAATTGCCGAGCAGTCGAAGAAAGATCATCTCTATTTTGTCGGGCACGTTCCGCCTTCGGTGAGCATGGCCGAGGCTTCAAGCGCGGGGCAAAGAAGCATCGAGCACCTGACGGGATTCGCTCTGGCGGCATCTTCGGAAGAAACCCAGCTTCGGCAACAGATGTTCCAGGCGAAAGATCGCGCCACGTATTTCGGGGCGGGACAGCGAGCAGTTGAAACCTATGATCCGGCGAAAGCTTCGGCTTTGATTTCTTTGCTCGCGAAGAACAATACCTGGCAGGTCCCAACGTTGGTGTGGACGGCGACGCAAGCCGATTCCGAAAGAGCCAACACAGAATTTCTGAAATATGTTCCGGCATCGATTCGCGAGCAGTGGAAAGCGCAAAAAACGGCGGCTGACCAACTGGCCGAATACAAACGCGATGCGGCACAAGGCCCGGTGACCGTGCGTCAAATGCGCCAGGGCGGAGTCCGCTTTTTGGCGGGAAGCGACGGGCCTGACCCAATGGTGGTTCCCGGATTCAGCCTGCATCGTGAACTGGAGCTACTGGTTGAGAGCGGATTCACCCCACTGCAAGCCTTGCAGACGGCGACGCTAAATCCTTCGCAGTTTTTAGGCATCAGCGATAAATACGGCACGGTCGAAAAGGGCCGCATCGCAGACATGGTGTTGCTGGCCGCCAATCCATTGACCGACATTCGCAATACGACGAAGATTGCCGGCGTGATGGTCGAAGGGAAATATCATCCGCGTGAAGAGTTGGATCGGGTCCTGGCTGGATTGGAGGCTGAAGCGCGGAAACAGTAGAGGGAGCAGGAGGGGTTGGAAATTTAGTCCCCAGTGGCTGGTTCTCAGTTAAAACCTGGCGTGGGCTAATCCATTTAGAATATTTCGTGGCTCAACATATTGGAATCGTCGCTTGCAGTGCGGAGGGTGCCGCACTCTGCTATCGCACTATTTGTCTCGAAGGTTCGAAATACCTGGGGCGCCATAACCATCCCGAGGTGTCCCTGCACACCCATCCTCTTGCCGCCTACATGAATTGCATCTACGCAAACGACTGGGCGGGTGTAGCCGGGTTGATGATGTCTTCCGCGGAGAAGCTGGCTAAGGCGGGAGCAGATTTTCTGGTCTGCCCTGACAACACGATCCATCAGGCGTTCGATCTGGTGGCGCATCGTTCGCCGCGTCCGTGGCTGCATATCGCGCAACAGGTGGCGAACGAAGCTAAGTGTTGCGGTTACACGCGACTGGGAGTTTTAGGCACTCGCTACTTGATGGAAGGCCCGGTGTATCCGGAAAAACTCAAGGCCGCCGGACTGGACTTCCGCATTCCCGGTCCGAAAGAGCGTGAGAACATCAACCAGATCATCATGGATGAATTGGTGAACGCGCAGTTTACGGCGCCTTCTTTAAAGTATTTTCTGGAAGTGATTGAAGGGTTGAAGAAAGAGAAGTGCGATGCTGTAGTGCTGGGATGCACAGAGATTCCCTTGCTGGTTTCGCCGGAGTCGTCGCCGCTGCCGACTCTAGATTCGACAAGGCTGTTGGCCAAGGCTGCGGTGCGCAAGGCGGTAGAAGGATAAACTGGCCACGGATTTTCGCGGATCTACACGGATAATGGCAAGAAAGCTAAAGTTTTCGATTGTTCCCGGGCTGTTTGCGGTTTCGCGGCTGTTGCCGGAAGCGGCGATTCCTCAGTGGGCTCACTCTGCTTCGTTCGCCAGCATTACGCGTACCAGCGACGAAGTATCCATCGTCTGCCTGGCCTCTAGTGTTCCCGAGGACGTGAAATCTGAACGTGACTGGGCATGCCTAAAACTTCTTGGTCCGTTTCCGTTCCAGGAGACGGGTATTCTGGCATCGTTTTTGGATCCCTGTGCGAGAACCGGCATCCCAATTTTTGCAATTTCGACATTTGATACCGACTACGTGCTTATCAAACAACAAGACCAGGCACGTACAATTGTGGCGCTCACGGGCGTCGGCTACGAACTGGTCTAAACTCCCGTTTACCCGCCAAAACCCGCCAAACGCTGCGTGAAATGATGCACTTAGCTTTTCACTGTGGTGTAATAACTGAAGCGATGCCCACCAGCCGAACCATATGGCGACGCCGCGCGAAAGCTGTCGCCCGGGGACTGCACAGCGCCCGCAAGGCGGTGCGAGCGGTCATTTCCACCAAGCATCCGCTGCTGGCGCATATCATCCCCATGCGGCGCTGCAATCTGGCCTGCACCTACTGCAATGAGTTCGACGATAATTCCAAGCCGGTGCCGACTGATGAAATGTTTCGCCGGGTGGACAAGCTGGCTGATTTGGGGACTTCCATCGTCACCATTAGCGGCGGCGAGCCTTTGCTGCATCCCGAGTTGGACGACGTTATTGCGCGCATTCGCAAACGCGGGATGGTGTCGGGGCTGATCACGAATGGATATTTTCTCGTCCCGGAACGCATCGAGCGTCTGAACAAGGCCGGACTGGAGTGGTTGCAAATCTCCATCGACAACGTTATCCCCGACGACGTTTCCAAGAAGAGCCTGAAAGTTCTCGACAAGAAATTGCAGAACCTGGCGGAACACGCCGACTTCCACGTGAACATTAATTCCGTGGTGGGCGGCGGGGTAAGCAATCCGCAGGATGCGTTGACCATCGGAAAACGCGCGTTGGAACTGGGATTTACCTCGACCATCGGAATCATTCACGACGGCAGCGGACAAGTTCAGCCACTGGGTGCGGAAGAGCGCGACGTCTACAACCAGATGCAGGCGCTGGGCAAGCGCAGCTTTACGCGCATCAATTCCTTTCAGGAAAACATCGCTCAGGGCAAACCCAATGACTGGCGTTGCCGCGCGGGCGCGCGCTATCTCTATATTTGCGAAAACGGGCTGGTGCACTATTGTTCGCAGCAGCGGGGATATCCTGGAATTCCGCTGGAAAATTACACGCAGGAAGACATTCGACGCGAATATCTAACCGAGAAAAGCTGTGCGCCTAATTGCACAGTCTCCTGTGTCCACCAGATATCCATCATGGATTCATGGCGTGCGCCGCAACGCCCTTCGCCGCCGAGCATCTCAGCCAACGATCTAGTCCAGTTAAAGTAGCTACGGCTCGGCTCGCAGGCCGCTGATCGAGGAGATGTCGATGCGGAAGAAGATCGGTTCAATCAAAGAATCACTGGTTTGTTCGCGGCGTTCCGCCAGCGGAGTTCGCCACCATTCCGACTGGTGCGCGAGTAGCTCCATAGCGTGTTCGCGTTCCGCAGGGTATTTTTGCTCGGACAGTTCCTGGTAAGACCCCGTCACAACCACACTTGTCCAGTTTGAACGAGTTCCAAGTTCGTCTACCTCCAGACAGACCTTGGGGTTTTGCCGCATCCATTCGATTTTCTTGCCCAAGGTTGAAAAAACGTAAACAAACTCGGGCTCATAAGCAAAGGAGACGGGAACCACATACGGCTGATTGTTGAGAGAGCATCCCAGTCGCCCGATGGTTGTACGCTTCAATAGCTCACGGCATTCTTCCTGAGAAATTGGAACCACCCGCATGTTGGCTTTCCTCCCGACTTCTTCGCTCAAGGAAGAAGTTTATACCCTCCGTTATTTTCGTTTGGGAGGGATGACTCGGTGGCATTGCCGGCACAACTACGGTGATAAGATTTCCGTATTCTCCGCCGAGGTCTTCCATGTCTGAAACCGCGCCTGTACCGATCACCACGCTTACCGAAGACGAACAATTGTTTCGCGACAACATCCGGCAATTCGCTGACGACAAGTTGCGCCCCCTCGTCAAGGAGATGGACGAAAAGGGCATTTTCGACAAAGAGCTGCTGCATCAATTTTTCCAGCTTGGTTTGATGGGCATCGAAATCCCGGAGCAGTACGGCGGTGGTGGTGGCAAGTTTTTTGAGGCGATCCTCGCGGTGGAGGAATTTTCCCGCGTGGACGCTTCGGCGGGTGTAATCGTCGATGTGCAGAATACGCTGGTGAACAATGCGCTGGTGCGCTGGGCGACGGAAGAGCAGAAGAAAATATTTCTTTCTAAGATGGCGGCAGACACTGTCGGTGCTTACGCATTAAGCGAAGCTAGCTCCGGGTCTGACGCTTTCGCGTTGCAAACCAAAGCAGAATTCAAGGGAAGCGACTATGTGCTCAACGGCCGCAAGCTCTGGATCACCAACGGTAAGGAGGCCGGCATCTTCATCCTGTTTGCCACGGTTGATGCCGCGGCCGGCTACAAAGGAATAACGGCGTTCATCATCGAGAAAGACTTTTCCGGATTCACCGTCGGCAAGAAGGAAGACAAGCTGGGGATTCGCGCGTCGTCGACCTGCGAATTGATTCTCGAAGACTGCAAGGTCCCAAAGTCAAACGTTCTTGGCGAAGTGGGTAAGGGCTACAAGATCGCGATTGAGACCCTGAACGAGGGACGTATCGGCATCGGCGCGCAAATGCTGGGGGTCGCCCGTGGTGCCTGGGAGTTTGCCAGCAAGTACGCACAGGAGCGCAAACAATTCGGCAAATCAATTTCAGACTTCCAGGGAATCCAGTTCCAGATCGCCCAGATGGCGACCGAAATCGAAGCCGCCCGCCTCATGGTCTACAACGCCGCGCGGATGAAAGACCTTGGCATTCCTTTTGTAAAGGAAGCCGCCATGACCAAGCTGTTCGCCTCGCAGGTGGCGGAGCGGGTGACGTCGCTGGCAGTCGAGATCTACGGCGGTTACGGATTCACCAAGGACTATCCCGTCGAAAAGTTTTGGCGTGACGCCAAGATCGGCAAGATCTACGAAGGCACCTCCAACATGCAGCTGGCGACTATCGCCAAGCTGGTGATGGGATCGAAGTAGCCGACGCCTTCAAAGTGACAAAATTTAGCAGGTCATAAACTCCCGTAACAAACGCCCGCCTAAAATGTGCAGAGGTTTGCACACTTTCCCTGAATTCTTACGCTTCGAAAATCGTCTAACCGGCCTTTTATCAATCACTTAATCATCTGTCCCAACTTGGCGCACTAGCTGCAATTGTCATGGTGCCCGCTAACTGGGGCAGTGATTGGGGTGGCACGGTGTTGAACCTGTTGCAAGACGAAACGGTAGCAATCGTACCCGAGAAACCGAAACAGCAGCTTCTACCGTTGCTCGTGGTTCTCTTCCTGATTTCCTACGGCCTCCTGGCATTTCTGGTCGTAGAGCAGGGACGCACCATCGCCAATCAGCGCTCTTTGATCCACCAGCTTTTTCAGGACAGTGTCGAACTTACTTCCCTAAAAGGTAAGGGCGCCATCGAACAGCAGCAGCACCCCAGACCCGCTACTCCGTTAAAGTCGCAACCCCAGGTTCAAACTCCGTCGTCCCAGAGCCACACTCCGTCTTCCCAGGCGAATCCCCAAGAGAACGTAGCCACACAGAAAAGAACTCACCGGATCCAGAAGGCGTTCCCCTTGAAGCCGCCTAAGGACACCGAAGACACACCGGACGAGCGCCGCAACCGGTCATTGGTTTAACAGAAGGATTTTAGAAACGAGACCTATATGAAAATCCTGGCCACACTTTTACTTTCGATTTCGCTCCCCGGAGCAGCCGTGAAAGCCCCGGCCCCTAAGCCGGTTGACCAGCAAGTCACCAAACAGGCCCGCAAAGGCGGGAAATGGTACTTCGCCGACTCCGGCCACGCCGTGTTTTGCTACGGCCCGGTGATGATCGTCAATCATCCCGAAGGCGGCCTGCAACGCGTAGCCACGTTCTGTGGCTCCGACCAAACAATGGTGCCGTTGAAAGACTAAGCGTCGTCTCGAAATTTCGGATCTGATCTGGATCCCTCTGTGAAACAGAATCACACAGAGGGATTTAGTTTTAGAACACCAGCACAACTTTCCCGCGTGGATGTTCGCTCTCTGACTCCGCAATCCAGTACACCGCAAACTTCTTCTCTGTAGAGCTTTTTCCGGGACATCCGCACGCGCTCTTCCGCAATCACAGGGTTGCTGCTTAATTTTTGGCACTGGAGTCATTATGGCAACCGCAGGATTGAAAGAACTTTACATCGACGAACTGAAAGACCTTTACAGCGCTGAAACCCAGCTTGTGAAAGCCCTCCCCAAAATGGCCAAGGCCGCGTCCTCTAACGAACTTCGTAAGGGATTCGAAGAACATCTCGAACAGACCAAAGGACACGTGCAACGCCTCGAACAGATTTTCGATCTTCTCGACGAAAGCCCCAAGGGCAAAAAGTGCAAAGGCATGGAAGGCCTGATAACCGAAGGCTCGGAAGTTACCGAAGAAGATTTCGAAGGTGCTGTGTTAGACGCAGAACTGATCGGTGCCGCACAACGTGTCGAGCACTACGAGATTGCAGCCTATGGAACCGCCCGCGCCTTCGCCGAAGAACTTGGCGAAACCGAGCACGTTGCACTTCTCGAAGAGACTCTTTCGGAAGAAGAAGCGACAGACCAGAAGCTCACCGAACTTTCCAAGGAAATCAACGCCGAAGCCAACTCCGACGCGGATGCTGACGCCGACGAAGAGGAAGAAGACGAAGTGCCGGCCAAGCCGCAAACCAAACGCAAGATTGCCTAAGAAACTTCTTAACCGCTCCCAAGCAACTCGCAGCTACCGGGCGAACCACTAAGAGGTGGTCTCGCCCGGTATCGCGAGCAACATACTCGCACTTCGCCGCAAAGGAAGGTAAATCCTATGCAACAATCTCTGGCTCCGCGCCCGGTTACGGATCGCGCGCCTACACTTGGTGAAATCCCCGGCAGGAACGAAGCTCACTCATCTGGAATCTCCTGGGCAGCGGTCGCTGGTGGTGCTTTTGTCGCCGCCGCACTGTCGCTGATTCTCATTTCGCTCGGTGCCGGTTTCGGGTTTTCCGTGGTCTCACCTTGGGCTAACACCGGCGCATCCGCCTCCACCATTGGTGGCGCCGCCGTCGTCTGGCTGATCGTCACGCAAATTCTCGCTTCGGCTTTGGGCGGATATCTTGCCGGCCGTCTCCGCACCAAGTGGGTGCAGGTCCACACTGACGAAGTCTATTTCCGCGATACCGCTCACGGGCTTTTAGTCTGGGCCGTCGGCCTGGTCGTCACGGCTTCGTTACTGGCAACTGCCGCCGCATCCCTCGCGGGTACTCCGACGACCCGCAACGCAGATCCTGCCGACAACTATTTCGTCGATAGCCTGTTGCGATCCAGCAATCCGATCGCGAATGACACGGCACAGCGCGTGGAAGTCACCGGCATCTTCGCTCACGCTCTCGCCGCCAAGACGATGGGCCCGTCCGACGAAGCGTACCTCAGCCAGTTGGTTTCCGCGCGCACCGGACTCAGCAAGCCCGAAGCCGATAAGCGAGTAGACGAGATCTTCGCCGACGCCCAACAAACCGCCGACAAGGCTCGCAAGTCGCTGGCTCATCTGTCGCTTTGGATCTTCGTAGCTCTCTTAAGTGGAGCGTTCTGTGCTAGCTACGCCGCCACTATTGGGGGCAGGCAGCGCGACAATGTGCCGTTGGTTTAGTCATTTATTTTCCAGGAGGCTATTATGCGTTCTATCTTGCTTTTGCTCTTAGGCGTCCCGCTTCCCATCGTAATTTTGATCGCACTTTTCACGCGCTAAATCATGTTCTTGCCTCGGGCAACCGGGGCAAGATTGTTCTTCATGAACTCAGTGCGGCGGCGGCATCAAGAAATGTCACACGCACTCGCCCCCAGGTAGTTCCTCCTGTTCTCCATGATCCCTCGGGCCACGCGGTAAAATACAATTGATGCGCAAATACTGGGAAACCCCGGCTCCTGACCGGATGGGCGATACCCCCATCCCGGCTGGCGTTCCGACGCGCGTATCGCTCGGGGGCATCGAGATCGCCCCAGCCACGGTCCTTGCGCCCATGGCTGGCGTCACCGACACCGTCTTCCGCCGCTTCATCAAAAACCTCACCGGCTGCGGCCTCATCATGACGGAGTTCACCTCGGCCGACGGCATCCTGCGCGGCAATGACAAGAAGGCTAAGCGCTATCTGCATTTTTACGAGGACGAACATCCCATCTCCGCGCAGTTATTTGGTAGCGATCCGTCGGTGATGGCGCAGGCTGCCAGCATGGTCGAAGACCTGGGATTCGATCTCGTCGACTTGAACCTCGGCTGCCCGGCTAAGAAAGTTGTGAAGTGCAACGGAGGCTCCGGGTTGCTGCGCGATCTGCCAGCGATCGGCAAAATCTTCGAAGCGGTGCGTAAATCCGTGACCATTCCGTTCACCGTGAAATTCCGTGCCGGATGGAGTGACGAAGAGATCGTTTGCGTAGAGTTGGCTAAGATGGCCGAGGACTGCGGCCTGTGCGCGGTCGCCCTGCACGCCCGCACCCGCGAACAGGGATACTCCGGGCAGGCGCGCTGGGAATGGATCACCGCCATCAAGCAGGCGGTCAAGATTCCCGTGATTGGCAACGGCGACATTCGGACTCCACAAGACGCTGCCGCCATGGTCGCGCAAACCGGCTGTGATGCCGTGATGATCGGCCGCATGGCGCCGTCGAATCCCTGGATCTTCCGCCAGATCGCCGAGTACAGCGCCACCGGCGGTTTCAATGAGCCCACAGAAGCCGACCGCTATCAGATGATCCGCACATATTTTCAAATGTTGATCGAAGAAGGATTCCCCGACGCCGCTGGCAAGATGAAACAGTTCACCTCATGGTTCACCCACGGAGTTCACGGCGGGGCGGCACTACGTAAGGAAATCTACGAAGCGCGCGACGCGTCGGAAATTCTTCGCCGCGTCGAGGCATTCTTCGAGCAGCGGCTTTCCCTAGGAAAAGAGCTGGTTCAAGCCCGAATCTAAAAAGCGCATCACGGATTAGCGTAGCTTCCACAGCTTTATGAGCGCTATACTGCGCTCTAGTTAGAATCCTTCTCGGGGAAAAGCCCATGTCTGTGAAGCTGGAAGAAGAGGTATCAGCGCAGGTTCCTGCTGACGATTTTCAGGCGCTGGAAGAGAAAGTCTATCGCACTATTGAACTATACAAGTCGGCGCGCGAAGCTAAGACTGTAATTGAGCGCGACGTCAAGCGGCTGCGCCAGCAACTGGAAGAACGGGAAGAAGAGTTCGAAACCATGCGCAAGGAAATGGTCCGTCTGCGCAAGGAGCGCGAAGAGATTCGCGGACGCGTCGAAAAGATGCTGCAACAGATCGAGACTCTGGCCGAAGAGCAAGCCGCAAGCTAGTTAGCAATCTAGCGGAAGAGGAGCGGAACTATGGCCACGGCCAGCAAGCCCATCGTAAAACCACCCGCCAACGAAAGCGTTCGCGTCGAAATTTTCGATCAAGGCTACAATCTGCGGGGCACCGATCCCGAGTACATCAGCAAACTGGCGGAGTACGTCGATTCGAAGATGCGTGCCGTCGCCGAGCAGACCCATACGGTGGACACCGCGCGCCTGGCGGTTTTAGCCGCCTTGAACATCGCCGATGAATACCACCTGCTGCGCCGCAACCAGGATGGCGGCCAGGTCGATTACGTCAAGCGCGCCAATCATCTGTCCAACGCGCTAGACGAAGTCTTGGAAGAAGCCCGTAAAGCGAGTTAGGAATTTAGTTCCGAAGGTGCCCCGTTCAAGCTCTGCTTGGGCGGGGCATTTTGTTGAGCGCGAGATCAATTTATGCGAGCCGTGATCCAGCGCGTGACCCGTGCCCAGGTATTGGTAGACGGCGAAGTCTGCGGGAAAATCGACTGCGGACTGTTGGTGCTGCTGGGCATCAGCAAGTCCGACACCCAAACCGAAGCCGATTATCTAGCCGAAAAGATCGCCGGACTACGCATCTTCGAAGACGAAAACGGCAAGATGAACCTCTCGCTCCTAGACGTTGGAGGCAGCGTGCTAGCCGTCTCGCAGTTCACCTTGTATGGAGACGTCCGTCGCGGCAAGCGTCCATCATTCGATGACGC